>NZ_BAAAOA010000046.1:108425-422061 GCF_039530085.1 Kocuria aegyptia
GGGGCGACGGCGTGCTCGGCCGCCCATCACATCGTCGCGCTCCGGGCCGCCACGGTGCGGTGCGGGCGCCGCCCGGCGCACGCACCATCTGCTTCGTTGCTCCTCGTCATGGGCACGACGGTGGGCAGCAGCCCTTTTCGTCGGCTCTGCGGGTCCCGAGGGCAGGACAGGCGTTCTTCTGCGCCGCCTGTGGGCGCGCCCTCGCCACCGAGCACGTCCCAGGGCACACTCCTCAGCGCAGCGCCGCGCGCACCTCGGGCCGGCCCGCCACGACGAGCCACACCACGTTGACCGCCACCAGGACGGTGGTGCTCAGGCCGGGCAGGAGGTGCCCGCCCAGCAGGAAAACCACCAGGTCGAAGAGGTCGCCGAGCACGGCCAGGGAGCAGAAGACGATGCCGAGGATCCAGCCCCACTGCAGCTGCTCGCGCAGCGGGAACCAGACGAGGGCGTAGAGCGCCGCCGTCAGCACCACGCCGAACAGCATCACGGCCGCGCCCAGCCCGCCCCCGGGCAGTCCCGGGACCCGGACCACGTCCTCCATGCCGGGCAGCGTGCTGGGGCCGGCGACCGCCTGCACGAACGAGTCAGCCACGCTCACCGCGAGGGAGAGCAGGGTGAGCCGCAGCAGCAGCCGCAGCCGGGCGGTCATCGGCGGCCGGGGCGGGACCGTCCCGGGGACCGGGTCGCCGCCCGGACGGTGCGGGCCACCGGGACCGTGCGGGTGCTGGCTCATGGCCGGTGCCTCCTGGCGCGTGCGGAGTGTGCTCACCGCCGAACCTACCGCCCCCGGGTCCGCCCGGCACGGGTTTCCACGGGGCGTTCCCCGAGGCCTTCGGCCGAGGCGGCCCCTGCGACGTGGATCACCCGGGGTAGGGTGGCACGGTAGGCACCGACGGCGCGACCGCTCGTCGGTCGTGCGCGCCACCGTGACGACCGACCAGCCAGGAGCAGCCGCGACATGACGACTCAGCACGACCGCACCGCCGCCCCCGATCGCCACCGCGCCGAGGTGATCGATGCCCCGCTGCGTGCGGACGTCCGCCGCATCACCACCCTGCTGGGGGAGACCCTGGCCCGCCAGCGCGGCGAGGAGCTGCTGGAGCTGGTCGAGCAGGTCCGCCGGCTCACCAAGGACGCGAAGGACGCCAAGGCCTCCGGGACCGACGACGCCGCGGGCCAGGTCCGCGACCTGCTCGGCTCCCTGCCCCTCGACCGGGCGACGGACCTGGTGCGGGCCTTCGCCCACTACTTCCACCTGGCCAACGCCGCCGAGCAGGTGCACCGCGTGCGGGTGCTCGGCCGCCGCCCCGAGGACGAGGGGTGGCTCGCCGCCGCCGTCACCGACGTCGCCGCCGAGGCCGGTCCCGATGCGCTGCGGGAGGCGGTGGGCAGACTGGACGTCCGGCCGGTGTTCACCGCGCACCCCACCGAGGCCTCCCGGCGCTCCGTGCTGACCAAGATCCGGCACCTCTCCGACATCCTGGCCCGTGAGACCCCCGAGGGCTCCGCCGCGCGCCGCAGCCAGGACCGGCGCCTCGCCGAGCTGATCGAGCTCCTCTGGCAGACTGACGAGCTGCGCCAGAACCGCCCCACCCCGCTCGACGAGGCCCGCAACGCCCTGTACTACCTGCGCGAGGTCCTCACCGAGACGATGCCCGTGCTGCTCGCGGACCTCGAGGAGCAGCTCGCCCAGCACGACGTCCACCTGCCGGCGAGCACCCCGCCGCTGCGCTTCGGCTCCTGGATCGGCGGCGACCGGGACGGCAACCCCAACGTCACCCCCGAGATGACCCGCCGGGTGCTCCAGCTGCAGGGGCAGGCGGCCGTCGACATCGCCCTGGGCTTCCTGGACGTGCTGATCTCCCGGTTGTCCTCCTCCACCGCCATCGTCGAGATCGACCCCGAGCTCCAGGAGTCCGTGGAGCGGGACGTCGCCCACCTGCCCGGCCTGGACCCGCGGGTCCTGGAGCTCAACGCGCAGGAGCCCTACCGGCTCAAGCTCACCTGCATCAAGGCCAAGCTGATCAACACGCGCCGCCGCTTCGCGGAGGAGACCGTCCACGAGCCGGGCCGCGACTACCGGAGCACCGCGGAGCTCGTGGCCGACCTCGACGTGGTGGCCCGCTCGCTGCGCCACCACGCGGGGTCGCTCGCCGCCGACGGCACGCTCGCGGCCGCCACCCGCACGATCGCCGGGTTCGGCCTGGGCCTGGCCACCCTGGACGTCCGCGAGCACGCCGACGCCCACCACGAGGCCGTGGGTCAGCTGCTCGACCGGCTCGGCGAGCTCGACCAGCCCTACGCGGACATGGACCGCGGCGCGCGCGCCGCCGTGCTCGCCGGGGAGCTCGCCGGCCGCCGTCCTCTCGCCCCGCCAGGGCTGGCCACGGGGGCCGTGCAGCTCGACGGCGACGCGGACCGGACGTTCGCCGTCTTCCGGGAGATCGCCCGGGCCCAGGAGACCTACGGCGAGGAGATCGTCGAGACCTACATCGTGTCCATGACCCGCGACGCGGACGACATCCTGGCGCCCGTGATCCTGGCCCGCGAGGCCGGGCTGGTGGACCTCACCGGTGAGCAGGACCGCGCCACCCTCGGCTTCGCGCCGCTGCTGGAGACGGTCCAGGAGCTGCGCCGCTCCGCGGAGGTCATCGACGAGCTGCTCTCCGACCCGGCCTACCGGCGGGTGGTCGCCGCGCGCGGGAACATCCAGGAGGTCATGCTCGGCTACTCCGACTCCAACAAGGAGTCCGGGGTGATGACCAGCCGGTGGGAGATCCACCGGACCGAGCGCCGGCTGCGCGATGTCGCCGCCCGGCACGGGGTGCGGCTGCGGCTCTTCCACGGCCGCGGCGGGTCCGTGGGGCGCGGCGGCGGGCCCACCCACGACGCGATCCTGGCCCAGCCCAGCGGCGTGCTGGCCGGCGAGATCAAGTTCACCGAGCAGGGCGAGGTCATCAGCGACAAGTTCTCCCTCCCCGCCCTGGCCCGCGAGAACCTCGAGCTGTCCCTGGCCGCCGTGCTGCGCGCCACGGCGCTGCACCAGGACCCGCGCTCCACCGAGGCGGAGCTGGACCGGTGGGGCGAGGTCATGGACGTGGTCAGCGACGCCGCCTTCGCCGCCTACACGGGCCTGGTCGAGGACCCCGACCTGCCGGAGTACTTCCTCTCCGCCACCCCGGTGGAGCAGCTGGGTGCGCTGAACATCGGCTCCCGCCCGGCCAAGCGCCCGTCGTCGGACAAGGGCCTGTCCGGGCTGCGGGCCATCCCGTGGGTCTTCGGCTGGACGCAGTCCCGCCAGATCGTGCCCGGCTGGTTCGGGGTGGGCTCCGGCCTGCGCGCCGCCCGCGAGGCGGGGATGGAGGAGGACCTGCGCACCATGCTGGCGCGCTGGCACTTCTTCCGCTCCGTGATCTCCAACGTGGAGATGACCGTGGCGAAGACCGACCTGGAGATCGCCGCCCACTACGTCCGGGCGCTCGTGCCGGAGCGGCTCCAGCACGTGTTCGAGGCGATCCGCCGCGAGTACGAGCTCACCCTCGACGAGCTGGCCCGGCTCACCGGGCAGGCGGAGCTGCTGGACGGCAACCCCACCCTGAAGCAGACGCTCGAGGTGCGGGACCAGTACCTCGATCCCATCTCCTACCTGCAGGTCGAGCTGCTCCGCCGGATCCGGGAGCACGACGCCGAGGGCCGGGAGGTCGACGAGGGCCTGCAACGAGCCCTGCTCATCACCATCAACGGGGTGGCCGCCGGCCTGCGCAACACCGGCTGACCGGCCGCGGCCCGGCGGTCCGCCGCCGGGCCGCGGCTCAGACGAGCAGCTGGTGGCGAGCCAGCTCGCGGTAGAGCTCCGAGGTGCTCAGGAGCTCGTCGTGGGTGCCCACGGCCGTCACGCGGCCCTGGTCGAGCACCACGATCTGGTCGGCGCCGGCCACGGTGGACAGCCGATGGGCGACGATGAGCACCGTTCGCCCGGCCGCGGCGGAGCGGATCGCGGTGTGCAGGGCCTTCTCGTTGCGGGAGTCCAGGCTGGCGGTGGGCTCGTCGAGCAGCATCAGCGGGGTGTCCGCGAGCAGGGCCCGGGCGATGGCCAGGCGCTGGCGCTCGCCGCCGGAGAGACCGGCGCCGTCGTCCCCCACGGTGGCGTCCAGGCCGTCGGGGTGCGCCTGGACGCGCTCCAGGAGGTTGACGGCGTCCAGCACCGCCCGGCAGGAGTCCTCGTCGGCCTCGGGGGCCGCGAGCACGAGGTTCTCCCGCAGGGACCCGGCCAGCACCGGCGCGCTCTGCTCCACGAAGCCGATCCGGGCCCGCAGATCGGCGCGGGACATGGCGCGCACGTCGGTGCCGTCGAGCCGGATGGACCCTGCATCGGGGTCGTAGAAGCGTTCGACCAGGGAGAGCAAGGTGGACTTGCCCGCCCCCGACGGCCCGACGATCGCGGTGGTCGACCCGGCGGGGACCGTGAAGCCGAGGCGCTCGAGCACGGGACGGCCGGATCCGTACGCGAAGCTGACCTCGTCGAAGACCAGCTCGACGGGTCGCCGGCCCTCTCCCGGACCGGCTGCGCCGCTCCCGGGGCGAGGTGCGGGGTCCGTCCGGTCCGGTGCGTCGTCGGCGTCCTCGCGGGGCAGGTCCAGGATCTCCTGGATGCGGCCCAGGGCGCCCAGGGCGGTGCGTACCGTGGTGACCGCGGAGAAGAACTGCCCCAGGGGCATGACCATCATGAAGAGGAACAGGATGAAGGTCACCAGGTCGGCGACCGCGAGCGCGCCGGAGGCCACGCGGTAGCCGCCCACGCCGAGCACGGCCAGGAAGGATCCCTGGACGGCCAGTCCGCTGATGGGCCAGAGCACGGCGCCCACGCCGGCGACGCGCACCCCGTAGCCGTAGGCCGACACCGCCTCGGCCTCCAGCCGGGCGATCTCGCGGTCGGTGGCCCCGCCGGCGCGGATGGTGCGCACCGCCGACACGGCGCGTTCCACGCCCGCGGCGAGCCGGCCCACCGCCTCCTGGGCGGAGCGGGTGAGGGACTGGATCCGTGCCGAGGCGACCACCACGGCCACCACGGCCACCAGGACGACGCCGAGCGTGATGCCGAGCAGCAGCGGGTCCAGCAGTGCCATCCCGACCAGCGCGCCGGTGAACACCAGAGCCCCGCCGAGGGCGTCCACGAGCCCGCCGGTCAGGGCGGCCCGCACCATGGTGGTGTCCGAGCCGACCCGGGAGACCAGGTCCCCGGCCCGGCGGGCGTCGTGCTCCCGCACGGGCAGGTGCAGCAGCTGTCCCACGAGTCTCCGGCGGGCGGAGAGCACCACGCCCTCGGCCGTGCGCTCGAGCAGGTACTGGTGCACCGCGCCCACCAGGCCGGCGCCGAGAACCAGCAGCACCAGCCCCGCGACCTCCGGCGCCGGCGAACGGGCGGTGCCGATGGACCCGATGACGCGGTTGACGACCACCGGCTGCGCCAGGCTCAGCCCGGCCCCCAGCACGGACAGGACGAGCACCCCGCCCAGGACGCCACGGTGCTCCGTGAGGTAGGCCGTGAGGTCGCGGAAACGCCCCCGGGGCGCCTGCATCGCATCAGCGGCGGGCTCAGCCACGTCCGAACCTCGAGCCCCCGTACTTGCGGTGCACCGCCTGCCGGCTCACTCCCATGGCCGCGGCGATCTGCGCCCAGGACGCGCCGCGGGCTCGGGCCCGGCGCACGGCCACGGTCTCCGCCTGCGACACCTGCCGGTGCAGCTCCGCCGTGGCCGCCAGCGCCCGCAACGGGTCGTCGTCCTCCGCCTGCGCCACCAGCGCGCCCATCGTGACCTCACTCATCGCCGGACCACCTCCTGGGCGTCAACGTACGATGACAACTCGACGGGTGTCAATACTTGTTGACACGGGTGGTGCGCCGGTGGGCCCGTCCTGCGTTCCCGGCCCCGGAGCGGTCAGGGAACCGGGGACAGCAGGGCGAGGGCTCCGAGCACGGACAGTCCCGCCCGGAGGTGGTTGGCCCGCCCCCACGGCCGTGCGTACGCGGACCACACCACGTCCCGGCGATCCGTGTGCGCCAGTCCGGTGTTGAGCGGGACGTTGACCGCCAGGGTCAGAACCCATCCCGCGAGGGAGGCCAGCGCGCCCGCCACCCGGACCGGCGCACCGGTCCCGGACACGGCCGTGCCCACCACGACCAGGCAGGCGAGGGCGGTGCCGAAGAACAGGATCAGGAACGGGGCGCGCACCGCGGCCCGGTTCACGGCGATCATCGCCGAGACGGCCTCGCCCGAGGGGCGGCGCCCCAGTGCAGGCAGCACCACGAGGGAGAACGCCAGGTAGAAGCCACCGAGGAGGCCCGAGCCGACTCCGGCGACGAGCACCGGCCACACGTCCAGGGTCCGGGGCTCAGTCGCCGACGGCGTCGCGGCCGCGCCGGACGATCAGCGGGTCGGGCAGATGGACGACGTCCGGGTCCTTGTCCTCGTAGTCGAACTGGTCCAGGAAGAAGCGCATCGCGTTGACCCGCGCCCGCTTCTTGTCGTTGGACTTCACCGTGACCCACGGGGCGTGGTCGGTGTCGGTGCGCAGGAACATCTCCTCCTTCGCGTCCGTGTAGTCCTCCCACCGGTCCAGGGAGGCCAGGTCCATCGGCGAGAGCTTCCACCGGCGCACCGGGTCGATCTGACGGATCGCGAACCGGGTGCGCTGCTCCTGCTGGGTGACGGAGAACCAGAACTTGGTCAGGTGGATGCCCGAGTCCACGAGCATCTTCTCGAACACCGGGGCCTGGGCCATGAACTGCTCGTACTGCCGGTCCGTGCAGAAGCCCATCACGCGCTCGACCACCGCCCGGTTGTACCAGGAGCGGTCGAAGAGCACCATTTCCCCGGCCGTGGGCAGGTGGCGGATGTAGCGCTGGAAGTACCACTGACCGGCCTCCCGGTCCGAGGGCTTGGTCAGGGCCACGACCCGGGCCGCCCGCGGATTGAGGTACTCGGTGAAGCGCTTGATCGTCCCGCCCTTGCCGGCGGCGTCGCGGCCCTCGAACACGATCACGTGCTGGAGGTCGTGGTCCTGGCCCCAGTACTGGAACTTCAGCAGCTCGATCTGCAGCCGGTACTTCTCGAGCTCGTACTCCTCCCGGCTCATCAGCTCGTCGTAGGGGTAGTCCTCCCGCCAGGTCTCCACGGCCGAGCCCCCTGGATCGATCAGGTCCGGGTCCTCCTCGTGCCCGTGGGGCACGGTGTAGCCCTTTCGGGTGAGGTGGTCGATGAACTCCCGCAGGTTCTCGCGCACCCCCCACTGGTCGGCGGGCATCCACTGCCGTTTTCCGTCGGGCATCGGCCGATCCTCTCCGGTCGGAGTCTCTTGAGCGCAGTGTAGGCGGGCTCATCCTGACCCGCTCGGGCGGCGGGCACGTGACCGCCCGATGAACAGCACGAGGCTGGTGCGGCCGGTCCGTTCCCCCGCGGCCCGGCGGGGGAGCCTGCGGCGCGCGCTCCCGCGCGGGGCTGTGATCGCGGCCGTCTACCGGGGCTCGTCCGCGGCGCCGTCGATGCCCACGCTGACGTCGTGGCGGACGGCGGTTCCGTGCTCCACCGTCCGTGAGACCGTGCAGTACTTGTCGTGGGAGAGGGCGACCAGGCGCTCGACCATGCCGGCGGCCTTGCGGCCGGCCGCGTCGTCGGGGAACGAGAGGTGGAAGGAGAGGCGCAGGTCCGCCAGGCGGTTCGCGCCGTTCTCCTCGACGACCTTCTGCCCCGTGGCCTCGACCCGGAACTGCGAAGGCTCCGCGCTGCGGGAGGTCGCGGTGTCCACGTCGATGGAGGAACACCCGGCGATGGCGGCCAGCAGCAGTTCCACGGGGGACAGCAGGCCCTCACCGCGGCCGAAGGCGATCTCGGCCCCCGCGAGGTTGCGGGCAATGTAGTGGCCGGTGGTGGTGCGGCTCAGCTCGACGGAACGCGGCGTGGGGTCCTTGATCTCACTCATGAGCCCATGATGCCAACCCGGCCTCCACCGGCGGCCGGAACAGGGTGCAGCACTCCGCCGATGCTGAAGGCCGACCCGGTCGTGGACCAGGTTCCAGGCATTCACCCCACGGAGAAGTGGAGAGCACGCAGCCGGGTCGCGTCCGCCGCGGCCGGCACCGAGCCGGGCAAGGTGCCGGCGCGTCCGCTCCTGCTGCTGAGGCTCCGCTGCCGTCGGGCATCAGGAGGATGCAGGACGACTCGCCTGGGGCGGAACTGCCGGTCGCCGGCCGGTCAGGGCGGGCCGCGGTGCTTCCGCCGGTGCTGGTGTCGCCACTAGCCTGGGAGCACCACGACCGGCGCCGGGGACGTCCGGGGCGGGGAGCACGGGGCGGGGAGCACGGGGTGGATGCAGGAAGTGGAAATCCCGACAGTGACGAGCAGAGCCTTCCGTCCCAGGGCGGCGCCCGCCGGGCCACGGTGGTCCTGTGGGCGCACCGGTTCGGCTTCCTCGTCACCAGCGTGCTGGCCGGCTGGGGCGTTTACCACCTCGTCCTCGAGGAGGTCGACGACGATGGGCGCCTGCCCTGGCTGTTCCTGCCCGTCTGGGTGCTGTCGGCCTATGTGCTCCTGCCCCGGTTGAACCGTCTGCTCACCGGCATCTACGTCCCCAGCTACTTCATCGGGCGGGCCCGCACCTCCGACGGCTTGCTGGGGGACCCGGTCAACCTGGCGGTGGTGGGTACTCCCGCGCGGCTGTCCGCCGCGATGGTCGGGGCCGGCTGGACCGCCGCGGATCCGCTGACCCTGAGCACCGGCTGGCGCATCGTGCGGGCGTTCATGTTCCGCCGCAGCTACCCGGCGGCGCCCGTCAGTTCCCTGTTCGCCTTCGGTCACAGGCAGTCCCTGGCGTTCGAGCGGGAGGTGGCGGGCAGCCCGGCCCAGCGCCACCACGTCCGGTTCTGGATCTGCCCGCCGGGGTGGAGGCTCCCGGGCGGATACGCCGTCGACCTCATCGGGGCGGCCACCTTCGACCGGCGCGTGGGACTGTCCCTGTTCACGTTCCAGATCACCCACAAGATCGCCGCAGACACCGACCGAGAGCGCGACCTCGTCGTCGCATCCCTGCACTCCGTGGGCGCTACGATCCAGGTCGTCCAGCAGTACTCCTCCGGCTATCACGCCCGCAACGGGGGCGGGGACGCCATCGAGACGGACGGGGACCTGCCCATCATCAACGTCTGCCCGTACGGCGCGCCGGGGGGCGGACCCGGCGCCGGATGAGCAGTCCCGTCGGGCAGAACCACCGGAAGATCCCGCGACCCGGCCCGCCGAGCGGCACCGGCGCCGGTTTCGTGCGTGTGCTCGAAAGGTGGGACGTCAGGTCGGGACCGCGCCCGAGGGTCAGGACCCGTAACCCATGAGGCCCTGGTGCGCAATGGTCAGCGTTCCGGGTTGGGTGTGAAGGTGTGGCCCAGGGCGGTGGAGACCTCGGCGAAGATCCGTGTGGCCGGGGTGGCGCACGGCAGGGTCTTGGGGTCATCGGCCAGCACCGGGGACTCCGGGCAGTCCCCGGAGGGAATGTCGCTGGTGGCCTGCACGACCACGGTGGTGTCGGTGGTGGTGTCGTAGTAGACGGTGGTGTTGTAGCCGGGCAGCGTCCCGGTGTGCCCGACCCAGCCGTCGATGCACCCGAAGCCCAGCCCGTAGCCGGACTCGGGAGGCCGGAACGAGGTGAGGCGCTCCCGCTGGGCCTCCGGTTCCAGCAGTCCGTGCCCGGTGCCCATGGCCCTGCCGTAGACCAGCAGGTCGTCCACGTCCGAGATCAGCGCCCCGGCAGTGGCTCCCCAGGTGGGGTTCCAGTGGGTGGCGTCGGCCGGTGCTTCCGGGGTCGCGGTGTCGCCCTGGAGCGTGAAGCCCTGCGCGTAGGGTTCCGGCATCTCGGTGGACGCCCCGGGCCAGGTGGTCTCGTCGAGCTCCAGCGGGTCGAAGACGTTCTCCTCCAGGACCTCCCCGACCGGTTGGCCGGTGACCTGCTCGATGACCAGGCCCAGCAGGATGTAGTTGGTGTTGGAGTAGTCGAACTGCGCACCGGGGGCGAACAGGGGGGATTCCGAGACGCCGACGGCGACCAGTTCCTCCGGGGTGAAGACCTGCTGCGGATCCGCGAAGAAGCGGTCCGTGAACTGGGTGCTGCGGGTGTAGCTGGCCACACCGCTGGTCATGTCCGTCAGCTGCCGCAGGGTGATCTGCTCCCCGTTGGGGATGCCCTCGATGTAGTCGGCGATGGGGTCCTCCATGGAGAGCTGTCCCTCCTCGGCCAGCTGCAGGACCAGGGTGGCGGTGAAGGGTTTGGTGACCGATCCGATGCGGGTGTGCACCCCCACCTCCATGGGCTCCCCGGTGGCGGGGTCGGCCACCCCGTAGGCCTGGGTCCAGGTGCCCTCGGGGGTGGAGACCCCGACGACCGCACCAGGGGTGGAGGCCTGGCGAACGAGGCCCGGGCAGCGGCATCCAACGTCGTCGCCAGCTCCTCGGGCAACGGCTCGGCCATCTGCGAGGAGGGTTCCCGGGTGACCACGTCGTCGACATCGGTCACACAGGCGTCAGAGCCCGTGGCCGAAGCCGACGGTGTCGCTGAGGCGACCGGGGTGGCTGCCGGCCCGGCCGGGGAGGGCGGGGCGGCGGTTGCCCCGCCGGTCCCGAAGAGGAGCACCGCCGCCGTGGCGGCGGCGAACGTGTGACGCGTGGTTCGTGCGGGTGATGACATCTGCGTTTCCCTCTCGATCGCCGCAGGTCACCTCCGGTGAGGTGCCTGCACCCGGAGAACAGTGCTTCGGGCTCAGTCGTCATGGACGACGACGTCGACCCCTACGCCCCGCTCCACCGCGAAGGCACATCCAGGCAGCACGCACAGGCAAAGGAACCGATGGGATGACGGGCCGATCCACGGCCCCGGATCACGCACCGGACCCGACGAACTCATGAGCCAGGCGGTGTCCCCAGGGTAGGACGGCCTTCCGGACCGGTCGGCTGATCTGCCCCGGATCGTTACCCAACCACCGAAGATGTCACCCCCCTCTGCGGCTGGGGCGCCACCCAGCACCTGGTCTCAGGACCTGCAGGGTCGCCCGCCGCCGGAGCGGTGGTTCACAGTGCCGGCGCGATGACGAGAACGCACCCCGCCACTCGAGAGGTCCTGACCGAGGTGGTCGGCCTCGGCTGGTGTCAGCACGCTCTCGCCCGAGGCCGTATCCGATGCGCCGACATATTACGGCGAGCGGTTCCGGTCGGTGACCGGGTTCACTAGGGTCAGGTGCACCTGCCGGCACACGTGAGTCCTCCACCAGCGAGCCGACTGCACCTCTCGGCGTTCCCGCCGTCCACCGGTGTGCCCGGTTCCACCCGGACCACCGAGGTCCCACAGGGTCCGCGAGGGATCGGGCGGTCCGGGGAGCGAGGACTCCGCGGGACCCCTCACGCCCTGCGTGGGCGGGCACCGGCCGAGCACACCACTACAACGAAGTAGGGAAGCGCGATGACCACGACAACCACCATCCACTCCGGATCAACACCTCCTGCGTCCATGGCACCCCAGGAGATCGCGTCCACCGTTGGAGGGCTCCGGCCTCAGCCCCTGGAGCAGCGCCGGTACGGCGCCTCCCCGGTCGAGAACCTCGTGCGTGCCCCCGGCCGCTGGAGTCCTGAGCGGGAGCGCCCCGAGGACGACGAAGCGGTCGTCACCGCGGTGCTGGACGCCGTCATCCACCGCTCCCTCCGGGAGCGCCCCGAGGACGACGAGGTGTTCCTCACCTACACGAGCGAGCCCGCCTGCCGTCGCGTGAGGTGAGGCCCCGGGCAGGGCGATGGGCGGCCGGCGCAGAGCACGCCGGACGGGGCCGGTGCGCCCACACCCGGGATGCGAGGCCGAGGGCGCCGGTCCCGGACCGGTCGACGTGCGATCGCCGGCCGGCCAGGAGCGGAGCGGGTCCTGGCGCGCCACCGCCCATGGCCCGGCGCCCGCGTGGTCAGCTGTTGCGCCGGGCGGTCCGCACGCCGAGCACCACCGTGGCGAGGACGAGCAGGACGCCCAGCAGCTGGAGGCCCGGGGAGTCGTCGGCCTCCCCGAGGACAACGCCGGCCACACCCGTCGCCAGGCCGACGACGACGATGACGATGGCAGGAACGCGCTTCACGGGGTGTCCTTCCTCGGGTGCGGAACGCCCGCGAAGCGCGGGGGAGGCGGTGTGGCGCGAGCTGGCGCACGGGGCACCGGACGGTTCACTCCTCGACCCACTCGAGCAGATCACCCGGCTGGCACTCGAGCACCCGGCACATGGCCTCCAGGGTGGAGAAGCGCACGGCCTTGGCCCGGCCGTTCTTGAGCACCGCGACGTTGGCCGGGGTGAGCCCGATGCGGTCGGCGAACTCGCCGACGCTCATCTTGCGCTTGGCCAGCTCGACGTCGATGCGCACGACGATGGGCATCAGATCACCGCTTCCATGTCCGTGCGCAGGGTCGTGGCCTGGCGCAGCAGCGCCCGCATCACGATCATCAGCAGACCCAGCACGGTGACACCCGTCAGCATCAGGAGCAGCAGCAGCGGCAGCCCGGGGTCGCCGGCGTTGAAGCCGACGTAGAGGAACACTCCCAGCAGCACCGCCCAGGCGGTGCCGACCGCCCACACGATGGCGTCGACCCACACCAGCGACGCCGTGGTGAAGATGCGGTCCTTCTCGACCAGGGTGAGCAGCTTCCAGGTGCACACGATGACCACCTGCGCGCACAGCACCCAGAACACCGTCACGGCCGTGGCCGGCCACCTCAGGTACGCCATGTCCGGGGACTCCTGGGCCATGTGTGCGAACTGCCCGGGCAGCGACATGACCTGGAACAGCACCAGGATCCCGAACAGGAGCGCGAGAAAGATTCTGAGCAGGACGACCGCCCGATGATCACCATTCATGCATCGAGTTTCACCTGGTATCTATCGAATGTCAATAGACACCCGTCTTCGGGTCCATGGCGGAGCGCCTGGCGCGTCGTCTCAGGCCCCGGTCTGCGCAGGCTCGCTCGGGGCCGGGCTGAAGATGGCCAGCAGTTCGTCCACCTCGTGGTCGGCGGTGGCCGGGTGGCGGAAGTGCTGGTGCCGGTCGACCGTGTAGTGACTGCGCCGGCCCACCCGCTGGCGGGTGAGGTAGCCGGCGTCCTCGAGGTCCTTGAGGATGGCCAGCGTGGCGCGCACGGTGATCCCGACCCGGGCGGCGATCTCGCTGACCCGGGCGTCCGGGGAGCCGGCCACGGCCAGCAGGACGTGACCGTGGTTGGTGAGCAGCGTCCATGGTGGCCGCTGGACCGGGTGGAGGTGCTGCGTCCCGTCTTCCGCGGGAGGGCGTCGGGGTGCGGAGGAGGGCTCGGTGGTGTCGGGGCGGGTGCTGCGGGTCATGCCGAAGTCCTTTCCTGAACGGGGTCGGCGGGTCAGAGCTCGGCGAGCCTGCGGGAGCGGGCCGGGCGGCGCACGGTGAGCAGGGAGTCGCCGACCTCGGCCACGAGCACGGCCTCGGTCCCGTGCTGCACGGTGGGCACCGGGATCTCCGCCGGGGTGACGATCACGGCGGCCCCGGCCGGAGTGGTGCGGGCGGCGATGGCCTCGGCCTCCCGGCGCGCCTCGTGGTGCACCCGGGCGGCGATGACCGCGTCAGCGGTGAAGGCCGACCGCAGCATCGGCACGAGCAGCACCACCGGCCGGTGCTGCTCGGCGGCGATGCGTGCTGCGCGCCGGGCGACCGCGACGGCCTCCGGGCCGTCGGTGACCACCGCGGCCACAGGGCGTCGGGGAGCGTGGGTGGTGGTCATCGGGGATCTCCTTCGTGGTGGGCGTGCTCGGTGTCGCGGAGGGAGCCGTGCGCCCGGTCCTCCGGCGGCCGGGAGGGTCGGCGGCGGACCCGGGCGGGTTCCAGGGCGGCGGTCTCCGCCTCGGTCGCGACGTGGAAGGGCGGGTTCGCCGGGCCCGGCAGAGCCTGACGACCCTGGCCGTGGGTGGCCCGCAGGCTGGCCAGGACGGACACGGTGATGATCGTGGCCACCACCGCCAGGGAGACCGGGGTGGGGATGTAGAAGAGGTCGATCTTGAGCAGCATCTTGATCCCGACCCAGATCAGCACCAGTGCCAGGCCGATCTTGAGGTACACGAAGCGGTGGATGAGGTCCGCGAGCAGGAAGTACATCGCCCGCAGGCCCAGGATCGCGAAGGCGTTGGCGGTGAAGACCAGGAAGACCTCGTCGGTGACGGCGAAGATCGCCGGGATGGAGTCGACGGCGAAGACGATGTCGGTGACCTCGATGAGCACGAGCACGGCCAGCAGCGGGGTGGCCAGCAGCACCCCCTCCTTCCGGACCAGCAGCTTCTGGTCGTGGTAGGCATCGGTCATGGGCGCGAAGCGGCGGAAGGCGCGCAGCACCATCGACTGCTCGGGGTCCAGGTGCTCGTCGCGCCGGCGGATCATCTTCCACCCGGTGTAGAGCAGGAACGCGGCGAAGACGTAGAGGACCCAGGAGAAGTGCTGGATCAGCACCGCCCCGGCGGCGATGAAGATCCCGCGGAACACCAGCGCGCCGAGCACGCCCAGGAACAGCACCCGGTGCTGGAACTCCCGCGGGACGGCGAAGTAGCTGAAGACGATCGCCCACACGAAGACGTTGTCCACCGCCAGGGACTTCTCGATCAGGTACCCGGCGAAGTACTGCTGGCCGAACTCCGCGCCCCACACCTGCCAGACGATGACGCCGAAGGCCACACCGAAGGCCACCCACACCCCCGACCAGGCCGCGGCCTCGCGGACACCGATGACGTGGGCGCGGCGGTGGGCGAACAGGTCGACCGCCAGCATCACCACGATGAAGCCGAGCACCGCGGCCCAGGCCCAGAACGGAACCTCCATGACAAGATCCTTCCGATCGATCCGATCGGAGGTCTCTCCCGACCCTCGTGGGCCCGCCTGCCGGGTCCTCGCGGACCGCATTGACGACAGGGCGTCGGTGGGATACTCCCCTCCCCAGTCCAACAAGTGAAGCACGGTTCACCTGTCAGGACAAGATCCGCCGATGACCGCGGTGTCGTCGGCCTCCCAGCGGGTGTGCCGCAGATGCAGTGGGCCGATGGCCTTCCCGGCCCCTGCCCCTCCCCTCCTCCGGCGGGGACTCCTGGAGCAGCTTCAGTTCCTCCGTCACGATGGCGAGGACCTGGAGTTCGTGGAACCTGACCTCCGCACTGCGACCAGCAGCACCACAGGGAGCACCACAGGGGGCACGTCAGGCGCTGGTGCCCCGGCCGTGCAGGCGGTTCCGAGGCGGACATGCGGCGCGGAATAGGCCCTGCGGGCGTCACCGTTGACACTGGAACGTCAGTGCCCAGCGCTCAGGAGGCCGACTTGTCCCCATCACGACCGGCCTCGGACGGCCACGATCCCCAGGGGCCCGAGCAGAACCACCTGGATGCCGAGCTCGAAGCGCTGATCAGCGACTACCAGGAGCGGCACCAGGACGACGCGCGACTGCGCCGCATCGAGCGCATCATCCACACCGGTCACCGCGCCGCCGGGGAGGAGCCCGGGGCCTGTGCCGGTGAGATCCGCGAGGAGCAGATCGCCCCCGAACTGAGGACCCAGGACGTCCGGCGGGTCGCCGCCGGACTGCTGCGCACCGAGGCGGACATGAGGGCCTACGCGGCCGGTTTCGCCCGGCGCAGCACCGGGAAGGACCCGGCGGGACGGGACCTGGAGCGCCAGGCGCACGCGCTGGACGCCGCGGGCAGGAACTGGCTGCTGATGATCGGCCAGAACCGTGACCACGGACTGGTGGCCTGCCGCTTCGTCCGCGAGAAGGGCATCCCCCACGCCCGCGTGGTGTCCTTCACCGCGGAACGGCTGAAGCTGCCGATCCTCGTCGTCGAGCTCGACCCGGGCGAGGACAGCGCCCGCCCTCGGTGACCCCGGCCGGGGAGCCGTCCTCCGGGTCCGGGCGCCGCAGGAGGACACCGGCGTCGAGGCTGACCCCGCCGTCGAGGCTGACCCCGCCGTCGAGGTTGACCCCGCCGCCGGAGCGGACCGCCGGCGTCGGGGTCAGGCCCGCGTCGCCAGCACCAGTTCCGTGAGCGCGCTGAGCAGCGGCCCCTCGACCCCGAGGGCGGGTGCCTGCCCGAGGGCCCCCACGGGGTCCCGCCGCACGGCCTCGTGCACCCGCCGCTTGACCTCGTAGCTGATCTGGGCGTCGTTGAGCAGGTCGAAGACGCGGTCCGCGGGGTCCTGGGCGGCCACGGTGCGCAGCGCGGCCGAGCGCACCACGATCCGTGCCCCGGGGGCGACCCCCTCGACGGTGACCGAGGTGCGGTGCCCGCGCACGCCGTTGCCGGACCGGGAGACCCGCGCCGGGACCGTCTCCCCGTCCACGGCCACGGTCAGCGCCGCCGGCTCCTCGACACCGATGAAGGTGAGGACCCAGGTGCGCGCCGCCGGCAGGCAGCCGAGGTGGCCCTGCGCCGGGCCGACCGTGAACTGTCCGGCGGTGACGTCGACGGCGAGCGGAGTGCGCGCCCAGCGCGCCGGGTCGCGGCCGTCGCCGCTGTCGTCGTCCTCGTCCAGCACGGCGCGGTGCGAGGCACCGGCGACCACGAGGACCTCCAGCTCGGCGGGATTGCCGATCTCCGGCGCGGCGTCGTCGGACCCGGCGAGGGGCACGATCGCGCCGGCGCGGGCGAGGACGGGCACGTCGTCGAGGCCGCGGTGCAGCACGAGCTCCCGTCCGCCGTCGTAGACGGTGCCCGTGAACAGGTCCGTCCAGGACCCCTCCGGCAACCACACCGGCACCGCCGCGCGGGTGACCACGGGGTCCGCGGGGGAGGTGACCGGGGCGATCATCAGCTCGGCCCCGAACAGGTACTGGTGGCCGTACCGGTAGGCCTGCTCCGCCTCCGGGTGCTCGTGGTACAGCGGCCGGACCAGGGGGACGCCCTCCACGGCGGCGGACCGGTTGGCGGTGTGCAGATAGGGCACCAGGCGGTGCCGCAGCCGCAGCCCGCGCGCCATGGCCTCCGCGTAGGGGGAGCGGTAGCGCCACGGCTCCTTGGCGATGAAGTCGTTGTCGCCCGAGTGCAGGCGCAGGATCGGCGAGAACACCCCGAACTGCAGCCAGCGGGTGGCCAGCTCGTCGTCGCGGGCGCCGAAGACGTGCCCGCCGATGTCGTGGCTCCACCAGCCGAAGCCGATGTTCGCCGCCGTCGCCGTGAAGTACGGCTGGAACGCCAGCGAGGCCCAGGAGATGACGGTGTCGCCGGAGAAGCCGACCGGATACCGGTGGCTGCCCGGGCCGGCGTAGCGGGAGAGCGTCAGCGGGCGGGACCCGTCGGCGCCCGAGTCCAGGAAGTGGTAGTGGTTGAGCACCCACAGGGGGTCCACGCCCGGCAGCCGGGAGTGCGGCCCGGACTGCCAGTCGACCCACCAGAAGTCCACGCCGTCGGCCTCCAGGCCGCGGTGCAGCACCTCGAAGTACGCGGCCACGAAGTCCCGGTCGGTGACGTCGAAGGCCACGGGCTCCTCCGAGCCCGGCTCGCGCCCCAGGGCCTCGAGCATCGCCGGGTGCGCGTCCTCGAAGGAGCGCACCCCGTCGGCCGGGTGCAGGTTGAGCGTGACCCGGTAGCCGCGCTCGTGCGCCCACTCGAGGAACGCCCGGGGATCCGGGAACAGCTCCCGGTTCCAGGTGTAGCCCGTCCAGCCCGAGCCGTGCCTGCGCTCCACGTGCTCGTCCGTGAGGTGCCAGTCCATGTCCACCACCAGCACGGAGAACGGCAGCCGGTTCCGGTCGAACTCGGCGACCAGCTCGCGGTACTCGGCCTCGTCGTAGGCGTGGTACCGGCTCCACCAGTTGCCCAGCGCCCAGCGGGGCAGGACGGGCTGCGGCCCGGACAGGGCGTAGAGGTCGCGCAGCGCCTGCTGGTGGTCGTGGCCCCAGCCGAAGAGGTAGAGGTCCACGGCGCCCGCCTCGCCGGCGCGCGGCGCGTACCACCCGTCGTCCGTGAGCAGCACCGAGGCGGAGTCGTCGATCACCCCGAAGCCCTCGCGGGACGTGATGCCCGGCTCGAGCGGGATCGGGCCGTCGGCCTCGTCCAGGGTGCGGGCGGTCCCGCCCAGGGTGGGGACCGGGGTGCCGTAGCGCCACACGCTGTGGTAACTGGTCACGCCGCCGCGGATCTGCGCGGACAGCCCCGTCGGGCTGAAGGCCTGCTCGTCGTAGCCGAGGTGGATCCGGTCGGTCAGCAGCTCGATCCCGGACGCCGTGCGCTGCACTCGGAAGTCCGGCACCGGGAACCGGCGGTCGACCGCGAACGCGGACGGACGGTCCTCGAAGCGGCCGGTGGGACTGTACTCCAGACGCAGCAGCCCCGGGCTCAGCACGCTGATGCGGTAGTGCTCGCCGGCGACAACGGCGCGCGGGTCGACGGTTCCGTCACCGTGGGGCACGAAGTGGGGGAGTGGCATGCGCCCAGCCTAGGCGGACCCGGCGGGGAATAATCCGGCCCGTGCCTCGCTTGACGCCAGTAGTTCAAATTTGAAGGAAGTGGTCGGGCCGTCCGGCCCGGACACCGCCGCGGAGCAGGAGGACCACATGCAGTTCGGCATCTTCACCATCGGGGACGTCACCGAGGACCCGACCACGGGGCGCACCCCCACCGAGCACGAGCGGATCAAGGCGACCGTCACGATCGCGAAGAAGGCGGAGGAGGTGGGGCTGGACGTCTTCGCCACCGGTCAGCACCACAACCCGCCGTTCGTGGCGCCGGGGAACCCGCCGATCCTGCTGGCGAGCATCGCGGCGCAGACCGAGCGGCTGCAGCTGTCCACGGCCACCACCCTGATCACCACCACCGACCCGGTGCGCATCGCCGAGGACTACGCCTATCTGCAGCACCTGACCGACGGCCGCGTGGACCTCACCATGGGGCGGGGCAACACCGGTCCGGTCTATCCCTGGTTCGGCCAGGACATCCGCCAGGGCATCCCCCTGGCGGTCGAGCACTACAGCCTGCTCCACCGGCTGTGGCGGGAGGACGTGGTCAACTGGCAGGGCCGGTTCCGCAGCGCCCTGCAGGGCTTCACCTCGACCCCGCGCCCGCTCGACGGCGTGGCCCCGTTCGTGTGGCACGGCTCCATCCGCTCCCTCGAGATCCCGGAGCAGGCGGCCTACTACGGCGACGGGTTCTTCCACAACAACATCTTCTGGCCCGCCGAGCACACCCGGCGGATGGTGGAGTACTACCGGGCCCGCTACGAGCACTACGGCCACGGCGCCGCCGACCAGGCGATCGTGGGCCTGGGCGGCCAGGTGTTCATGCGCCGGAACTCCCAGGACGCCGTGCGGGAGTTCCGCCCCTACTTCGACAGGGCCCCGGTCTACGGCCACGGCCCCTCGTTGGAGGACTTCACGGCGCAGACGCCGCTGACCGTGGGCTCCCCGCAGCAGGTCATCGAGAAGGCCCTCGCGTTCCGCGACTACGCGGGCGACTACCAGCGCCAGCTGTTCCTGATGGACCACGCCGGGCTGCCGCTCAAAACGGTCCTGGAGCAGCTCGACCTGCTGGGCGAGGAGGTCGTGCCGGTGCTGCGCCGGGAGTTCGCCGCGCTCAAGCCCCCCCACGTCCCGGAGGCCCCGACCCACGCCTCGCTGGTGGCCCGCCACCGCGCCGGCCAGGACCCGGTGCCCGGCGGGACCGAGGACTCGCCCGCCGGGCGGGCCCGTGCCGCGCAGGGCACGGAGCCGACCGCGGAGAGGACGCACCGATGAGCGCCCGCGAGCTGACGGCGGCGCCGGGCGCCGCCGCGGCGCGCCCGCTCACCGTGGCCGTGGTCTC
The DNA here is from genome assembly GCF_039530085.1 of Kocuria aegyptia. Taxonomy (NCBI): domain Bacteria; kingdom Bacillati; phylum Actinomycetota; class Actinomycetes; order Micrococcales; family Micrococcaceae; genus Kocuria; species Kocuria aegyptia. Next base: position 128,290 of record NZ_BAAAOA010000046.1, read on the forward strand.
GGCGGGGATGTCCGACGCGTCCTCCACCACCCTGCTGGCCGACCGGCTCGCCGAGGCCGCCCGCAACGCCCTGGACGGGACCCCGGTGCGGATCGAGCGCGTGGACCTGCGCCCGCTGGCCCACGCCGTCGCCGACCACCTGCTCACCGGGTTCCCCGGTCCGCAGCTGCGGACCGCGCTGGAGACGGTCACCGGGGCGGACGCCCTGATCGCGGCCACCCCGACGTACCAGGCCTCCTACTCGGGGCTGTTCAAGTCCTTCTTCGACCTCGTCGCCGAGGGTGCGCTGGAGGACCTGCCCGTGCTGGTGGCCGCGACCGGGGGCACCGCACGCCACTCCCTGATGCTGGACACCGCCCTGCGCCCGCTGTTCACCCACCTCAAGGCGCTGGTGCTGCCCCTGGGCGTCTATGCGGCCACCGAGGACTGGGCCGGGGGATCGCTCGAGTCGCGCACCCGCCGGGCCGGTGCGCAGCTGGCGCACGAGCTCGCAGCGGGCAGGGGGCCGGGCGCGCGGGCGGGCGGCCGGGGCGCGGCCGGTGCGGTCGGGCCTGAGCCGGGCACCGGGTTCGAGGGCGTCCCGGACTTCGCGGACCTGCTCGCCCGGACCGGCCAGTGACCGTGCCGGAAGCCGGGCCCGGGCCGGAGACGGCCGCCCGACCGTGGGACGTGTGGCAGCTGTTCTTCGAGACCACTGCCCGGCTGACCACCGAGATCGAGGCCCGGCTCAAGGAGCACGGCTGCTCGCTCATGGACTACCAGGTGCTCCTGCTGCTGTGGAACGCCGAGGACCACCGGCTGCGGATGGGGGAGCTGGCCCAGCGGATGGTCTTCTCCCCGAGCCGGCTCAGCTACCAGATCGGCGTGCTCGAGAAGCGGGGCTGGGTGCGGCGCCGGCGGTGCCCGCAGGACGCGCGCGGCCTCGAGGCCGAGCTCACCGACGAGGGGCTGCGCGCCTTCCGCCGGCTGCGGCCCGCCCACGCCCGCGACGTCGAGGAGCTGTTCCTCCGTGCGCTCGAGGGCGACGACGCCGACCGGCTGGCCGCCGTCATGGACCGGCTGGCCCGCACGCTGGCCTGAGGGCGGGGTGCGGTGCGAGCGCCCCGGGCCGCACCGTCAGCGCAGCGCGGCCCGCACCCCGGGCCGGGCGGCCACCACGAGCCAGGCCACGTCCACGGCGGCCTTCAGCGCGCCCGTCACGAGGCCCGGCGAGGCGCCGAGGGGAACCGCGAGCACCAGCACGGCGTTGGCCAGGGTGGTCAGGAGCGCCATGGACGCGAAGACGATGCCGAGGATCCACCCCCACTGCCGCTGCTCGCGCAGCGGGAAGTACACCAAGGCGTAGAGCCCGGCGGTGAACCCGAAGCCGAACAGCAGCGACACGACGAGGACGATCGTCCCGAACGCCGGCCCCGCGGTCAGGCCGGTGTACTGCTCGGGCGCCGCCAGGAACCCCACGGCGCTGCCGAGGAGCGCGACCCCGAAGGACGCCACGGTCAGCCGGAGCAGCAGCCGCAGGTCGGGGGTCGCCGGGGGACGGGGCGGGCGGACCTTCGCGTAGGGCGGCGCACCGGGCGGCGGCGGGCCGCCGTGGCCCCGGGGCTCGTAGGGGTGCTGGGACATCGTCGGCGCCTCCTGGCACAGCGGACGGACACGGGCCGGGGGCCCGGACGGCCCCAGCACCGAACCTATCCGCCGGAATCGCTTTCGCGAACACCTCGCGGGCCGACCGCTCTTGTGCGGCGGACCGTGACGCCGGCACGCGCCCGGGCGGCCCGGCGCCCGGACCCGCTCAGGCCGCGGGGGGCCCGCCCGCAACGAGGGCCGCGGTCGCGGCCGCGATCGCCTGCTCCTCGTCGGTGGGCACCACGAGCACCTCCAGCGCGGAGTCCGGCGCGGAGATCCGGCGGACCTCCCGCGAGCGGGTGCCGTTGGCGTCCTCGTCGAGCACGACCCCGAGGGCGCCCAGCCGGCCGCAGACGCGGGCGCGGAAGGCCGAGGCGTTCTCCCCGATCCCGGCCGTGAAGACCAGCGCCTGCGCGCCGTCCACGGCCACGTGGTAGCCGCCCACGTACTTCGCCAGGCGGTGGGCGGCCATCTCCAGGGCCAGCTCGGCGCGCGCGTCACCGCGGTCGGCGGCCTCCTGGACGGCCCGCATGTCGTGGTCGCCGGCGACCGCCCGCAGACCGGACTCCTTGTTGAGCACGGCGTCGAGCCGCTCGGGGGTCATCCCCGGGTCCCGGCGCAGGACGGCGGTGACCACGGACGGGTCCAGGTCCCCGGTGCGGGTCCCCATCACCAGACCCGCCAGGGGGGTGTAGCCCATCGACGTGTCGTAGGAGGCGCCGTCCTTGACCGCCGTCACGGACGCGCCGTTGCCCAGGTGCGCCACCACGCAGCTGAAGCGCTCGCGCGGCACGCCCAGGAACTGCGCCGCCTGCCCCGTCACCCAGTCGTGGGACGTGCCGTGGAACCCGTAGCGGCGGATGCCCCAGCGCTCGTAGAACTCCTCCGGGACGGCGTAGCGCCACACGTGCTCGGGCATGGTGCGGTGGAACGCGGTGTCGAACACGCAGACCTGCGGCAGGTGGGGCCACGTCTTCTGCACGGCCCGCAGGCCGAGGACGGCGGCGGGGTTGTGCAGGGGCGCCAGCGGGACCAGCCGCTCGATGTCGCGGATGATCTCGTCGGTCGCGAGCACCGGCGCGGAGAAGCGCTCGCCGCCGTGGACCACGCGGTGGCCCGCGGCGTCGATGGTGCGCCCCTCCAGCTCGGCCTCGAGGCGCTCGGCCAGCAGCTCGAGCGCCTGCGTGTGGTCCTCGATCTGCGAGCTGCCGATGTTCTCGATCAGTCCGGAGGCCAGCACCGTCCCGCCGTCCTCGCCGGCCCCGAGCTCCCGGACCTGGTACTTGAGCGAGGACGAGCCGCAGTTGACGACGAGCACGAGCATGGAGGACTCCCTGGGCTGTGGGGACGATCGGGGGTGGTGGGTCATCCGCCCTGCGCCTGGATCGCGGTGATCGCGACCGTGTTGACGATGTCGTCCACGGTGCACCCCCGCGAGAGGTCGTTGACGGGCTTGCGCAGCCCCTGCAGCACCGGACCCACGGCCACGGCGCCGGCCGACTGCTGGACGGCCTTGTAGGTGTTGTTGCCGGTGTTGAGGTCCGGGAAGACGAACACGGTCGCCCGGCCGGCCACGGCGGAGCCGGGCAGCTTGGAGGCCGCGATCGAGGCGTCCACCGCAGCGTCGTACTGGATGGGGCCCTCCACCTCGAGCTCCGGGTCCGCGCCGCGCACGATCTCGGTGGCCGCCCGGACCCTGTCCACGTCCTCGCCGGAGCCGGAACCGCCGGTGGAGTAGGACAGCATCGCCACCTTGGGCGCCACCCCGAACCGGCGGGCGGTGCGGGCCGAGGCGAGCGCGATGTCGGCGAGCTGCTGCGCGTCCGGGTTGGGGTTCACGGCGCAGTCGCCGTAGACCAGCACGCGGTCCTCGAGGAGCATGAAGAACACGGAGGAGACGATCCGAGCGCCCTCGGAGGTCTTCACGAACTCCAGGGCGGGGCGGATGGTGTTGGCGGTGGTGTGCGCGGCCCCGGAGACCATGCCGTCCACGTCCCCCATCTGCACCATCATGGTGCCGAAGTAGGAGCCGTCGAGCATCCGCTCCAGCGCGGTCTCCTCCTGCACGCCCTTGTGGGCGCGCAGCCGCACGTACTCCCCGGCGTACTTCTCGCGCAGCGCCTCGTCGTGCTCGAAGTCCACGAGGGTCAGGCCGTCCTCGGTGAAGTCGAGGTTGATGCCTTCCGTCTGGCACAGCTGCGTGATCCGCCCGGGGTCGCCCAGCACCGTGAGGTCGCAGAAGTTGCGGCGGTGGATCATCTCGGCGGCGCGCAGGATGCGCGGGTCCTCGCCCTCGGGCAGCACGATGTTCTTCCGGTCCGCCCGGGCGGCCTCGACGAGCTCGTGCAGGAAGCGCAGGGGCGTGCGCTTGGCGGGACGGGGCAGATCCAGCCGGCTCACGAGCTCCTCGCCGTCCACCCGCCGGGCCCACTCGCCGAGCGCGGCCGCGACCTTGCGCGGGTGCGCCCCGGAGAGGGTGCCCCGGGTCCGGGACACCTCCCGGGCGGCCCGGTAGGTGTCCAGCCCGGTGGTCAGCACGGGGAACGGCGCCGCGGCGGTGAGCTCCCGGATCCGTCCCTCGGTGTCGAAGCCGCCCGTCAGCAGCATCCCCGAGGGGACGGGCAGGGCGGGGGACAGGGCGGAGGCCAGGGACGCGACGACGATGTCGGAGCGATCTCCCGGCGTGATGACGAAGTCGCCGTCGGCGAGCTGCTCGAGGTAGTGGCCCACGGTCATCGCGGCGATCTTCACGCCCTTGACGTCCCGGTCCAGGGAGACCGCGGACGGGCCGTCCCCGAACCCGTGCCGGTCCCGCAGCTCGGCCACGGTGGGCGCGGCGACCGCCTCGTTCTCGGCGATGACGTACACGGGCAGGCCCCGCACGCCGCGGGCGGCGTTGTGCTCGATCTGCTCCACCCAGTCGGGGCGGGCGCGGTTGACGATGACCGCGAAGATGTCGCACCGCACCTGGTTCAGCTCGGCGCGGGTGACCTCGATCGCGTTGAGCACGTCCTCGGGGCTCTCGGACTCGTCGGCGCCGATCACGGCCAGCACGGAGGCGCCCAGGTTGTTGGCCATCCGGGCGTTCATGTCGAACTCGGCGGTGGCCGCGTTGTGCGCGAGCAGGTCGGTGCCGTCCACCACGACCACGTCGCAGTGCCGGGCGATCTCGCCGTAGACGGTCACGGCCATCGCGTCGAGCTCGTCGTGGTTCCCGGCGGCGAGCAGCTCCCGGGTGCGGGCCAGGGAGATGCCGCCGCGGCAGCGCTCGTCCGGGAGGTCGAAGTTGCGCTTCATCAGCTGCACCATCGGGTCCTCCGGCGGGGTGTCCCCGAGGTGGACGGGCCGGAAGTAGCCCAGGCGGTCCGTCTTGCGGAACAGCGAGTCGGCCAGGCCGAGGGCCACGAGCGACTTGCCGGACTGCGGCGTCATCGCGCTGACGTAGATGCCTTGGGTCATGGTGGCGGGTCCTCCGGCGGTCGGGCTGGGTCCGTGCCCAGTCTAGGCCCGCCCGCCGGAGGGCCGGCCGGAGAATGTCCCTCCGGCACGTCCGTGCGCGGCGCGGGACCGTCGCCGCCCCCGGGGTTCACCACGCCGCCGCCGGGTGGGAGGATGGGGGCATGCTGGTTGCCTTCTCCGTCTCCCCGTCCGGTGGCGAGAACCCGAGCGGTTCCGTCCACGACGCCGTCGCCGCCGCCGTCCGCGTGGTCCGCGAGTCCGGTCTGCCGCACGAGACCGACGCCATGTTCACCACCATCGAGGGCGAGTGGGACGAGGTCATGGACGTCGTCAAGCGCGCCACCGAGGCCGTGGGCGACTACGGGCCCCGGGTCTCCCTCGTGCTCAAGGCCGACATCCGCCCCGGCCGCACCGGCGAGCTGCAGGGCAAGGTCGAACGCCTCGAGGCCGCCATCCAGCGGCAGGCGATCGAGTCCTGAGCGCTGCCCCCGCCGCGGCCCACCTGCGGGCCGCCGGACCGGCCCAGGCCGAGGCCTGGACCGCCCTGCACCTGCGCTGCCTGGACGAGACCTACCGTCCGCTCTTCGGCGACGCCTTCGCCGACCGGCAGCAGGCCGCGGCCGATCGCACCGCCGGCTACGACCGCGCCCTCCTCGCCGACCCGGACGTGCGCACCCTCCTCGCGGTCGACCACGACGGGGCCGCCCTCGGGCTGGTCTCGGCCGGCCCGGCCCCCGCCGCGTGGGAGGGTCGGGCCGGCGTGCCCGCGCCGCTGGTCCCGCTGCAGCTGTTCCAGCTCTACGTGCAGCGCGCCGCCCACGGCACAGGGCTCGGTGCCGCCCTGTTGGCGCACGCGATCGGCTCCGCGGGCGCCTATCTGTGGATCATGGACGGCAACGCCCGAGCCGAGCGCTTCTACGCCAAGCACGGTTTCCGGGCCCTGGCCGAGTCCTTCCCCGCCGGCGGGCCCTGGGCCGGGCAGCACATGCACCGCATGCTGCGGACGGGGGCCGCGTGAGCCGGGCGCCCCGCCGCTCGCGCACCGCGCCGGTGCCCGCCGGGCCCGCGGCCGGCTGCTACGAGATCTCGACCGGCACCGCCGAGCTCGTGCCCGACGCCTACGACCCCGGCTCCTGGGTGCTGCACGTCAACGGAGTCCCCTCCTCCCACGTGGACCCGGAGCACCCCGAACGGCTGGACTTCGAGTACATGCGCTGGATCGCCGCGGTCGTGGGCGCCCACGTCGGCGCCCACCTGGACCCGGCGCGGCTGCGGGTGCTGCACCTCGGCGGCGGCGCCTGCTCGCTGGCCCGGTTCCTCGCCCACGCCTACCCCGCGGCGCGCCAGGTCGTCGTCGAGCTCGACGGCCGGCTCGCCGAGCTGGTCCGCGAGTGGTTCGACCTCCCGCGCGCCCCGCTGCTGCGGATCCGGGTGGGGGAGGCCCGGGCCGTCACGGAGTCGCTGAGCCCCGCCACCCGGGACGTCGTGGTCCGCGACGTCTTCGCCGGCGCCGTGACGCCCGAGCCGCTCACCACGGTGGAGTTCGCCCGGCACGTGCAGCGCGTCCTGGCCCCGGGGGGGCTGTACGTGCTCAACTGCGGCGACACCCGGGACCTCGCCGGGGCCCGTGCCGAGCTCGCCGCGCTGTCCGAGGTGTTCGCCCACGTCGCCGCCGTGGCGGACCCCGCGATGCTCAAGGGCCGCCGCTACGGCAACATCGTGCTGGCCGCCTCCTCCGCGCCGCTGCCGCTCGAGGGCTCGCCGGCGGCGGCCGCGCTGGCCCGGGAGCTGCTCGGCGGCGCGGTGCCGGCCCAGTACAAGGACGAGGCGTGGGTGCGCTCGTTCACGGGCGGCACCCCGCCGCGCCGCGACCCGGAGGAGGAAAGCGGCCCTACAGCCTGATCCGGCGGGGCGTGCGCGCCGCGGCGGTGCGCGCCGGGTCGTGCGGGGTCCGTGCCGGGAGGCGGGGGCAGGAGCCCGCCCGGCACACCTCGTGCAGGGAGCCGCGCGCCCGGCACGAGGTGTGCCGCGAGCCCGCCGGCCTCAGCCCTGCAGCGCGAGCAGCGCGGTGCTGTCGGCCGCCGTGCCCGCCAGCTGCGGCGCCCACCCGTCGTCGCCCCCCAGGTAGGTGCGGGCCGTGAAGCGGTCCTCCTCCCCGGCCGGCAGCTGCGGCCGGTCGGGGGTGACCTGCGCCCCCGGGCCCCGGTTGTGGTGCTCGGCGAAGCGCGCCTCGCGCCACGAGAAGCCGCTCATGTCCGTCCACGGGCTCGCCGAGACGTGGGCGCCGAGCCACGAGTCGCGGACCAGGACCTGCGCGACGGCCCGCGGATCCCCGCCGGGGTGCCACGGCCGGCCCAGGTGCACGGTGCCCGCGGTCGCCCCGGACGTGAAGCGGCACCGGTCGAAGAGGTAGCCGTGCGCGATGCCGAGGTCCTGGCTCCCCGCCGTGACGTAGCCGTTGTTGGTGGCGGAGCCGCGGTCGAGGGACCGGATCTCGCAGTCCTCGAAGACGGCCGTGCCGCGGCCGAAGACGAAGTCGACGTCGCCCTCGACGTAGCAGCGGTCGAACCAGGACCTCGCGACCACCCCGCTCGCCGGTGAGTTGACCAGCAGGGTGTCCTGGTTGCCGAGGAGGCGCACCCCCGACAGGACCGCCCGGTCGCCCGTCAGGTGCAGGGCCACGGCCTGGCGGTTCTTCAGCTCCGGGTGCGCGGCCTCGTCGAAGTCGTTGCCGAACGTGAGGTTGCGCGCCACGAAGTCCGCCCCGTCCACCCGGGCGGACGCGCTGCCGGAGGTGCCGAACGGCCCGCTCCCGTCGGGCTTCACGGTGCCGGAGGCGTTGTCGTACACCAGCACCACGTCCTCGGGACGCTCGCCCATCCCGACGAGGGAGATCCGGGGCTTGCCCGACGGCACGCGCAGGACCTCCCGGTACTCCCCGGGCTGGATCCGGATCACCGTGCGGCGGGCACCGCCCGGCTCCGCCGCGTCCACGGCCGCCTGCACGGTCCGGAACGCCCGGCCGGGGCCGACCTCGAGCACCACGGGGGTGTCCACGGGGCGCTCGCTGGGCCAGTGCATCAGGGCCAGCGGATCCGTCACGGCGTCGAGCTGCGGGAACCAGCCCGGCGGCACGATCCGCTTCGACCGCAGCTCGCGCGCGACCAGCCGGGCCACCGCCAGGGCGCCGAGGGCCTGGAAGTGGGTGTTGTCCGCGGAGCCCTGCGGGTACTGCGGGTGCTCCCCCGGGGCCAGGTGCAGGAAGTGGGAGGTGGTCCCCTCCGGGCCGAGCCGCTGCCACAGCTGCTTGGAGGAGTCGGTCAGATCCACCAGGGGCGTGCCGGTGGACGCGGCGAGCTCGCGCACCGCCTGCGGATAGGCGCCGTGGGTGTCCCGCGCGGCCCCGAAGGAGTCGAAGCGCCGGCGCTCCACGGGGGTGACCAGCACGGGCTGCGCCCCGCGCGCCGCGGCGCCGTCGACGTAGCGGCGCAGGTACTCCTCGAAGGTCGAGCCCGGCAGGGTGCCGCGGGCCGGGTCCTCGACCTTCTCGTCGTTGTGGCCGAAGGAGATCAGCAGGTGGTCGCCCGGCTGCAGCAGGGACAGCGCCCGGTCCAGCAGCCCGGCGTCCGCGTAGCTCTTGGAGGAGGCCCCGGACCAGGCGAGGTCGAGCACGCCGGCCTGGGGGCCCAGCAGCAGGGGCAGGGCCTGGCCCCACCCGGCGCGCGGGCGCTCGGAGTGCTGGTACGCCGAGGACGTCGAGTCCCCGACGACGAGCAGCACCGGCCGGTCCCGTCGCTTCCCGGCGGCGCCGGAGGCCGGCGGCGCGGCGAGGGCCGAGGAGGCCGGGGCGCCCGTCAGCGCGGCGGAGCCCGCCGCCAGGGCGAGCGCGGTCAGGACGGTGCGGCGGCTCGGCGCCCCGACGGCCCTCACCGGTCGCCGCCGGTGCTCAGGACCGGGCCCGCGCTGCGCTCGAGCAGCGCCGGAACGGCCTGGGGGGCGTGCACCTTGGTGCGCAGCACGGGCGCCCAGCTGGTGTCGTGGGCCAGGCGCTCCGACGCGGGGACGGCGGCGTTGTAGGCGGCCCGGAGGTCGACCTCCTTGCCGTTCACGGTGTTGTCCAGGGTCGTGATGACCGAGCCCTTGTACCGGGCGACGACCTTCGCCGCGTCCGTGCCGGCGGGGAGGGTGAACGCGTTGGCCTCGGCCCAGAGGTGGGACTCGATGCCGGCCCCCAGCGAGTACCCGTAGGGCACGGAGCTGTCCTCCGAGACCTTGTAGTGGTTGTTGTAGACGTCCACCTGGCCGTAGCGCACCCGGGGAGCCCGCTGCCCGACGTCCTCGAACACGTTGTGGTGGACGGTCACCCGCAGCCTGCCGGGATCACCCCGGTCGGCGGAGTCGGTGGAGCCGATGAGCATCAGCTTGTCGTGGTCGGTGAACCGGTTGTAGGACATGGTGACGAGGTCCGACCCGTTCGTCACGTCGACCGCGCCGTCGTGCACCTGGTAGGGGGCGCCGAAGTAGGAGGGCTGCTCGCTGTCGAGGTTCGGGGCGTCGGTGAACTCCGAGTGGTCGATCCACACGCGGGTGGCGCCGTTGATGACCTGGAGCAGGTCGTACTCGCTGTTCCAGGCCCCAATCCTCCCGTCGCCCGGGTCCCAGGCGGGGAAGCAGTCGAAGGAGTCGCGGAACGTCAGGTTCCGGACGATGACGTTCTCGGCCCCGTTGATCCGCAGTGCCGCGCCGCGGATCTCGCTGTCCGCGCCCGCGCCGACGATCGTGGTGTTGCTCGGGATGTCCCAGCGGATGGTCCGCACCTGGTTCCTGGCCGCGGCGCGGCGGGCCTCCTCCGGCGCCCCGGCCGGGTCCCGGTCCCGGCCCCACGTGGCGGGGTCGTAGGCCTCCAGGTACTGCTCCAGGGAGTAGCCGGTGCCCGCCGCGTAGTCCTCGCAGCTCAGCGGGGAGCCGTCCGGGGCGGTGTTGGCGTCGATGGTCCCGTGCACGCGGACGATCTTCGGGCGGTCGCCCGCGGCCTTGAACGCGGCCAGCAGCTCGGCCCTGTCCGTGACGTCGTAGACGTCGGCGGACGCCGCGGCGGAGCCGCCGGTCGTGCCGGCGCCCAGGGACGCCCACCCGTCGTCCTCGGGCAGGACCTGGCGCTCGAGCGGGACGCGGGCGGTCCGGGCCGCGGGGTCGGCGAGCGCGCCGGGGGCGGCCGCCGCGGGGGCCGCTGCGAGGAGCGCGGCCGTGACGGCCACGGCGGTGGGGATGGACAGGTGCGCAGTGCGTTTCCGCATGGTTCCTCTTCCGTCATGGGGACGCCCTGGGGGAGGTGAGGCAGATGTGATGGGGGTCACGGGCGGGCGTTGAGCAGACGGTATCAGAAAGCGCTTTCCCGGAGAAGGTGCGGAGGCGTCCGGGGCGTTGCGGGGATGGCGTCCACGCCCCGTCGCCCGGCTGCCGCCGGGGACCCGCCACCGTCGTCGTCCCCCGGGGTGCCGGCCGGGGCGTCCGCGGAGGGGCGCGGGACGTGCTGGTCGGTCATGCGCGGGCCTCCTGCGGGCGGGTGCCGCGGCGGGCGGCGGTGCGGGGGACGAGCTCGAGGGTGCGGGACAGCGGGGTGCGCAGGGTGGTGGCGGAGTCCAGCAGGTAGTTCTGCCGCACCCGCCACGGGCGCCGGTCGCCCTGGCGGGGGAAGGCGCCGATGGCGCGCTGGACGTAGCCCGACCTCAGGTCCAGCAGCGGCTGCTCGGTCATGCCCCGGGGCGCGCGCGGCACCACGGCGCCGCCGTCGTGGCGCTCCAGGTGCCGGAGCACCTTGCACACCAGCCGGTGGGTGAGGTCGGCGCGCAGGGTCCAGGACGCGTTGGTGTAGCCGAAGCACACCGCGAAGTTCGGCACGCCGGTGAGCATCGCGCCGTTCCACACGAACTGCTCGGACAGCTCCACCGGCGTCCCGTCCACGGTCAGGGCGATCCTGCCGAAGGGAAGGAGTCGCAGGCCCGTGGCGGTGACCACGAGGTCGGCCTCGAGGACGCGGCCGCTGCTCAGCCGCACTCCCTCGGGCACGAACGCGTCGATCATGGCCGTGACGACCTCCGCCCGCCCCTGCTTCAGTGCCTCGAACAGGTCCGCGTCCGGCACCGCGCACAGCCGCTGGTCCCACGGGTCGTAGGACGGGGTGAAGTGCTCGGCCACGAGTTCCTCGGAGCCCAGGATGCGCGCGGCCCGCGAGGTGAAGAACTCCCGGGCCGCGGCCGGGCGGCGGCGGCAGAACTGGTACACGGCCGTGCTGAACAGGATGTTCTTGGCCCGGATCACCCGGTGGGCGAGCCCCGCGGGCAGGGCCCGGCGCAGCGCGTCGGCCAGCCGGTCCCGGCCGGGCACGGCGCTGATCCACGTGGGGGAGCGCTGCAGCATCGTCACGCTCGCGGCGTCCCGGGCCAGGGTCGGCACCAGGGTCACGGCGGTGGCGCCGCTGCCGACCACCAGCACGCGCCGGCCGGTCCAGTCCAGGTCCTCGGGCCAGAACTGCGGGTGCACCACCCGGCCCCGGTAGTCCGCCAGGCCGGGCAGCAGGGCGTCGTGGCCGCGGTCGTAGTCGTAGTAGCCGGCGCACGAGTACAGGAACGAGCACGTCATGGTGCGCTCGTGGACGGTGCCGTCCTCGTCCCGGACCTCGAGGCCGAGGCTCCAGCGCTGCTCGGCCCCGGACCAGTCGGCCCGGACCACCTTGGTGCGGAGGCGGAGGTGCCGGTCGATGCCGAACTCCTCCGCGGTCTCGTGGAGGTAGGCGAGGATCGAGGGGCCGTCCGCGAGCGCCTGCGCGTCCCGCCACGGCTTGAAGGAGTAGCCGAGCGTGAACATGTCGGAGTCGGAGCGCACGCCCGGGTAGCGGAACAGGTCCCAGGTCCCGCCCAGGTCGTCCCGGGCCTCCAGCACGGCATAGGACAGCTGGGGGCACTCGGTCTGCAGGCGGTAGGCCGCGCCGATGCCGGACAGGCCGGCTCCGACGACGACGACGTCCCGGTGGTCGACCCCGCCGGTGAACCCACCGGTGAACCCACCGGGAGGCTCACCGGGGGGCTCGCCGATGGGCTCAGCGGGGGACCCGCCGGATCGCCGCCCGGGGACCTCGCCGGGGGGTTCGCCGGGGACCTCGCGGGGCGGCTCGCTGGCGGCGGAAGGTGCAGGCATGGTTCCAGGATCGCCCGGCGCACCCGTGAAGACTTGACGCTGCACGACGATTGCTTGACCCTGGGCGACATGACGGTCATCCGGTCCGCGGGCCTGCGCGGCTTCCGCGCCGCGGTCGCGGAGCTGGGCGGGGACGCCGAGGCCCTGGCCGACGCCGCCGGCCTGCCCCGGGCGGCCCTGGACACCGACGACCTCCTGGTCCCCGAGCGGGCCGTCGGCCGGGTGCTCGAGACCGCCGCGCGGGAGCTGGGCTGCCCCGGCCTGGGACTGCGGGTCGCCGCCCGGCAGGACCCGGGCGTGCTCGGTCCGCTCGCGCTCGCCGCCCGCCACTCGGAGACCGTGCGCGACGCCCTGGAGTGCGCGTCCCGCTACCTGTTCGTGCACGCCCCCTCGCTCGAGCTGGCGCTGGTCCGGGACCCCTACGGCGCCCGCGGGGTCACGGCGGTGCGCTACGGCGGGCCCGCGCCGGCCGCCCGGGGGGACGGGCACGTCAGCCCCCAGGGCACCGACCTCGGCCTCGGCCTGCTGCACCGCGCCCTGACCTCCCTGGTGGGCGGGCGCTACGGACTGCGCGCGGTCGAGCTGGACCACCGGCCGGCGGCGCCGCTGCAGGCCTACGAGGAGTTCTTCGGGGCGCCCGTGCGCACCGGCCGCCCCGAGGTCCTCCTGCGGATCCCCACGAGCACGCTCGCCCGGCCGCTGCACGGGGACGCCAGGGTCCGGCAGGTGGCGCTCGCCTTCCTGGACGCCCAGCTCCCCGGGCCCGGCGCCGCGTGGGCGCCCCGGGTCCGGGGCGTGCTGGTGCAGCTGCTCGGCACCGCGGCCCCGGAGCTGGAGGCCGTGGCCCGGGTGCTGGACCTGCACCCCCGCACCCTGCAGCGCCGGCTCGCCGAGGAGGGCACCACCTTCGCCGCCGTGCTCGACGAGGCCCGGCGCAGCGCGGCCCTGCGCTGGCTCAGCACGACGGACGTGCCGCTCAGCCAGATCGCCGGACTGGTGGGCCTGTCCGAGTCCTCGGCGCTGACCCGGTGCGCCCGCCGCTGGTGGGGCGCGCCGCCGCGGGACGTGCGCCGTGGCGTGGCCCGCGCCGGCTGAGCGTGTCGCCCGTCGTCAACTTCCTGTCGCGCCGGGTCAAGCGCGTGACCGTGGGGGCGCACCACACTGGAACCCGGAACCCCTCGCCCGATCCCAGGAGCAGCCCGTGTCCCCCTCCGCACCCTTCCGTTTCGCCGGCGCCACCGCGGTGCTCACCGGCGCGGCCGGCGGCATCGGCGAGCAGCTGGCCCACGGGCTCGCCGCCCGCGGCTCCCACCTGGTGCTCCTCGACCGGGACGAGCCCCGCCTGGAGGACGTCGCGGCCGCGATCCGCCGGCGGCACCCGGAGGTGCGGGTGCGCACCGTCGTGGCCGACCTCGCCGAGCTCTCCGCGCTGCCCGGGGTCGCCGAGCAGATCCTGGCCGAGGACCCGCGGATCGACCTGCTGGTCAACAACGCGGGGGTCGGCCTCGGCGGCCGCTTCGAGCAGGTCTCCGCCGAGGACTTCGACTGGGTCATGGACGTCAACTTCCGGGCGCCCGTGGTGCTGACCCGCCTGCTGCTGCCGGCGCTGCTGCGCACGCCCGACAGCCACCTCGTCAACATGTCGAGCCTCTTCGGGCTCGTCGCGCCCCCCGGGCAGGTGGCCTACTCCTCGAGCAAGTTCGCGCTGCGCGGCTTCAGCGAGGGACTGCGCCACGAGCTCTCCGGGCGGGTGGGCGTCACCGTGGTGCACCCCAGCGGCGTGCGCACCGGCATCGCCCGGTCGGCCCGGCTGCCGGAGGGCGGGGACCTCGACCGGGCCCGGCTCCAGCGGGAGAGCTTCGACGCCCTCCTGACCTATCCCGCGAACCGGGCCGCGGAGGACATCCTGGGTGGGATCGCCCGTCGCCGGCCCCGCCTGCTGGTCGCCCCGAGCGCCGTGGCGCCGGACCTGCTCGCCCGGATGCTGCCCGGCTCCTACTGGGCGGTCGTCGGGCGGGCCGCCGGGGTGCTGCAGCGCCTTCCGCGGCGACGGCGCCGCGCCTAGGCTGGCGCCATGACCAGCACGCTGTCCGCCATCGCCATCGACTGCCGCGACCCCGAGGCCCTCGCCCGCTTCTGGTGCGCCGCCCTGGGCTACGTCGTCCACGGGGAGGCCGAGGGCTTCGTGGGCATCGTGCCCGCCCAGGGCAGCGGCCCGCACCTCGACTTCGTGCTCGTCCCCGAGCCGCGGACCGTCAAGAACCGGCTGCACCTCGACCTGCGCGCCGTGGACACCGACCAGGGCTCCGAGGTCGCCCGCCTGGAGTCCCTCGGGGCCCGCCGCGTGGACGTGGGGCAGGGGCCCGAGGTGACCTGGGTGGTGCTGGCCGACCCGGAGGGCAACGAGTTCTGCGTGCTCTCCGACCTCCCGGACGAATGAGCCGGCGGGCTCAGCCGGCCACGCCGTCCACGTAGTACCACCGGCCGCCCTCGCGCCGGAACCGGGAGTTCTCCCGCTGCGTCCCCCGGGCCCCGCCCGCTCCGCGCCAGAAGGCGGTGAAGTCCACCCACCCCTCGTCGTCGAAGGGGCCCCCGCCCGTGGTGCCGTGGACGTCGAGCCGGTGCCAGCGCACGCCCGGGTCCAGCTCCACGGACGCCGGGCGCGTGCCCGGGTGCCACGTGGTCAGCAGGTAGGCCCCGTCCCCGGCGGCGAAGGCGCTGAACCGCGAGCGCATGAGCAGCTCGGCCGTGGGCGCCGGGCGGCCGCCGTGGAAGCGCCCGCAGCACGCGCCGTAGGTCTCCCCGGTGCCGCAGGGGCAGCGGGCGTCGTCGTCGATCATGCCCCCGATCCTCTCACCGTGCTGCAGCCTCGGTGTGGAGCGGGGGTCAGGCCATCCAGCCCTCGACCACGCCCTTGCCGAAGAACACCACGAAGGCCGCCGCCACCACGTACATCAGCGGGTGGACCTCCTTGCCTCGGCCCTGCACGAGCCGGATGAAGACGTAGGAGACGAAGCCCGCGCCGATGCCGTCCGCGATCGAGTAGGTGAACGGCATGACCGCGAAGGTCAGGAATGAGGGCACGGACAGGCCCCAGTCGTCCCACTCGATGCGCACGACCTGCTTGGCCATGAGGAAGCCCACCACGACCATGGCCGGGGCCACGGCCTCGAACGGCACCACGTTGACCAGCGGGGTGATGAACATGGCGAGCAGGAACAGCACGCCGGTGACCACGTTGGCCAGGCCGGTGCGGGCGCCGTCGGCGATGCCGGTGGAGGACTCCACGAAGATCTGGTTGGAGGACACCGAGCCCGCGCCGCCGGCGATCGCCCCGGCGGCGTCCACGAGCAGGATCTTGTCCACGTTCTGGATCTGCCCGTTGCGGCCGACGAGCCCGGCCTGCTGGGAGAGCCCGACCATCGTGCCCATCGCGTCGAAGAAGATCGAGAGCAGGATCGTGAAGATCAGCAGCGCCGCGGCGAGGGCCCCCAGGCTCTGGAACGCCTCGAGCGGGGCGGCCGAGCCCACGAGGGACAGGTCCGGCAGCGCCACGAACGAGGTCGGGGCCGCGGGCACGACGAGCGCCCACCCGGTGGGGGCGTCCACGGAGGAGCCGGACGGCACGAGCGCCTCGAGCACGTGGGCGAGGACCGTGGTGGCGACCACGGCGATCAGGATCGCGCCGCGCACGTTGCGGACGATGAGGGCCAGGGTCAGGAGCAGGCCGACCACGAACGTGAGCATGGGCCAGCCCAGCAGCGTCCCGCCGTCGCCGAGCTGCACGGGCACGGTGGTGCCGGCGGCGTCCGGGATGCGGCGCACGAAGCCGGAGTTCACGAAGCCGATCAGGGCGATGAACAGGCCGATGCCCACCACGATGGCGGTCTTCAGGGACGCCGGCACGGCGTTGAACACGGCGGTGCGGAAGCCGGTGAGCACCAGGACGAACATGATCAGGCCCGCCCACACCACCAGGCCCATCACCTGGGGCCACGTGAGCTCGGGGGTGGTCACGATCGTCACGGCGAGGAACGCGTTGACGCCGAGGCCCGTGGCGATCGCGAAGGGCGCGCGGGCCACGACGCCCATGAGGATGGTCAGCACGCCGGCCACGAGCGCCGTCACGGCCGCGACGCGCTCGCCGCCCAGGACGTTGCCGGCGCCGTCCGGGCCGTAGCCCAGGATCAGCGGATTGAGCACCACGATGTAGCTCATCGCGATGAACGTCGCCACGCCGCCGCGGACCTCGCTCGTCACCGAGGAACCGCGCTCGCTGATCTTGAAGAAGCGGTCCAGGCCGTTGCGCGGCGGACCGGAGGGGGTCTCGGTGGAGACGGAAGCGGAGGATGCCATGGTGGTCCTTCAGGCACTCGACGGGAGGGGGCACGACTCCATGTGGAGGGCTCCCGGGCGGACAGCGGCACCGGCGTGCCACCGGGACGACACTACCTCCCCGCGCCCGGGCGCGTGCGGGCCCCGGCCCGCACCGTATTGCACAAATCGCTCCGCATGTCCACCCCTGTGTCCTGTCACGACGCTTCATGGCGCTTTGTGACGACCGGCGTGACTGGGCTGCGGGACGCGCGAACAATCAATGGCATGACACAGACGACGCGCGCGCCCCGCGCTGCCCGGAAGCCGAAGCCCGAGGGGCAGTGGAAGGTCGACGGCCGGGACCCCCTGAACCCCAACGAGGTCTTCAAGCAGGCCGACGACGGGCTCAACGTGCGCACCCGGATCGAGGAGGTCTACTCGAAGCAGGGCTTCGCCTCGATCGACCCCCAGGACCTGCACGGACGCTTCCGCTGGTGGGGCCTCTACACCCAGCGCAGGCCGGGCATCGACGGCGGGCGGACGGGCTCGCTGTCCGACGCCGAGATCGAGGACGAGTACTTCATGATGCGCGTCCGGCTCGACGGCGGGGCCCTCACCCGCGAGCAGCTGCGGGTGCTCGGGCAGATCTCCGCTGACTTCGCCCGGGACTCCGCCGACATCACGGACCGGCAGAACATCCAGTACCACTGGATCCGGGTGGAGGACGTCCCGGAGATCTGGCGCCGGCTCGAGGACGCGGGCCTGGACACGATCGAGGCCTGCGGCGACGTGCCGCGCGTGATCCTGGGCTCCCCCCTGGCCGGGATCGCGGAGGACGAGATCATCGACCCCACCCCCGTGATCGAGCGGATCAAGGCCACCTACATCGGCAGCCCGGAGTTCTCCAACCTGCCGCGCAAGTACAAGACCGCGATCACCGGCCACCCGTCCCTGGACGTGGTGCACGAGATCAACGACTGCGCCTTCGTGGGCGTGGTCCACCCCGAGCTCGGCCCCGGCTACGACCTGTGGGTCGGCGGCGCGCTGTCCGTGGTCCCGCACCTGGGCAAGCGCCTCGGCGCCTTCGTGACCGAGGAGCAGGCCCCCGAGGTGTGGAAGGGCGTCACGAGCATCTTCCGCGACTACGGCTACCGCCGGCTGCGCAACCGTGCCCGGCTGAAGTTCCTGGTCCAGGACTGGGGGCCCGAGAAGTTCCGCCAGGTGCTCCAGGACGAGTACCTCGGCTACGAGCTGGCCGACGGGCCGGCCCCGGAGAAGTCCGCCGTGCCCGGCGACCACGTGGGCGTGCACCGGCAGAAGGACGGCCGCTACTACATCGGCGTGGCACCCCGCGTGGGCCGCGTCTCCGGGGCGAAGCTGCTGGCCCTGGCCGACGTGATGGCGAAGTACGGCTCGGACCGGCTGCGCACCACCCCGCACCAGAAGCTCGTGGTCCTGGACGTCGAGGAGGCCGACGTCGAGAACGTCGTCGCCGAGCTCGAGGCCCTGGACCTGCAGGCCCGGCCCTCCGCGTTCCGCCGCTCCACGGTGGCGTGCACCGGCATCGAGTACTGCAAGCTGGCGATCGTCGAGACCAAGCAGACGGCCTCGGACACCATCGACGAGCTCGAGCGGCGGCTCGGCGACATCGAGCTGCCCCAGCCGATCTCCCTGCACGTCAACGGCTGCCCCAACTCCTGCGCCCGCATCCAGACCGCGGACATCGGGCTCAAGGGACAGCTGCTGCCCACGGACGACGGCGGGCAGAAGCCCGGCTACCAGGTCCACCTGGGCGGCGGGCTCACCGACGACATGCGGGCCGAGGCCGAGCTGGGCCGCACCGTCCGCGGGCTGAAGGTGTTCCAGGACGATCTGGCCGACTACGTGGAACGGCTGGTCCGGCGCTTCATGGACCAGCGCGCCGAGGACGAGACCTTCGCCGAGTGGACCCGCAGGGTCGAGGAGAGTGAACTCGCATGACCAGCACCGACACGGGCACCCGCCCCGCGCTGCGCGACGAGCAGCAGCTGCGTGACCTCGCGGCGGCCGGCGCCGCCGCGCTGCACGCCGAGCTTGACGCCGAGGGCCGCGTGCCCGCTGAGGGCGAGGCGTCCACCGAGGAGGCGATCCGCTGGGTCGCCGAGAACTTCGACCTGCGCAACGTCACCGTGGCCTGCTCGATGGCCGACGCCGTGCTCCCGGCCCTGGTCGCCGAGCAGCTGCCCGGCGTGGACGTGCTCTTCCTCGAGACCGGCTACCACTTCCCGGAGACCATCGGCACCCGGGACGCGGTGGCGCACATGCTCGACATCACCGTGGTCGACGCCCTCCCGGAGCTGACCGTGGCCGAGCAGGACGAGAAGCACGGCAAGGACCTCTTCGCCCGCGACCCCGGCCTGTGCTGCGCGATCCGCAAGGTGGCACCGCTCAAGAAGTCCCTGGAGGGCTACGAGGTGTGGTTCACCGGCGTGCGCCGGGACGAGTCCTGGACCCGCACCAACGCCCCGATGGTGACCTTCGACGAGGCCCACAAGCTCGTCAAGGTCAACCCCATGGTGCGCTGGACCCTCGACGAGCTGGTCCAGTGGTCGCAGGACCACGGCGTGCCGACGAACCCGCTGATGGCGGAGGGCTACCTCTCCATCGGCTGCGCCCCCTGCACGCGGCCCACCGCCCCGGGCGAGGACCCGCGCGCGGGCCGCTGGGCCGGCAAGGACAAGATCGAGTGCGGGATCCACCTGTGAGCGCACCCACGACGACGGAGACGAACGTGACCACCCCGACCACCGCCCCGGCCCCTGCGCAGGCCGGCGTGCACAGCAGCCTCGACGCGCTCGAGGCCGAGTCCATCCACATCCTGCGCGAGGTCGTGGCGGAGTTCGACCGCCCCGCCATGCTGTTCTCCGGCGGCAAGGACTCGGTGGTCATGCTGCACCTGGCCGCCAAGGCCTTCTGGCCCGGGCGGATCCCCTTCCCGGTGCTGCACGTGGACACCGGCCACAACTTCCCGGAGGTCCTCGACTTCCGCGACCGCACCGTGGAGCGGCTGGGCCTGCGCCTGGTCGTGGCGAGCGTGCAGGACTACCTCGACGACGGCCGGCTGCTCGAGCGCGCCGACGGCACCCGCAACCCGCTGCAGACCCTCCCGCTGCTGGACGCCATCGCGGACAACAAGTTCGACGCCGTGTTCGGCGGCGGCCGCCGCGACGAGGACAAGGCCCGCGCGAAGGAGCGGATCCTGTCCCTGCGCGACGAGTTCGGCCAGTGGGACCCCCGCAACCAGCGCCCCGAGCTGTGGAACCTCTACAACGGCCGGCACACCCCCGGCCAGCACGTGCGGGCGTTCCCCATCAGCAACTGGACCGAGCTGGACATCTGGCGCTACATCGAGCGCGAGAACATCGAGCTGCCGCCCATCTACTACGCCCACGAGCGGGACGTGTTCCGCCGTGACGGGATGTGGATGGCTGTGGGCGAGTTCTCGGCGCCGGCCGGCACCGAGGCCGTGGAGCGGCAGACCGTGCGCTACCGCACCGTGGGGGACATGTCCTGCACCGGCGCCGTGCTCTCCGGGGCACGGACCGTGGCCGACGTGGTGGCCGAGGTCGCCGTGTCCACGCTCACCGAGCGCGGGGCCACCCGCGCGGACGACAGGATCTCCGAGGCCGCCATGGAGGACCGCAAGAAGGACGGGTACTTCTAGACATGACTTCCCCCAGCACCGCGACCGGGCCCGCCCTCGTGGCCGAGCACGTCCCCACGATCGACCCCGGCTCGCTGTTCCGCTTCGCGACCGCCGGCTCCGTCGACGACGGCAAGTCCACCCTGGTGGGCCGGCTGCTCCACGACGCCAAGGCCATCCTCGCCGACCAGCTCGAGGCCGTGGGCCGCACCTCCGCCGAGCGCGGCTTCGGCGGCGGCACGGGCCGGCTCGACCTCGCCCTGCTCACCGACGGCCTGCGCGCCGAGCGGGAGCAGGGGATCACCATCGACGTGGCCTACCGCTACTTCGCCACGGACCGCCGCTCCTTCATCCTCGCCGACTGCCCCGGCCACGTGCAGTACACGAAGAACACCGTCACGGGCGCCTCGACGGCCGACGCCGTGGTGCTCCTCGTGGACGCCCGGCACGGCGTGGTCGAGCAGACCCGGCGGCACCTGGCCGTCGTGTCGCTGCTGCGCGTGCCGCACGTGGTGGTCGCCGTGAACAAGATCGACCTCGTCGGCTACGACCAGGAGGTCTTCGACCGGGTCGCGGCGGACGCCACGAGCATCGCCGCCCGGCTGGGCGTCGAGGACGTGCACGTGGTGCCCGTCTCCGCCCTCGAGGGCGACAACGTGGTGGAGCCCTCCGCGCGGACCCCCTGGTACTCCGGGCGGCCGCTGCTGCGGGTGCTCGAGGAGCTGCCCACGGTGGACGAGTCCGGCCGCGGCACCGCCCGCCCCTTCCGCTTCCCCGTCCAGTACGTCATCCGCCCGCAGGGCGGCACGGCGCCGGGCGCGGACGCCGAGGCGCTGCGCGACTACCGCGGCTACGCGGGCCAGATCGCCTCCGGCACCGTCGCGGTCGGGGACGAGGTCGTGGTCCTGCCCGCGGGCCGGCGCACCACGGTCACCGGCATCGACGTGGCGGGCACCGCGCCCGCCCCCGGAGCGCCCCTGCCCGGCGAGCAGCTGACGGAGGCCGCGGCGCCCCTGTCCGTGACCCTGCAGCTGGCCGACGACATCGACATCGCCCGCGGCGACCTCGTCGCGAGCGCCGACGACGAGCTGCCGGAGCCGGTCCGGGACCTCGTCGCCTCGGTCGCCTGGCTCGGCGAGCGGCCCCTGCAGCCCCGCGCCCGGGTGCTCGTCAAGCACGGCGCCGCCACGGTCCAGGCCATGGTCGTCGAGCTCGAGGGGCGGCTGGACCTCGAGGAGCTCGTGCTCCGGGACGCGGCCACCCTCGAGCTCAACGACATCGGGCGGGTCCGGCTGCGGCTGGCCTCCCCGCTGCCCGTCGACCCCTACGACCGGCTGCGGCGCACCGGCGCCTTCCTGGTCGTCGACCCGGCCACGGGCAACACGCTCGCCGCCGGGCTCGTGCGGGACGCCTGAGGTGGGTCGGCAGCAGCCGCCTGCCCTCACCACGGTGACGGCCGGCGACGGCGGGCGCGCCGCCTCGGGGCGCCGCCGCCGGGGCTGGCCGCTGGTGCTGCTCGCCCTCGCGCTCCTGGCCGCCCTGACGGTGGCCGCCACCGCGCTCCGCAGCAACGGGACGCTCGCGGCCTGGGAGGCGACCGCGGTGGAGACCTCCGACGCGGCCGAACTGCGGTTGGGCTACTTCGGCAACCTCACCCACGGCCCCGCCCTCGTCGGTCTGGAGAACGACTACTTCGCGGAGGAGCTGGGGGACACGGCGCTGTCCGCGCAGGTCTTCAACAGCGGTCCCACGGCGGTGGAGGCCATGAACGCCGGCTCGGTCGACGCCGCGTTCGTGGGCCCCAACCCGGCGATCAACTCCTTCGTCCGCTCCCAGGGCCGTTCGCTCGCCGTGGTCGCGGGCGCCGCCTCGGGCGGGGCGCAGTTCGTGGTGCGTCCCGCGGTCGCGGGCCCGGAGGACCTGGCCGGGCGCACCGTCGCCAGCCCCGAGTTCGGAGGGACCCAGGACGTGGCGCTGCGCACCTGGCTCACCGAGCAGGGCTACGAGGTGGACGGCGACGGCGAGCGCTCCGTGGCGATCACGCCCATGGCCAACGGCCAGACCATCTCGATGCTGCGCCAGGGCCGTGTGGACGGCGCCTGGCTGCCCCAGCCCTGGGCCACCGGCGCCGTCCAGGACGGTGCCCGGGTCCTCGTGGACGAGCGGGACCTCTGGTCGGACGGGCGCTACCCCACGACCGTCCTGGTGGTGCGCAGGGACTACCTGGAACGCCATCCCGAGACCGTCGAGGAGCTCGTGCGCGCTCTGCAGCGGTCCGTGGACTGGCTGCACGAGCACGAGGAGGAGCCGGAGCTGCTGGCCGCCACCTTGAACCGGGGCCTGGAGAGGGCGCAGACCGAGACCCTGCCCCAGGAGACGGTCGCGGGCGCCCTCGAAGCCATCGAGTGGACCACCGACCCCCTCGCGGACACCTACCCGCAGCTGCTCGCCGACGGCGTGGCGGCGGGGACCACGGAGGAGGCCTCGCTGGAGGGCCTCGTGGACACCGCGGTCCTCGACCGGGTCCGCCCGGATCCGGAGGGGGGCGCATGAGCACCGCGACCACCACCGCGATCCGGCTCCAGGGCCTCGGCAAGAGCTTCGCCCCCGAGGACGGTCCGGTCCTGCATGACGTGGACCTCGACGTGGAGCGCGGCCAGTTCGTCGCCCTGCTCGGCGCCTCCGGCTGCGGCAAGTCCACGCTGCTGAACATCGTGGCGGGCCTCGAGGAGCCGACCGAAGGCTCCGTGACGGTCCCCGCGGAGGGCGCGGCCCTGATGTTCCAGGACGCGGCGCTGTTCCCCTGGCTCACGGCGCGGCGCAACGTCGAGCTCGCCCTGGAGCTGCGCGGTGTCCCCGCCGCCCAGCGGCGGGCACGGGCCGGGGAGCTGCTCGAGCTGGTCCGGCTGCCGCACGCGGCGGACAAGCGCCCGCACGAGCTCTCCGGCGGGATGCGCCAGCGCGTGGCCCTCGCCCGGGCCCTGGCCCAGGAGCGGGAGGTCCTGCTCATGGACGAGCCGTTCTCCGCGCTCGACGCCATCACCCGGGACCTGCTGCACGAGGAGCTGCTGCGCGTCTGGCGCACCACCGGCCGGACGATCGTGTTCATCACGCACAACGTCGCCGAGGCCGTGCGGCTGGGCCAGCGGGTGCTGCTCATGTCCTCCCGTCCCGGTCAGGTGGTCCAGGAGTGGGACACCCGGCCGTGGAAGGACCCCGAGTCCTACGGCTTCGAGGGCAACGCCCAGTCGCTCGACGACACCCTCGGCGAGCTGACCCGCACCATCACCGCACGCCTGCGTGAGGAGATCAGCCGCCATGCGAAATGACACCGCCGTCCCCGCCGCGCCGCCGGCAGCGCCGGGGATCCCCGCGCCCCGGGACGCCGAGGCGCCGGCCCCCGGCCTGCCCCCGGTGCCGCACCACGATCAGGGCGGCACCGGCGAGGAGCTCGCCGGCCTCGACGCCCTGCAGACCGAGCGCACGCGCAAGACCTCGGCCGGGGAGGTGTTCCGCACCAAGGTGGCACCGCCCCTGGTCGCCCTGGTGGCCGGGCTGCTGCTGTGGCAGCTGCTCGTCGCCCTCCTCGGTCCCCGCCCGGACGTCATGCCCGGTCCGCTGGACGTCGCGCGGCAGTTCGGCGCGCTGCTCGGCGACGGCACCGTACTGGGCGCCCTGGGCACGAGCCTGTGGCGGGGGATCAGCGGCTTCCTGGTGGCGGTGGCGGTGGCCACGCCCCTGGGGCTGCTCATCGCCCAGTGGCGCGGACTGCGCGACGCCGTGGGCCCGATCATCTCGGGCCTGCAGGTGCTGCCGTCGATCGCCTGGGTGCCCGCCGCGATCATCTGGTTCGGTCTGTCCGACGCGACGGTGTACTTCGTGGTGCTCATGGGTGCCATCCCCTCGATCATCAACGGCATGCTCGCGGGCGTGGACCAGATCCCGCCGCAGCTGCGCCGGGCCGGTCACGTGCTCGGCGCCCGGGGGTGGACGATGGCCAGCAAGGTCGTGCTCCCCGCGGCCCTGCCCGGCTACCTCGCCGGGCTGAAGCAGGGCTGGGCGTTCTCCTGGCGCTCGCTCATGGGCGCGGAGCTCATCGCGATCGGCGGCTCGATCGGCTTCGGCCTCGGCTCCCTGCTGGAGCAGGGCCGGACGGTCTCCAACATGGCGGTGGTGATGGTCGCGGTCCTGTCGATCCTCGTCGTCGGCATCCTCGTGGAGCTGCTGTTCTTCAACCCCGTGGAGCGGCGCCTGCTGCGCGGACGGGGGTTGCTCGGCCACCGGCCGTGAGCCTTCTCACCCAGGAGATCCTGGGACGACTTCACTAAACTTGGACCCGGTCTACGATGCGCGCGGTACACACCGTGCGCGCAATCGAAAGGAACCCACGTGGCTGACACCACCACCCGCCCCCTGCGCGTCGCCGTCATCGGCGCCGGCCCGGCCGGCATCTACGCCGCGGACATGCTCACCAAGTCCGAGCCCGTGAAGAACGGGGAGCTCGAGGTCAGCATCGACCTGTTCGACCGCTACCCGACCCCGTTCGGCCTCATCCGCTACGGCGTGGCCCCCGACCACCCCCGCATCAAGGGCATCATCACCGCGCTGCGCGCCATCCTGGGCCGCGGCGACATCCGCTTCTTCGGCAACGTGGAGTTCGGCCGGGACCTCACCCTCGCGGACTTCGGCGCCCACTACGACGCCGTGATCTTCGCCACCGGGGCCGTCTACGACGCCCCGCTGAACATCCCCGGCAACGACCTCAAGGGCGTGCACGGGGCCGCCGAGTTCGTGGCCTGGTACGACGGCCACCCGGACTTCCCGCGCACCTGGCCGCTCGAGGCCCGCGAGGTCGCGGTCATCGGCAACGGTAACGTGGCCCTCGACGTGGCCCGCGTGCTGTCCAAGCACGCCGACGACATGCTCGTCACCGAGATCCCCGGCAACGTCTACCAGGGGCTCAAGGCGTCCCCGGTGACGGACGTGCACATCTTCGGCCGCCGAGGCCCCGCCCAGGTGAAGTTCACGCCCCTCGAGCTGCGCGAGCTCGCCAAGTCGCGGGACGTCGACATCGTCGTCTACGACGAGGACTTCCAGTACGACGAGGGCTCCGAGCAGGCCATCGCCGAGAACAACCAGGTCAAGGTCATGGTCAAGACGCTCGAGAAGTGGCGGGCCGACGACTCCCCGCAGACCGCCTCCCGGCGGCTGCACCTGCACTTCCTGCAGAGCCCCCGCGAGGTGCTCGGGGAGGACGGCCGGGTCACGGGTCTGCGCATGGAGCGCACGCGTCTCAACGGCGACGGCTCCGTGTCCGGGACCGGCGAGCACGTCGACTACTCCGTGCAGGCCGTCTACCACGCGGTGGGCTACCTGGGCTCCCGGCTGCCCGAGCTGCCGTTCGACGACGGCCGCGGCGTGATCCCCAACGTGGAGGGCCGCGTCCTGGCCGAGGACGGCACCGTGCTGCACGGTCTCTACGCGACCGGGTGGATCAAGCGCGGTCCGGTCGGGCTGATCGGCGCCACCAAGTCCGACGCCCTCGAGACGGTCACCCACCTCCTGGAGGACCGCCCCGTGCTGCCGGGCGCCACCCGTCCCGACCCCGAGTCCGTCAACGACGTGCTCGAGGCCCGCGGCGTCGAGTACACCACCTGGGAGGGCTGGCTGGCCCTCGACGAGTACGAGCAGGGCCTCGGCCAGTCCTCCCACGACGCCGAGGGCAACCCGCGCGAGCGCGTCAAGGTGGTCGAGCGCGAGGAGATGGTCAGCGTCTCCCGCGAAGGCGTGACGGAGCCGGTCTCCTCACCCGTCTGATCCGCCGCTCCGTGCCGAGCCGCGAGGGGCCGCGTCCTGCCGGACGCGGCCCCTCGCGCTGTCGGAGCGTGCGCCGCGGCCGGGCCTACAGGCCCAGCAGTCCGCGGACATGGTCGTTGAGGAACACCCCGTCCGGGTCCGCCGCCGCGCGGGCGTCGAGGAAGTCCTGGAACCGCGGGTACACCGAGTGCAGGTGCTCCGCGTCCTGAGTGTGCACCGTGCCCCAGTGCGGGCGGCCGCCGTGGGCCACGAAGATCTCCTCGGCCGCGGCGAAGACCTTCGGGTCGTACCGGCGCCAGTACTGCCGCAGCGCGATCCAGCCCGTCTCCCGGCCGTGGGCGGGGGAGAGCCAGGCGTCCTCCGCTGCGGAGCAGCGCACGTCCACCGGGAGCGAGAACGAGTAGTCGCGGCGCTCGATGAGCGCCTGCAGCTCCCGGAAGGCGACGACGAGCTCCTCGACCGGCAGCGCGTACTCGGAGGAGACGAACCGGGTCCGGCGCGGCACGGTGAACACCCGGAAGGAGAGGTCGCTGTACTGCCGCGGGCTGTTCGTGAGGGCGTCGAGGCGGTTGAGCCCCGGCGTGGAGCGCGGCAGGACGGTGGCCAGTTGGTTCAGCCCCGCGGTGAGGGTGTTGCGCAGCACGGCGTCGTCGAGCCGGCGGACGGTGCGCGCCACGGGGGACCCGGGCCGCGTGTAGGAGTCCGGGAGCTTGTGCAGGCGCGTCAGGATCCGGGTCTGGGCGGTGGCGGTGCCCGGCGTCCAGTAGAACTCGAAGTGGTCGGCCCCGGCCATCCGGCTGCCCAGGGTGTCCACGAGCTGGCCGAGCGGCTCCTTGAGCTCCGCCGCGTGCAGCCGGAACGTCGGCTCGCACTCGAGAGTGACGCTCGCGATGACCCCCACGGCTCCCAGGCCCACGCGCGCGGCCTGGAACAGCTCGGGGCGCTGCTCGGCGGAGCACTCCACCAGCTCGCCGCCGGCCGTGACCAGGCTCAGGGCGACCACCTGCTGGGACAGGGAGCCGAAGGCCAGGCCGGTCCCGTGGGTGCCGGTCGAGACGGCGCCGGCGACCGTCTGCCAGTCGCTGTCCGGGAGGTTGGTCACGGCCAGCCCGTGGGCGTCCAGCTCCTGGTTCAGATCGCGGATCGTGGTGCCCGCCAGGACCGTGACCCGCAGGTTCTGCTCGTCGACGGCCGGCACCCCGCGGAGCCCGGAGAGGTCGAGCATGACGTCGGGGGCGAGGGGCAGCGCCGAGAAGCTGCAGCCGGAGCCCACCGCGCGCACGCCCAGACCGCGGCGCACGGCGGTGACGACCCCGTCCGCGAGTTCCGGCACCGAGGTGGGGCGCAGCACGTGCCGGGGGGTCACGGAGTGCGTCCTGGCCCACGTGACCCACTCTCTCGTCCCGGTCTCGCCGGGCAGGGCCTCGGGCAGCGAGATCTCGCTCATCGGCGGGACCGTCCTTCCTCGCAGCAAGTGCACAGTGCGCCCTCATCCTCTCATCCCGGGGGCGCTCCGGCGCTCCGCGGGACCCCGCCCCGCCGCCCCGCCGCGCGTACCATCGGAGACGAGCCCGCGGCGGCACCGGAGCGCCGCGGACCGAGGACGCGCACAGGAGGCAGCACCATGACCGACCACCCGTCCCCGGACCGGGAGCGCGAGGAGCCGCCCGAGACCACGCTGGGCGGGGAGGCGGTGCGCCACCGCATCCCCTCGGGCGGCGGGCAGGGCCGGTCCCTCGACGCCACCGGCGAGATCGTCGTGGGCATCGACGGGTCCGAGCAGAGCCTCGGGGCCCTGCGGTGGGCGGCCCGGGAGGCCCGCCGCCGCGGCCGCCCGGTGCGGCTGGTCACCGCGTACAGCCTGCCCGTGTTCTCGGGCTCGGGGTTCGACACCGGCTACGCCACCGTGGACGAGGCCGCCCTCACCCAGGGCGTCGAGGAGCTGCTGAACCACGCCGCGGACCAGGTCCGCGACGTCGGGGTGGAGCTGCGGGCGACCGTCGAGACGGGAGACCCCTCCGGCGCCCTGCTCGAGCTGAGCCGCACGGCGGAGCTGCTGGTCCTCGGCTCCCGCGGCCGGGGCGGCCTGCTGGGCCGGCTCCTCGGCACGGTCTCCACGGCGGTGCCGGCGCACTCCAAGTGCCCCACGGGCGTGGTGCCCCTGCCCTGGGCGCAGGAGCACCTGGGCGCGGCGGAGCTCACGAGCGCCCGGACCCTCGTGGACCGCGTGGTCGTCGGCTCGGACGGCTCCACCCAGGCCCGAGCCGCCATGCTCTACGCCGCGGAGGAGGCGCGCCTGCTCGGCGTCCCCCTGACGGTGCTGTGCGCGCTCCCGCCCGTGAGCGGGGCGCTCGCCTGGATGCCGACGGCGGTGGACTTCGAGGCGATGTACGACGACGTCGCGCGGGCGCTGAACGGCGGCGTCGCCTGGCTCGAGAGCTGGTTCCCGGACCTGGAGATCGGCTCCGAGCTCGCGGACGGGGCGCCGGTGCAGGTGCTGGTCGAGCAGACCCGGCGCAACGGCCTGGTGGTGATGGGCACGCGCGGCCGGGGCGGGTTCGCCGGGATGCTCCTGGGCTCCACGTCGCAGGGTGTCCTGCACAACGCCGCCGGGCCCGTGCTGATCGTCCCGGACCGTTACGACGAGCGGATCGAGACCCGCAAGAACTTCGACTCCGACGACATCCGTCCCTGGGACGCCTGAGCGGGCCGGCTCAGCCCCAGCCCAGTTCGTGCAGGCGCTCGTCGTCGATGCCGAAGTGGTGGGCGACCTCGTGGATGACGGTGACCGTGATCTCCTCCACGAGCTCCTCGCGTGCCGCGCACATGCGCTGCAGCGGTCCCCGGTAGACGAAGATCCGGTCCGGCAGGGAGCCGGCGCCCCACCCTCCGTCCCGGGCGGTGAGGGGCACGCCCTCGTAGAGGCCGAGCAGCTCGGGGGAGTGCGCCGGCGGCTCCTCCTCCACCAGGATCACCACGTTGTCCATCGCCCGGAAGAGCGCGTCCGGGATCAGGTCGATGGCGTCGTCGACGGCGCCGTCGAACTCCTCGCGGGTCATCTCGATCACCCTCCCATTCCTACCGCACGAGCCCGGGCGGCGGCTGGGTCCCGAAGGGGTGGGGCGGGAATTGTGCGGACTCCGCGCGAACCCCTAAGCTGTACTCGGTTTCTCCCGTGTCACGGTCCTCGGTCGCCGAGGTCGTGGCCGTCGATGCGGGTGTTCTGGCCCCCATCGTCTAGTGGCCTAGGACACCGCCCTTTCACGGCGGCGACACGGGTTCGAATCCCGTTGGGGGTACGCGATCGGAGGGTCTCCCGCCGATTTGCACAACCGCCGAGGAATGCTGGTAGTATCAGTCCTCGTTGGAAACAGCAAGGCCCTGTAGCGCAGTTGGTTAGCGTGCCGCCCTGTCACGGCGGAGGTCGCGGGTTCAAGTCCCGTCAGGGTCGCTCGGACGGCGTTCATCGACAAGATGCGGCGCCGTCGCGGCATATCCGCTGCGGATGTGCCGGGGCTCTGTAGCTCAGTTGGTAGAGCGTACGACTGAAAATCGTAAGGTCACCGGATCGACGCCGGTCGGAGCCACCGCGGAAACCGCCGGTCCCCTCGTGGGGGCCGGCGGTTTCGTCGTTCCCGGGCCGTGCTGCCCGCTGCCAGCGGACACCGAGGTTCGCTCCCTACCCTGGAGCCGTGATCCGCCATCCCCGTCGACCGAGCCCCCGCGGGGCAGCAACGGCCGCGCTGTCCGTCCTGTGCCTGCTGGTGGGCACGGGCTGCGGCGCAGGCGAGCCGCCGTCCGGGCTCGTCCTCGAGCCGACGACGGGCTCGCCCTCCCCGGTGCCGTCGGGATCCTCCTCGGAGCCGGAGACCTGCTTCGAGGTGGCCAGCGCCTACACCGCCCTGACCCTCGTGCCGCTGTCCGGCGACGAACCGGACCCCCACTTCCGCCCGCAGGGGGCGGCCGCCTCCGTGCGGGACCTCGTGCCCCGGCTGCCCGCCGAGCTGCGCCCCGCGTTCGGCGACGCCGTGGCCGCCCTGGACGCCGCGGGCCCGTCCGTGCAGCCCGCCGAGCTGGCCGAGCTGCAGCGGACGCTGGCCCCGGTCGGCGACTGGTTGCGCCGGACGTGCGCGGAACCCACCCCCGCGAAATGATCAGCATCCTGCCTACACTGGGGGCAGGCCGCCCGGCCCGGGGGCCACGACGGAGGGAACCGACATGACCGAGCACGGACGTGAGCAGGAACCGGGGCGGGGACCGGTCGACGACCAGCGCGAGGACGGCGTGGTCATCGAGCCGGGGGCCGAGCTCGACCGCGACCTGGAGCAGCAGGGGCTGGACCCCGACCGGACCCGCGACGGGCAGGAACGGCCGTGACCGGGTCCGCCCGCCGGAGCCTGCTCGGACGGGCGGCGGCGACCGGCGCCGCGGCGGGCGTCGCCGGCGCCGGGCTGATGGTGCTGGGGGAGAAGGCCGAGCAGGCGCTCACCCACCGCCCGGACTCCTACGTCCCCGCACGCGCCCTCCTCACCCTGCTGGGACGGCACCCCGGCGACCGCGAGCAGCCCGCGGGCTGGAACTCCGCCATGCACTACGGCACGGGCGCCGCCCTCGGCGCCCTGCGCGGGGTGTGGGCCGTCACCGGCATCCGGGGCGCGCACGCCAACGCCTGGCACACGGTGGTCCGGCTGGCCTTCGACCAGACCGTGGAGAACGCGACCGGCGTCGGGGCCCCGCCGGCGTCCTGGCCGGCGGGCGAGCAGGCCGTCGACGTCCTGCACAAGGCGGTGTACTCCGTGGCCACGGGCGTGCTCGCCGACCGGCTGCTCGCGCCGGTGCTCGCGTCGACCCGGGGGCGCACCAGCCACTGACCTGCCGGCCGGGCCCGGCCCGCGGAGGCCCTTACCCCAGGCGCCACCACGCGGCCCGCTCGGGCCGCAGCGCACCGTCCTGCACGGCGTCCTCACGGCTGAGCACAAGCGGCTCTCCCACGGGCAGGGGCGCCGGCGCGCCGCCCAGGTTCGCCGCCACGAGCACCCGCACCCCGTCGGCGGTGGTGTTCACGAACGAGAGCAGGCCCGTCGCGGCGTCGTGGCTCGCGTGCCACGCGAAGGTGCCGCGGCCGAGACCGAGCTCCCGGCGCACCCGGAGCGCCGTGCGGTACATCGTGTGCGTGGAGCCGGGGACCCCCACCTGCCGGTCCGCCGCGAGCTCCGCGAAGATCTCGGGCTGCGGCAGCCACGGGTCGGCCCCGAAGCCGTGGCCCGGCTCGCCCGCGGCCCAGGGCAGCGGGACACGGCAGCCGTCGCGGCCGATCTCCTCGCCGCCGGTGCGGGCGAACGCCGGGTCCTGGCGCAGCTCGGCGGGCAGGCGCGTGTGGTCGGGCAGGCCCAGCTCGTCCCCCTGGTACAGGTAGGCGGAACCGGGCAGGGCGAGCTCCACCAGGGCGGCGGCGCGGCCGCGGGCGAGTCCCTGCTCGTGGTCCGGCTGCTCGCCGTCCGCGTCGATCCCCTTGGGATAGGCGATGGGGTCGGTGAGGCCGAAGCGGGAGACGTGCCGGACGGTGTCGTGGTTGGACAGCACCCAGGTGGTGGGCGCGCCGACTCCCGCCGCCTCCCTGAGGGAGTTCTCGATGGCCCGGGACAACCGGCCCCAGTCCCACCCGGCCACCAGGAAGTCGAAGTTGAACGCCTGGTGCATCTCGTCGGAGCGGACGTACATCGCCAGCCGGTGCGCCGGTTCGACCCACGCCTCGGCCACCATCATCCGGTCGCCCTCGTACTCGGCGAGCACCCGGTGCCAGTCGCGGTAGACCTCGTGCACGCCGTCCTGGTCGAAGTAGGGGCTTCCCGTGCTCAGCGGGGTCTCCGGGACGTCGTGCTCCGGGGCGTCGTGCTCCCGCGCGTCGTGCTCGCCCTCGACCATGTGCACCTGGTGGTCCCAGTCCGGCAGCCCCTCGGCCTTGACGAGGCCGTGGGCCACGTCCACGCGGAAGCCGTCCGCGCCCCGGTCCAGCCAGAACCGCAGGACGGAGCGGAACTCCTCCCACACCTCCGGGTTCTCCCAGTTGAGGTCCGGCTGGGTGCTGTCGAACAGGTGCAGGTACCACTGCCCGTCCGGCAGGCGGGTCCAGGCCTCGCCGCCGAACACGGAGCGCCAGTTGTTGGGCGGCAGCTCGCCGTGCTCGCCGCGGCCGTCCCGGAACATGTACCGCTCCCGCTCAGGGCTCCCGGGCCCAGCGGCGACGGCCGCCCGGAACCACTCGTGCTCGCTGGAGGTGTGGTTGGGCACGAGGTCCACGATCAGCCGCATGCCCAGCTCCGCCATGCGGGCGCGCATCCGGTCGAAGTCCGCCAGGGTGCCGAAGCGGGGGTCGACGGCGCGGTAGTCGGAGACGTCGTAGCCGGCGTCGTGCTGGGGGGAGAGGTAGAACGGGGACAGCCACAGGGCGTCCACGCCGAGGTCCGAGAGGTAGTCGAGGCGGCCGAGGATGCCGGGCAGGTCACCCAGGCCGTCACCGTTGGAGTCGTTGAAGGAGCGGGGGTAGATCTGGTAGATCACCGCGGAGCGCCACCACTGGCCGTCCTCGGTCATCGGGGGCCGGCTGACCTGCTGCGTCATGTGCTGCTCCTCGGGTTCTTCCACGGGTACGTCCTCGGGCTGTCCGGTGCGGGGGCGCCCCCGACCTAGTCGGTTCCCGGGCGCGGTGTCACGGCCGCCTGCACGGCGGACGTCCGGGCCGCGCCCGGCTGCTCCACCGCGGTCGCCGGGGCGGACGGCGCCTCCGCAGACGGTGCCCGGCCGGTCGGTGCCCGGCCGGGCGTTCCCGGCCGGGGCTCGACGACGTTGGCGGGGGCGAGGGCCAGGACGACGAGCGCGGCGGCGATGACGGCCAGGCCGGCCCACCCGGCGCCCGCCAGCCGTTCGCCGACGACGACGACGGCCAGGACCGCCGCGACGGCCGGTTCGGTCAGGGTGAGCGTGGTCGCCGTGCTCGGGCGCACCCGGGCGAGGCCGATGCCGAACAGGAAGTACCCGAGGAACATCGGCACCAGCGCCATGTACGCGGCCACGGCGAACGACTGCCCCGAGGCCAGCAGGGGCGCCCCCGTGAGGGCGAGGACGGGGAGCAGGAGGGTCCCGCCGGCGCCGAACACCGCGCCCATCGAGGCCGCGCGCCCCACTCCGTGGCCCATCAGCCGGTGGACCACCCACGAGTACAGCGCGTAGGTCGCCCCGGCCACCAGCCCGAGCCCGATGCCGGCGGCGGTGTCCGCGGCCGAGGCCCCGGACCCGCCGGCCCGGGACAGGCACAGCAGGGCGCTGCCGAGGACGCCGAGCAGCGCCGCGACCATCCACCACCGGCTCAGGGGGCGGCGCTCGAGGCAGCGTTCCAGGACGCCCGAGGCCAGCGGCGCGGAGGCCAGGGAGACGACCGTGCCGATCGCGACGCCGCCCAGGTGCATCGAGCTGTAGAACGCCAGCGGATAGACGGCCACGGCCACGGCCCCGACCGCCACCAGTCCGGTGTGCGGGCGCAGCGCCCGCCGCGAGCGGCGCAGCGCGGGCAGGGCGATCGCCGCCTGCAGCAGCCCGCCCACCCCCAGGGCGGCGGCCCCGATCGCCAGCGGCCCGGCGCCCGGGGCGAAGGTGGCCGCGGTCCCGGTCGTGCCCCACAGCACCGAGGTGAGCAGGATCGCCGCGGCGCCGAGGCCGGCGTGGTGCCCGGTGCGGCTCACGGCGCGGCCGGGACGTCGGCCGCCCCCGTGCGGGCGCTGCGCCGCGCAGCATCCAGCACCGCGGCGACGGCCACGGCGTCCCAGGGGTCCACCGGGACCTCACCGTCGCCGAGCAGCCACCGGGTCACGGCCCGGTAGAAGCCGGCGGGCTCGCCGGGGGCGGTGGGCACGGGGGTGGTCCCGGTGCCGTGGACGAGCAGGCCCGCCATGCCCTCCCCGGGATCCAGAGCGTCGAAGGGGCCGGGGCTGTCGGCGTGCCCGGGAACCAGGAAGGCGCCGGCCGAGCCGAGCACCCGGGTCCGCGGACCCGGCGCTCCCACGAGGCTCCCGGCCCACAGGTGGCTGATCGTGCCCGCGGCGTGGTCCAGGGCCAGGAAGACGTCGTCCTCGGTGGGCGTCGTGAGGGCGCGCAGCTCGGCCCGCACCGCCGCCACCGGCCCGAACAGCTGGATCGCCGCGTCCACCAGGTGCGGACCGAGGTCGAGCAGCAGCCCGCCGCCCTGGCCGACCGCGTTCTCCCGCCACCGGTCCTTGGGCACCGGGCGCCACCGCTCCCAGCGGCGCTCGAACCGGTGCACGTCCCCGAGGTGCCCCTCGGCGAGCACACGGGCCAGGGTCAGCTGCTCGCGGTCCCAGCGCCGGTTGTGGAAGACCGTCAGCGGTGTCCCGGTCGCCTCGGCGCGACGGACCACGGCCACCGCGCCCTCGTGGTCCATGGCCAGCGGCTTGTCGACCACCACGGGGATCCCGGCCTCCAAGCCCGCCAGCGCGTGCTCCACGTGCAGTCCGGTGGGGGAGGCCACGACCAGCACGTCGGGCCGTGAGCGCTCCAGCAGGCCGGGCAGGTCCCGGTGCACCTGCACCCCCGGCCAGTCGGAGCCCGCGCGGGCGGCCCGCTCCGGGTGGCCGGTGACGACGTCGGTGACCCGGCCGCCGGCCTGCCGCAGCAGGTCCGCGTGGAAGTCCCTCCCGGCCATGCCGTAGCCGACCAGTCCGGCGGTGAGCTCTCGTCCTGCAGCCTGTTCGGTCATGCCGTCACGATAGCCGGTCGGCGTCCCGCCCTCCGTGCCGCTACGGTTCGTCGGTGCCCGCGATCTCGTCGTCGACGAAGCGGGGCGCGGCCGCGACGCCGCCGGCGACGACGAGGAGCACCGCGGTGGCCATCAGCAGCAGCAGGGGCGCGGTCCAGCTGCCGGTGGCCTCGTGCAGGGCGCCGACGGCGAAGGGCCCGGCCGCCGCCAGCAGGTACCCCACGGGCTGGGTGAACCCGGACAGCTGCGCGGTGACCCGGGGGTCCCGGGAGCGGGCCGTGAGCAGGGCCAGGGCGGTGGGGAACGCGAAGCCGCCCGCGCCCAGCAGCAGCGCCCAGGCCCAGGGCACGGCGGCGGGCGCCAGGAGCAGCCCGAGGTAGCCGGCGACCATGCAGGCGCCCAGGCCCACGATCCACCGCCGCAGGTGCGGCGAGCCGGCCACGAGGACGGGCATCAGCAGTCCTCCCGGGATGCCCATGGCGGCGATGAGGGCGGCCATCAGTCCCGCCTCGGCCTGGCCCAGGCCGCCGTCGCGGTAGATCTGGGCCACCCAGCCGAACTGGACGTAGGCGTGCATCGACTGGATGCCGAAGTAGACGCACAGCGCCACGGCGGTGCGGGAGCGCAGGATCGAGGATCGGCGGCCGGCGCGCAGGGCACGGCCCGGAGCCGTGGCGGGCAAGCGTCGGTCGCGGACGGTGACGAGGATCCACGGGACCACGGCGGCCAGGGCCACGAGGCCCCACAGGCCCAGAGCGGCCCGCCACCCCTCGGGCCCGCGCGCGGCCAACGGCCCCGCCGCCAGCAGGGCCAGGGTGGCGCCCACGGCCAGGCCGGTCGTGTAGAGGGAGTTCAGCGTCGCCGTGCGCCGGCCTCCGTGGCGCTTGATGAAGGCCGGCACCAGGATGTTGCCGACCGCCATGCCCGCGAGGCCCAGCACGGTCAGGGCCAGGAACACCGCTGCCGACGCGGTGACCGACCGGGCCAGCAGCCCGACGGCGACCACGACGAGACCGGCGGTGACGGCACCGCTGATGCCGGTCCGGCGCGACAGCGGAGCCGCGCACGCCCCTGCCGCGGCGAAGGTGAGCCCGGGCAGGGCGGTCAGCACCCCGGCCATCGTGGGGCCCAGCCCCAGACCCTGCTGCACCTCCGCGAGCACCGGCCCCACGGAGGTGGCCCCGGGGCGGAGGTCGACCGCCACGACCACCACCGCGAGCACGACGAGCCATCCCGGCACGCGGGGCGGGGCCGGGCAGGGGTCAGGAGGTGGGGCGGACTGGCGCACCGGCCCGTTCTACCACGGGTCGCGACCGGTCCCGGGACGCCAGGACCGGGACGGACCCTCCGGGGCTGTGTCGCGCAGCGTCAGGGCGGCGTCGACCAGGGCGGCGTGGGTGAGGGCCTGGGGGAAGTTGCCCAGGTGCTCCCCGGTGGCAGGGTCCATCTCCTCCCCGTAGAGGCCCAGGACGGTGGAGCGTTCGAGCAGCTCCTCGAACAGGTCCACGGCCTCGGGGCGGCGACCGGTGCTCGCCAGGGCCTGGACGAGCCAGAAGGAGCACGGCAGGAAGGCTCCTTCCCCGCCCGGCAGCCCGTCGCGGCCCGGAGGATAGCGGTGGAGCAGAGGGCCGCCGGCGGACAGCTCGGTCCGGATGGCGTCCACGGTGGCGCGTGCCCGCGTCGACCCGGGGGGTTCGAACCCGAGCACGGGCAGGACCAGCAGCGCGGCGTCGAGATCGGCGGAACCGTAGGCGCGGGTGTAGCAGCCCCGGTCCGGGGCGAAGCCGCTGGTGCGGATCTGCTCGGCCAGGTCACGGCGGGCCGCCGACCAGCGGCGGCGTCGCGGCTCGCCCAGCCGGTGGGTCCTCCCCAGGCGCAGGGCCCGGTCCAGGGCCAGCCAGCCCATGAGCTTGGAGTGGACGTGGTGGGCGGCGTCGTCGCGGATCTCCCAGATCCCGGCGTCGGGTTCGTGCCAGCGGAGGGCGACGGTGTCGGCGAAGGCGCGCATCGCCCGCCAGGTCTCGGAGTTCAGCCGGTGCCCGGCTCGCTCGTACGTCCAGGCGGCGTCCAGGACCCACCCGTAGCCGTCGAGCTGGTGCTGGCCGGCCGCGGCGTTGCCGGTGCGCACCGGGGTGCTGCCGGCGTAGCCCGGCCATGCGGTGAGTGTCCGTTCCACGGGGACCCGGCACCCTGTCAGGGTGAGCAGTGCCGGCAGGCGGGGCCGGTCCAGGCGGCTGGCGTGCAGCAGCCAGCCGAGGAACCGTTCGGCCTCGAGCGGCTTGCCGGATCGCAGGAAAGTGCGCACCCCGATGCTGGCGTCACGGGGCCAGGTGTAGCGGTAGTCCCAGTTGCGGATCCCCCCGGGCTGCTCGGGGAGCGAGGTGGTGGGGGCCGCCACCGGGGCCCCGGAGGGTGAATAGGTCAGCAGCCGCAGGGTGAGCAGGCTGCGCACCACGGCGTGCCGGTACGGCAGGTCCTCGTGGATCTCATCGGCCCAGCGCTCCCAGCGGGCTTCATCGGCGGCCACCAGGTCCCAGGAGCCGGCGGGGTCGATGCGCACCAGGGGTTCGCCGTAGGCGGCGGCCAGCACCAGGATGACCGGGCGCCCCGGCTCCACGGTGATCATGGCCGGGCGTGCCGGGATGATCTCCAGGGGCGGATCACTGTCCAGGGCCAGGGCCAGGCGGCCGAAGTCGCAGACCAGCCCCGGTCCGCGGCGGGTGCGGGGACGGCGGTGGTGCTCGCCCAGGCGGGGATCGAAATCGATCACCGCGGTGACCGGGGCGTCCCGGGCGGAGAGCCGCCGCACCAGGAGTGTGGCCGGCAGCAGCTGCCCGGTGACCTCGGCGACCATGGCCTCGGTGAGCACCAGGCGGCCGGATCCCGTGGCCCAGGTCGTTTCGAGGGTGGCGGTGTTTCCCCGATAGCGCCGGGCCGGGGGTCCGGCGGGCAGCGCGGGGCCCATCCGGAAGCGTCCGGCAGCGGGTCCGCCGATCAGGGAGGCGAACACCGGGGTGCCGTCGAAGCCGGGCAGGCAGCACCAGTCGATCGTCCCGTCACCGGCCACGAGCACGGCCGTGCGGGTGCCGCCGAGCAAGCCGTGGTCCCCGATGGGCGGCGCCGTCGGGGTGGGACCGTCCATCCTCATCCCTCCGACCCGCGAGGCACCGGGCGGCCGCTCACCGGGGCTCCAGCAGCACGCCCAGCATGGTCCCGTAGAGCAGATGGGCGGTCATGGTCACGGCAGGCGTCTGGAACCCGTAGTTGAGCCCCAGCAGCCCCGGGGGCTCCAGCCCCGCCCGGCTGGCCGGACCGGCGCGGTGAGAAGCCATCCGGGGGTGCACCCCGGGCAGCAGCGGCAGGATCAGGCCCAGTGCCACCGCGCCGTGGAGCAGACCCAGCAGCGCCCCCAGCCACCAGGTGGCCCGGTCCAGCAGAGCGAACGTGCCCGCGTAGCCCAAGGCGAAGCCCTGACCGGCGAGCAGGTGCAGGAACCCCCCAGCGACCCGGGCCCGGTCGGGGTCGGAGGTCACGAGAGTGCCCAGCACCAGGGGCAGGTCCAGCCGGGTGAAGCCGGCCATCTGCGCGGCGATCAGCACGAGGGTCAGTGCGCTGGTGGCCAGCAGGCCGAACAGTGCCCACCCGGACCAGTCCATCGCCCCACCCGTCCTTCCGCTCGGATCGGTTCGGCGCCCCACCCGTGCGGGTGCTTCCACGGTGCCGCCACGAGCCCCATCCTCCCGTGGAACGAGAGCCGCTGCCAGGCCCGTCGCGGGCCGGTCCCTCCCGCGACGCGAGCGGCCGTCCGCCTCTGCCGGCAGGTGGACGGGCAACGACCCGGGCCCCGGGCGCATCGTGCGCCGGGGGCCCGGGTCGTGTCCGGGGTCAGTGATCTGCGGGGCTCAGCCCTCGCAGTCCGTGCAGTACTTCACCGCGCCGGACTGGCGGGCGAGCTGGGAGCGGTGCCGGACCAGGAAGCAGGCCCCGCAGGTGAACTCGTCGCTCTGCTCGGGGATGACGGCCACGGTGAGCTCTTCGTGGGAGAGGTCCGCCCCGGGCAGGTCGATGCCCTCGGCGGTGTCGAAGTCCTCGGCGTCGATGACCGAGGTCTGGGCGGTGGCGCTGCGCTGGACCTGGATCGCCTCCAGGGACTCGTTGGCCGGCTCGTCCTCGGGCCGGGTGCGCGGAGCGTCGTAATCGGTGGCCATGATGTGGTGCGTCCTCCTGGAACGGGGCGGTGCTGTGCAGAGGGTGCCCTGCACGGAAGGACCAGAGTGTACCCCTACGACGGGGGAGGCTGTCGACTCGCGCCGGCGACCGGTGGTTCCACGGTGTCGCGACGGGTGTTCCCGGGGCCTTCGGCGCCGGGGCTCAGCTGGCGCTCTCCAGGTGCGCGAGCCGCAGCCAGCGGTGCATGAGCCGGCGGAACGCCACGGCGGCGCCGTGGGCGTCCTGCGTGGCCAGCAGCTCCACGGCGTCCGAGAAGTCCTGCGGGCTCTCGTCCGGCTGGAACGGGTCCGCGAGCGAACCGTAGTGCAGGACCACGAGGGAGTTGGCGGAGAACGCCCCGAGCCACCGGCCCAGGTGCGTGAGGTCCTCGGCGAGGTCCTCCAGGTCCTCCCCGCCCGCGTCCTCCACCACCTGCGCGGCGCGCACCACCCGCCGGGTGGCGAGGTCCACCGGCACCGCGCACCGGTGCACGCGGTTGCCGTGGTGGAAGCTCTCGGTGTGGTCCTGGGCGGTGAAGAGCGAGAACCACGCCATGGGCACGGTGAACGCCGACTGGCGCGCGTGCACGGGCACGAAGTGCTCCCGGCTCACGCGCTCTCCGGCGGCCCGGACGGCGTCCTCGGGGATGAGCAGGTTGGGCAGGGGCTGGCCGCCCTCCTCCTCGGCGAGCGCCACGAGCCGCAGCGAGCGGCGCAGCCGCTGCGGGGGGTGGTAGACGGGGAAGTCGCCGACCCCCGCCGCGAGCATGTCCCGGCCCCGGGGCGCCGCGGAGAACGGCAGGGTCCACAACGGCTCCACGGCCGGGGGCAGGGGGTCCTGGCCCGGCTCGGCCAGGCGGGCGAGCTGCTCGGTCAGCTCGTTCACCCCGGCCTCCTCGGGGGAGAGCGCCCGGGGCACCAGCGGGGCGTACACGGCGTCGAGCTCCTCGGCGGGCACGTACACCCGCAGGGCGAACTGGTGGGGGATCCCGGTGGCCGAGCGGAACGTCCGGCCGACCTGCAGCAGCTGAGCCACGGCCGCTCAGGCGATCTCGACGATCACGGGGGCGTGGTCCGAGGCGCCCTTGCCCTTGCGCTCCTCGCGGTCGATCGACGCGTCCGTGACACGGTCGGCCAGGGCGGGGGAGTAGAGCTGGAAGTCGATGCGCATGCCTTCCTTCTTCGGGAAGCGCAGCCCCTTGTAGTCCCAGTACGTGTAGACGCCCGGGCCGGGGTGCCGGGGACGGACCACGTCCTGGTAGCGGGCCTCCTCGAGGAAGGCCCGGAAGGCGGCCCGCTCCGGCTCGCTGACGTGGGTCAGCCCGTTGTCGAGGAAGAACTGCAGGTCCCACACGTCCTCGTCCTGCGGAGCCACGTTCCAGTCGCCCACCAGGGCGACCTGCGCCTGCGGGTCCTCGTCGACCCACTGCTTGGCGTGGTCCTTGAGCACGCGCAGCCATTCCAGCTTGTAGGGCATGTGCGGGTCCTCCAGGCCACGGCCGTTGGGGACGTAGAGGGACCAGACGCGCACGCCGTCGCACGTGGCCCCGATCGCCCGGGCCTCCTGCACGGGCTCCTCGCCGGGCTTGCCGAAGGCGGGCTGGCCCGGGAAGGTCCGCTCGACGTCCTCGAGACCCACCCGGGAGGCGATCGCCACGCCGTTCCACTGGCTGAGGCCGAAGTGGGCGACGTCGTAGCCCATGAACTCGAAGAGCTCCCAGGGGAAGTTGTCGTCCTTCGCCTTGGTCTCCTGCATGGCGAGGACGTCCACGTCCGAGCGCTGCAGCCACGCCTCCACGCGGTCGGCGCGGGCGCGGACGGAGTTCACGTTCCAGGTGGCGATCCTCATGGGCCCCACGTTACCGGCTGGCCCGGACGGGAATTCACCGGGGCCTCCTGCGCGGCGCCGCCCCCAGCGCCATGGCGGACCGACGGGGTGGTGGGGCGCAACGGCTCCGGCACGACCACCCTGCTGTCCATCATCGGGTCCGTGGTGGCGACGCTGGCCGTGCTCGTGCGGGTCACCGCGACGGCACCGGGATCCGGTGCGGCCGACGGCGCGGGCGCCGCGGGGCTGCCGGAGGGGCTCGTGCTGCTGCCGGCCCCGGCGGCGCCGGTGCTGCTCGCGCTGCTGGGCCGGGGCCCGTACCACCGGATCTCCGTCCGCTGACCCGTCCCGCGTCGCGGGCGCCGCGCCGCGGGACCAGGGGCTTCCTCGCCGCCCTTCCGCCGGGTGATTGCAGGTGCTAACTTCCTGCTGGCCCGTGCCCCCGGCGGCGCCGCCCCCAGCAGGGAGAGACCCCATGAACCTCGCACGGACCGCGCTCGTCGTGTCCACCACCTTCGCCCTCCTCCTCGGCGCCGTCCCGGCGGCGCTGGCCGCGCCGACTCCGCCGGCCGATCCGCCCGGGCTGTCGGAGTCCCCGGAGCCGTCCGGCACCGCCGGCGCGCCCGCCCTCAGCCTGCACGGGGGTTCCGGCAGCGACGCCGCCCCGGCGCCCGCCCCGGCGGCCACGGAGGGCCCGGCCGCCGGCGGCCTGGCCGGGGCGGCCTCGGCCGGCGCCCACCCGACCACGGTCGAGGACATCACCGAGGCCTTCAAGGTCGTCAACGACCACCGGAGGCAGGCGAAGCGCGCCCCGCTGGTCTACAACACCGCGCTGTCCCGCAACGCGCAGCAGTGGGCGGAGACCATGGCCGGGGCCCGGAAGGAGTCGCGCAACCCGGACCCCTGGGCGGGTGCCCCCGCCGGCGGCGTCCGGATGGACCAGTACTACGGCAAGGGCGTCTTCACCGGCGCCTTCGAGGGCGTCGAAGCGGTCGAGGCGCTCGCGCACTACCTGCTGGACTTCTTCCCGCGCAACGGGACCGACCAGTTCGCCAGGGACCTGACCCACCTCGGGATCGGTGTCAGCCACGTCGCCACCTCGGGCTCGCGCGGCCCCGGGTGGGAGACCTACCTGACGATCTACTACTACGCCTATCCCGCCGGGCAGGCCGTGCCCGGGTCGTTCGCGAGCCCGGCGCAGGGGTTCGTGCCTCCGGTGGCCGCGCCGACCTACGCCGTCCGGGGGGCGATCGGCACCAAGTACCAGCGCCTGGGCGGGTCCTCCGTGCTCGGTGAGCCCACCATGAACGAGCGCGGCGGTCTCGTGGACGGCGGCGTCTACCAGCAGTTCCGGAAGGGCACCCGCACCACCACCATCTACTGGGCCCCCGGCTACGGGGCGATGGCCGTGAAGAACTACGGATCCATCGGCGGCCGGTGGGTCGCGGCCGGCCGCGAGCACAACTTCGGCCTGCCGGTCACGGACGAGCGCCCGGTCCCCGGTGGCGCCTACCAGGTCTTCCGCCGCGACGGGCGCTCCACCATGGTCATGTGGAGCCCCGGCACGGGCTCCCGGGCGATCAAGCAGTACGGCGCCATCGGGCGGGCCTGGAAGGCCGCCGGCTCCGAGCGCGGCTGGGGCTTCCCCACCACCGACGAGTACCGCTCCGGCGCCGAGGTGCGCCAGCGCTTCTCGAAGGGCTACACCGCCCACTACGCCGCCGGGCGGACCTGGGCCACCCGCTGAGGGGTCCCGACGAGGACGGAGCCGGGCACCCCGGTCGGGGTGCGCGGCTCCGTCCTGCTGCAGGTGCCCCGGGCGTCAGGCCCGCCACCAGTCGTCGAGGATCGTGGCAGGGGTCGTGCGCTTGTGCCGGGTGATGCGCCAGCGGTGCTCGATCTTCTCCGCCACGGCGTCGCCGACCTCGCGGCCCTCGAGGTAGTCGTCGATCTCGTCGTAGGACAGCCCGAGCTCCGTCTCGTCGGTCTGGCCGGGGGCGTCGTCGAGGAGGTCCGCGGTGGGGGCCTTCGCCCACAGCCGCTCCTCGGCGCCCAGGGTCTTCGCCAGGAGCCGGTTCTGCCGCTTGTCGAGCCCGAACAGCGGCAGCACGTCCGCGCCGCCGTCGCCGTACTTGGTGAAGAACCCGGTCACGGACTCGGCGCCGTGGTCGGTGCCGATCACGAGCAGGTTCCGCTCCCCGGCGAGCGCGTACTGGGCGATCATCCGCACGCGGGCCTTGATGTTGCCCTTGTTGAAGTCGGAGATCTCCCGGCCGGTGGCCCCCCGGAACTCGCCCTCGAAGCCGTCCACGGCGGCGGCCACGTTGTAGGTCACGGTGCTGGAGGGCCGGATGAACTCCAG
The DNA here is from genome assembly GCF_039530085.1 of Kocuria aegyptia. Lineage (NCBI taxonomy): Bacteria > Bacillati > Actinomycetota > Actinomycetes > Micrococcales > Micrococcaceae > Kocuria > Kocuria aegyptia. Next base: position 171,556 of record NZ_BAAAOA010000046.1, read on the forward strand.
GGCGGCCTGGGCGTCGTCCTCGTCGTGCTGGACGTTGTAGGGCAGCCGGACGGCCACGAACTCCGCGTCCACGCCGCCCTCCGCGAGCCGGTCCACCGCCAGCTGGGCGAGCCGGCCGGCCAGCGTGGAGTCGAGGCCCCCGCTGATGCCGAGCACGAAACCGTTCGTGCCGCTGGTCCGCAGGTAGTCGCAGAGGAAGCCGACGCGCGCCTCGATCTCCTGGTGGGGGTCGATCTCGGGCTTCACGCCCATCTCTTCGATGATTGTCGCCTGCAGTGTCCGCATGGGCCCATGCTAGTGCGGGCCGCTGCCGGGAGGACAAGGAACACGGCGGGGCAACGGCGGGGCAGGTGCGTAGGATGCGGCCATGCCCTGCACCGCCCCCGCAGCCGGGAGCACCGGGATCCGACCCACCGAGCGAACCAGGAGCGCAGCATGAGCGAGCAGCACGGGACCGAGCACCGGGACACTACCGGGAACACCCCCGGGAACACCCCCGCGAACACGCCCGGGAACGGGCACGAGAACGCGTACGAGAACATCCTGGTCGAGACCCGGGAGAGGGTCGGGATCATCACCCTGAACCGGCCCCGGGCGCTCAACGCCCTCGACGCGGCGACCCTGCGGGAGGTCGTCTCCGCCTCCACCGCCCTGGACGCCGACCCGGGGATCGGGGCGATCGTGCTCACCGGCTCGGAGAAGGCCTTCGCCGCGGGCGCCGACATCAAGGAGATGGCGGGACGCAGCGCCCCGGAGATGTACCTCGCGGACTGGTTCGCGGGCTGGGACGCCTTCACCCGGGTGCGCACGCCCGTGGTCGCCGCGGTCTCGGGCTACGCCCTCGGCGGGGGCTGCGAGCTCGCGATGATGTGCGATCTGCTGATCGCGGCGGACACGGCCCGGTTCGGGCAGCCCGAGATCAACCTCGGGGTGATCCCCGGAATGGGCGGGTCCCAGCGCCTGGCCCGCGCGGTGGGCAAGGCCAAGGCCATGGACATGGTCCTCACCGGCCGGCACATCGACGCGGTGGAGGCGGAGCGGGCGGGGCTCGTCTCCCGCGTCGTGCCCGCCGCGGACCTGCTGCAGGAGGCCCTGGACGTCGCCGGGACCATCGCGGCGAAGTCGCTGCCCTCCGTCCTCGCGGCGAAGGAGGCGGTGGACACGGCGTTCGAGACCACCCTGGCGCAGGGCGTGCACCTCGAGCGGCGGCTCTTCCACGCGCTGTTCGCCACGGAGGACCAGAAGGAGGGCATGGCCGCGTTCACGCAGAAGCGCGAGCCGCGGTTCACGCACCGCTGAGTCCCCGCCGCGGCCGGGCCGCGGCGGGCTACCGTGGTGCCATGCCGAAGCCCTCGATCGAAGCGTCCGCCTGGCAGGTGCGCGAGTCCGCCCTCGACCCCGGCGCGCACGGCGCCCTGGAGTCCGTCTTCGCCCTGTCCAACGGGTACCTCGGCGTGCGCGGCACCCTGGACGAGGCGCAGCCCAGCGCCTCCCGCGGCACCTTCATGTCGGGGGTGCACGAGTACCATCCGCTGTCCTACCCCGAGGGCGGCTACGGGCACCCGGAGCACGGCCAGGCCATCATCGGGGTGGCCGACGGCAGCACGGTGCACCTGCAGGTCGACGGCGTCCCCCTGGACGTGCGGGACTCGGCGCCGGAGCAGCACGAGCGGGTGCTGGACCTGCGCGCAGGCACGCTGCGCCGCGAGACGGAGTGGGTCACCCCGCGGGGCGCCCGGATGCGCCTGACGTCCACCCGCCTGGTCTCGCTGGTGCAGCGCCCGGTGTCGGCGATCCACTACGTCGTCGAGGCGGTGGACCGCTCCGTCCAGGTGGTGCTCCGGTCCGGTCTCGTGGTCAACGGCACCCCGCCCAAGGTGCAGAACGCCGACCCGCGGGTGGCCGAGGTCCTGGAGCGGCCGTTCCGCCCCGAGATCCACCACTGCCACGACACGGGCGGGGCCCTGGTCCACCGCACCGGGCAGAGCCGCATCGGGGTCGCGGCCGCCGTCGAGCACGACGTCGACCTGCCGGCCGAGGGCGCCGTGAGCACGCAGTGCGACGAGGACCACGTGGTGACGACCGTCGTCGCCGACGTCGGCCCGGGCGAGAGCGTGCGCTTCGTGAAGTACCTGTGCCACTCCTCGGCCGTGGACGACCCCGCCGACGACCTCCGCGGCCAGGTGCTCGCCGCGATGGCCGGGGCCCGGCGGCGCGGCTGGGACGGGCTGCTCGCCGACCAGCGCGCGGAGCTGGACGAGTACTGGGACGGCGCCGACGTGGAGATCGACAGCGACCCCGAGCTGCAGCTGGCGATCCGCTTCGACCTGTTCCAGCTCCTGCAGGCGGCGGCCTGCGTCAGCCGCGCCCCGGTCGGGGCGAAGGGCCTGACCGGCGGCGGGTACAGCGGGCACACCTTCTGGGACGTCGAGGGCTTCGTGCTGCCGGCCCTGGCGCTGCTGCGCCCCCGCGACGCCGCCCGGCTCCTGCAGTGGCGCTCCTCGACCCTGGACCTGGCGCGGGAGCGGGCGCAGGTCCTGGACCTGGGCGGCGCCTCCTTCCCCTGGCGCACCATCGACGGGCACGAGACGTCGGCGTACTGGCCGGCCAGCACCGCGGCCATGCACGTCAACGCCGACATCGCGCGGGCCTACCGGTGGTGGGCCGACGTGACCGGGGAGGACCTCAGCACGGTCGGCGGGGTGGACGTGCTCGTGGAGACGGCGCGCGCGTGGGCGGCCATGGCGCACGAGGACCACGAGGGCCGCGTCCACCTGATCGGGATGACCGGACCGGACGAGTACACCGGCGTGGTGGACGACAACGTGTTCACCAATCTCATGGCCCGGCGCAACCTCCGGACGGCCGCCGACGCGTGCGAGGAGCACCCCGAGCACGTGGGCCGGCTCGCCGTGACGGCCGACGAGCTCCAGCGGTGGCGGGCCCTGGCGGACGCGATCCACCTCCCCTACGACGCCGTGCTCGGTGTGCACCCCTCCAACGAGGGGTTCACGACCTACCGCGAGTGGGACTTCGAGGCCAATCGCGACGGCTACCCCGTGGAGGAGCACTTCCACTACGCGAAGATCTACCGCCGCCAGGTCGTCAAGCAGGCGGACCTGGTCCTCGCCCTGTGGTGGTGCGCCGAGGCGTTCACCCCAGAGCAGACCGCCCGGGACCTGGACTACTACGAGCAGCGCACCGTCCGCGACTCGTCCCTCTCGGCCTGCGTCCAGGCCGTGGTCTGCGCCCGGGTGGGCCACCTGGAGCTCGCCCTCGAGTACCTGCGCGAGGCCGCCCTCGTGGACCTGCGGGACATCCAGCAGGACGCCGAGCAGGGCCTGCACCTGGCGTCCGCCGCCGGGTCCTGGCTGGCCGTGGTCTGCGGGTTCGGCGGGCTGGACACGGGCGGGGACGAGCTGCACCTGGCCCCCCGGCTCCCCGAGCGGCTGCACCGGATCGCCTTCCGCCTCCGCTGGCGCGGCCGCCGGCTCGGCGTGGAGGTCACCCGCTCGGGCACCACCGTGCGGCTCCTGGACGGGGCTGCCGGCGAGGTGGCGCTGCGGATCGACGGCGAGCCCCTGACCGTCACGGCCGAGCGTCCCGCGACCGCCCCGCTGCACACGCCCCGCCCGCCCGGCCCCACCCCGCGCCAGCCCCCGGGCCGCGCCCCGCGCGCGCCTCGCACCCCGTGACGACCCCGCCCCCGCACCGGCTACCCTGGCCGTGTGGCTGAGACGACGAGCGGACCGGAGCCCGGCCGGACGCAGCCCCCGCCGGAGGCCCCGGGCGGGGAGGACCTGCACGGCACCGGGACGCCCGCCGCCGTCGCCCTGCAGGCGACAGCGCGCGCCGTGCGCGCGACGTCGTCCGCCCCTCTCGAGGTGCTCACCCGCGTCTGGGGCTACGACGCCTTCCGCGGGCAGCAGGCCGAGATCATCGAGACGGTCACCCGCGGCGAGGACGCCCTCGTGCTCATGCCCACCGGCGGCGGCAAGAGCCTGTGCTACCAGGTCCCCGCGCTCGTCCGGGAGGGCACCGGCGTGGTCATCAGCCCGCTCATCGCCCTCATGCACGACCAGGTGGACGCCCTCGAGCAGGTCGGGGTGCGCGCCGCGTACCTGAACTCCAGCCAGACCCCCGAGGAGCGCCGCGCCGTCGAGCGCCGTCTCCTGGCCGGCGAGCTCGACCTGCTCTACCTCGCCCCCGAACGCCTGCCGGTGGCGGCCGAGCTGCTCGACCGCGCCCGCATCGCGCTCTTCGCCGTCGACGAGGCGCACTGCGTGGCCCAGTGGGGTCACGACTTCCGCCCCGACTACCTCGGGCTGACGATCCTCCACGACCGCTGGCCCGGGGTCCCGCGCGTCGCCCTCACCGCCACCGCCACCGCGGAGACGCGCGAGGAGATCGTCCGCAACCTGCGCCTGGACGACGCTCGCGTCTTCGTCTCCAGCTTCGACCGGCCCAACATCCAGTACCGCGTCGGGCCCAAGAAGGACGCCCGCCGGCAGCTGCTGCAGCTCATCCGCGGCGAGCACGAGGGCGAGGCCGGCATCGTCTACTGCCTCAGCCGCGCCTCGGTCGAGCGCACGGCGGAGTGGCTGGCCGGCCAGGGCGTCACCGCGCTGCCGTACCACGCCGGCCTGCCCGCCGAGCTGCGCTCGCAGCACCAGACCCGCTTCCTGCGTGAGGACGGCGTGGTGATGGTCGCGACCATCGCCTTCGGCATGGGGATCGACAAGCCCGACGTGCGCTTCGTCGCCCACCTCGACCTGCCCAAGAGCGTCGAGGGCTACTACCAGGAGACCGGCCGCGCCGGGCGCGACGGGCTGCCGTCGACGGCGTGGCTGGCCTACGGGCTGCAGGACGTCGTCCAGCAGCGGCGGATGATCGAGGATGGCGAGGGTGACCGGCAGCGCAAGCGCGCCCAGACGCTCCACCTGGACGCGATGCTCGCGCTGTGCGAGACCGTCCAGTGCCGCCGTCAGCAGCTGCTGCGCTACTTCGGCGAGGCGAGCGGACCGTGCGGCAACTGCGACACCTGCCTGGACCCGCCCGAGGCCTTCGACGGCACGGTGCCGGCGCAGAAGCTGCTGTCCACGATCGTGCGCCTGCAGCGGGAGCGGGGCCAGCAGTTCGGCGCCGGGCACCTCGTGGACATCCTGCTCGGCCGGGAGACCGAACGGGTGGTGCGGATGCACCACACCGAGCTCAGCACGTTCGGCATCGGCACCGAGCTGAGCGACCAGGAGTGGCGCGGGGTGGTGCGCCAGCTGCTCGCCCAGGGCCTGCTCCGGGTGCAGGGCGAGTACGGCGTCCTGGCGATCACCGACGCGGCCGGGGAGGTGCTGCGCGGGCGGCAGGAGGTCCGCCTGCGCCGGGAGCCCGAGCGGGTCAGGGCCGTCCGCGCCCCGCGGACCGGGGCCGCCCGGCCGGTCCTCGACGAGCCCCAGCAGGAGCTCTTCCAGCAGCTGCGGGCCTGGCGCGCCACCGTGGCGAAGGAGCAGGGGGTGCCGGCCTACGTCGTCTTCAACGACGCGACCCTCGCGGCCATCGCGCAGGCCCGGCCGAGTTCGCTGGGCGAGCTGCGCGGCATCTCCGGTGTCGGTGACGCCAAGCTCGAGCGCTACGGGGAGGCCGTCCGCCAGGTCGTCACCGGCACCTGAGGTTCCGCACCTGCGGCCGGCATGACGCAGAACTGCCGCAGCTGCGGATAGCATGACCTCATGACCGAGCTCAGGATCGCCGACGCCGCCCGGTTCCTCGGCGTCAGCGACGACACCGTCCGGCGCTGGATCGACCAGGGCGCGCTGCGCAGCACCCGCAGCGCGACCGGCCAGACCGTGGTGGAGGGACTGGAGCTGGCCAGGCTGCTCAAGGAGCGCTCCGTGCGCCCCGAGGACCCCGCGCGCGTCGCCAGCTCGGCGCGCAACCGGTTCGTGGGGCTGGTCACCGAGGTCGTCTCGGACACCGTGATGTCGCAGGTGGAGCTGCAGTGCGGCCCGCACCGCGTGGTCTCGCTGATGAGCACCGAGGCCGTCCGGGACCTGGGGCTGGAGCCCGGCCGGGTGGCCACGGCCGTCGTCAAGTCGACCAGCGTGGTCGTCGAGACCCCCGGGGCGTGAGGCAGCGGTGCACGCCAGGGTCTCCGCCGTCCTCCTCGCGGCCCTCGGCCTCGGCGCCACCGGGTGCGGGGCCGGCGGCGATGCTCCCACGACCGTTCTCGACGTCCACGCCGCCGCCTCCCTCACGGACACCTTCACGGAGCTCGCCGGGCAGTTCGAGGCGGAGCACCCGGGGGTCGAGGTGTCGCTGAACTTCGCCGGCTCCTCCACCCTGGTCCAGCAGCTCACGGCGGGCGCGCCCGCCGACGTCCTCGCCACCGCGGACGAGCGGAGCATGGCCGGGGCCGTGGACGCCGGCCTCGTCGACGGCGAGCCCGAGGTCTTCGCGACCAACGTCCTGACCGTCGTCGTGCCCGCCGGCAACCCGGCCGGCGTCGGGTCCTTCCGCGACCTGGCGGACCCGGGCGTGCAGGTCGTGGTGTGCGCGCCGCAGGTGCCCTGCGGCGCCGCCACCGAGCGGGTCGAGGAGGCCTCGGGCGTGCGGCTGAGCCCCGTGAGCGAGGAGGGCTCCGTGACGGACGTGCTCGGCAAGGTCACCTCGGGCCAGGCGGACGCCGGCCTGGTCTACACCACGGACGCGCGCTCGGCCGGGGACGCGGTCGAGGTCGTCGAGATCCCTCAGGCGTCCCGGGCCGTCAACCGCCTGTCCGTCGCAGCGCTCGCGGACGCCGACGAGACGGGGCCGGCCCGGCAGTTCGCCGAGCTCGTCGCCGGCGACCGCGGCCGGGAGGTCCTGTCCGCGGCGGGGTTCGGGGCGCCGTGACCCGGCGTCGTCCGCGCGGCTTCAGCACCGTCCCCGGCTGGGTCTGGGTCCCGGCGGCCCTGGGCGCCCTGGTGGTGGTCCTGCCGGTCCTCGGGCTGCTCGCCCGGGTGGACGCGGGCAGCTTCCTGGGCCTGATCAGCTCGGAGTCCTCCCGCGCCGCCCTGGGGCTGAGCCTGCGCACCGCGACCGCCTCCACCGCGCTGTGCGTGCTGCTGGGCACCCCGATGGCCCTGGTGCTGGCCCGAGCGCGGCTGCCCGGTGCGCGGCTGCTGCGGGCGCTGGTGCTGCTGCCGCTGGTGCTGCCGCCCGTGGTCGGGGGGATCGCCCTGCTCCACACCTTCGGGCGCTACGGGCTCGTCGGCCGCCACCTCGAGCCGGCCGGGATCAGCATCGCCTTCACCACCGTGGCCGTGGTGCTCGCCCAGACGTTCGTGGCGCTGCCGTTCCTCGTGGTCAGCCTCGAGGGCGCACTGCGCAGCGCGGCGGCGGGCTACGAGGAGGTCGCGGCCACGCTCGGCGCCCGGCCCACCACCGTGCTGCGGCGCGTCACCCTGCCCCTGGTGCTGCCCGGGCTGGCGTCCGGCGCCGTGCTCTCCTTCGCCCGCTGCCTGGGGGAGTTCGGGGCCACCCTGACCTTCGCGGGCAGCCTGCAGGGGACCACCCGGACCCTGCCCCTGGAGATCTACCTGCTGCGGGAGACGGACCCGGACGCCGCCGTCGCCCTCTCGCTCGTGCTCGTGGTCGTGGCCGTGCTCGTCGTGGGGCTCTCCACCCCCGTGCGCCGGACAGCGGGCCGGCGATGACGGAGGGGCTGTTCGTGACCGCCCGGCTGGCCGCACGGGACGTGTCCCTCTCGCTGACCGTCCCGCCGGGGGCCACCGTGGCGGTGACCGGCCACAACGGCGCCGGGAAGTCCACCCTGTTCGCCGTCCTCGCCGGGCTGCTCGTGCCGGACACCGGCCGGTGCACCCTCGCCGGGTCCGTGCTCTTCGACCTCGACGGTGCCGGCCGCGGGAGCTGGCTGCCCCCGCACCGGCGCGGCATCGCCCTCATGGCGCAGGAGCCGCTGCTGTTCCCGCACCTCAGCGTGCTCGAGAACGTGGCCTTCGCCCCGCGCAGCCGCGGGGCGGGCCGCGCCCGGTCACGGTCCGCCGCCCGGCACTGGCTCGCCGAGGTGGGGGCCGAGCAGTTCGCCGACCGCCGGCCGGCCCAGCTCTCCGGCGGCCAGGCGCAGCGCGTCGCGATCGCCCGGGCCCTGGCGGCCGAGCCGCGGCTGCTGCTGCTGGACGAGCCGTTCTCCGCCCTGGACGCGGCCGGCACGCCGGTCGTGCGCGAGCTGCTCGTGCGGGTGCTGGAGGGGCGAACGGCCCTGGTCATCAGCCACGACCCCGAGGACGCCGCCGCCCTGGCCGAGCGCGTCGTGGTGCTCGAGCACGGCCGGGTCGCGGCGGGCTGACCGCGGCGCCCGGCCGGTCCGGCCCGCGCCCGGGCCCGCGCAGTACCATCGGGACCACCACCGTTCCGTATGAGCCGGCTCACACGACCCACCCCGTCGTGACGGGCCGACGAGAGGACCACCCATGACTCCCGTCCTGCGCGGCGAATCCCCGTCCGTGGAGCAGCACTCCGGCATCCCCTTCCCCGACGCCGACCTCTTCTGCTTCACCGCCCTCCTCCCGCCGCCCGAGCGCGCGCGGCTGACCCGGCTGCACGAGTTCCTCCAGGAGCAGGTCCGCCCCGTGGTCACGCCCTACTGGAACCGCGAGGAGTTCCCGTCCCACCTGCTCCCGGCCCTGGCCGCCCACGGGCTCGGGGAGCTCGAGCTCTCCGGGGCCAGCCGGCTGTTCCGCGGGCTGGCCTACGCCGAGGTCGCCCGGGCCGACGTCTCCCTCAGCGCCCTCGTCGGAATCCACAACGAGCTCATCCTCGGGCTGATCGACGCTCTGGGCTCCGAGGAGCAGAAGACCCGGTGGCTGCCGGAGCTGCGCCGCTTCCGGGCCCTCGGCGCCTTCGCCCTCACCGAGCCCGAGCACGGCTCGGACATCGCCGGCGGCCTGGCCACCACCGCGACCCGGGACGGGACCGAGTGGGTGCTCACCGGGACGAAGCGGTGGATCGGCGCCGGCACGATCGCCGACGTCGCCATCGTCTGGGCCCGGGACACCGCCGACGGGCAGATCAAGGGCTTCCTCGTGGAGACCGACCGCCCGGGGTGGACCGCCACCAAGATCGAGCACAAGATCGGCCTGCGGATCATGCAGAACGCCGACATCGTCCTGGACGAGGTGCGGATCCCCGCCACCAACGCCCTGCCCGGGGCGGGCAGCTTCGCAGCCGCCAACGAGATGCTGCGCAACTCCCGCGCCTGGGTGGGCTGGCAGGGCGCCGGGGTCCAGCTGGCGATCTTCGACGTCGCCCGCGACTACGCCCTGGCCCGGCGGCAGTTCGGCCGCCCGCTCGCGAAGTTCCAGCTCGTCCAGGAGCCCCTCGCCCGGATCCTCGGCAACGCCACGGCCGCCCTGGGCCTGATGACCCAGCTCGCCCGGCTCCAGGAGGCCGGCGGCTTCGACATGCCCCACGCCGCCCTGGCCAAGGCCACCACCACGTCCCTGGCCCGGGAGTCCGCGGCCCTGGGCCGGAACCTGCTCGGCGGCAACGGCGTGGTCACCGACCACGAGATGGCCAAGCTCTTCAACGACGTCGAGATCCTCTACACCTACGAGGGCACCTACGAGATCAACGCCCTCATCGTGGGCCGCGCCGTCACGGGCGTCTCCGCGTTCGTCTGAGCCCGCCGGCCGGCGCCTCCCGCGCCGGCCGGTCCTCCACCGCCCCCGAGCAGCTCCCCGAGCAGCTCCCCGAGCAGCTCCCCGAAAGGACCCCGCATGGACGTCACCGACACCTCCGCCCTCGTCACCGGAGCCGCCTCCGGCCTCGGCGCGGCCACCGCCGCCATGCTCGCCGGGCGCGGCGTGCGCGTCTTCGCCGTGGACCTCCCGGCCGCGGTCGAGAAGGCCCCCGACGTCCCCGGCGTCACCGGCGTGCCCGCCGACGTCACCGACCGTGAGCAGGTGCGCGAGGCCGTGGCGGCCGCGGCCGCCGCCGGGCCCCTGCGCACCGTGGTCAACTGCGCCGGCATCGGCCCGTCCGCCCGGGTGCTGGGCAGGAAGGGCGTGCACGACCTCGACCTGTTCGAGACCGTGCTGCGGGTCAACCTCCTCGGCACCTTCACGGTCCTCGCGCTCGCCGCGGAGCGGATCGCGGCCACCGACCCCGTCGACGACGACGGCCAGCGCGGGCTGGTCGTCAACACGGCCTCCGTCGCCGCGTTCGAGGGGCAGGTGGGTCAGGCCGCCTACGCCGCGTCGAAGGGCGGGGTGCACAGCCTCGGCATCACTGCGGCCCGGGACCTCGCCGGCGCCGGCATCCGGGTGAACACCATCGCCCCCGGCGTGATCGAGACGCCCATGCTCGCGGCGGTGAGCGACGAGTTCCGGGCCGGGCTCGCCGCGGGCGTGCCGTTCCCGCGCCGGCTCGGCCGGCCCGGGGAGTTCGCGCAGCTCGTGGCGACGTTCCTCGACAACGACTACCTCAACGGCACCACCGTCCGCATGGACGGGGCGCTGCGCATGGCTCCCCGCTGAGAGCCCTCCCCATAGACTGGGCCCATGACCACCGACTTCTCGCCCGTCGACCTCGCGACGGCCCGCGACCGCCTCCGCCAGCTGATCATCGACCTCGCCGTGGTGCGGGGCAAGGTCACGCTCGCCAGCGGCATCGAGGCCGACTACTACGTGGACCTGCGCCGCGTGACCCTCCACCACGAGGCGTCCCGCTACGTGGGCCAGGTGATGCTGGCGCTGCTCGACGGGGCCGGGATCTCGTGCGCCTCCGTGGGCGGGCTGACCATGGGCGCGGACCCCGTGGGTCACGCGATCATGCGCACGGCGGGGGACCAGGGCCGGGCCGTCGACACGTTCGTGGTCCGCAAGGCCCAGAAGAGCTACGGGATGGGCCGCCAGGTCGAGGGCCCCCCGGTGCAGGGCCGCGACGTCGTTGTGGTGGAGGACACCTCCACGACCGGCGGCTCCGCCCTCACCGCGGTGGAGGCCCTGCAGCGGGCCGGCGCCAACGTGGTGGCCGTGGCGATCATCGTGGACCGGCGGACCGGGGCCAAGGAGCGCATCGAGGAGACGGCGGGCGTGCCGTGCCTCTACGCCTTCACGAAGGACGAGCTCGGGCTTGACTGAGCCCACCGCCGAGACCGGCGCCCCCGTGCCCGCCCCCGCGGTGGGCGTGGGCCCGTGGGAGGGCCCCTGGCCCGAGGGCGAGCAGTGGGACCCGGAGCTGCTCGCGCACGGGGACCGGCGCAACGTCGTGGACGCCTACCGGTACTGGGCGATGGACGCGATCGTCGCCGACCTCGACACCCGCCGGCACGGGTTCCACGTGGCCGTCGAGAACTGGCAGCACGACCTGAACATCGGCTCCGTGGTGCGCACCGCCAACGCGTTCCTCGCCCGGGAGGTGCACATCGTGGGCCGGCGGCGCTGGAACCGCCGCGGGGCCATGGTCACCGACCGGTACCAGCACGTGCGCCACCACGCGAGCGTCGAGGAGTTCACGGCCTGGGCGGACGCCGAGGGCCTGCCGGTGATCGGGATCGACAACTTCCCCGACTCGCAGCAGCTGGAGACCTACGACCTGCCCGAGCGCTGCGTGCTGGTGCTGGGCCAGGAGGGGCCGGGTCTGAGCCCCGAGATGCACGCGGCGGCCGGCACCACGCTGTCGATCGCCCAGTTCGGCTCGACCCGCTCCATCAACGCCTCCGCCGCGGCCGCGGTGGCGATGCACGCCTGGGTCCGGCGGCACGTCTTCGGCCAGCCGACCGCCTGACGGGCGACCCACGGCGTCCCCCGCGGCCGCCTCGTCGTCCCCCGGCGCCGGTTTGGCTAGAGTGGGAGCCAGGCCACACCCGAACCGAAGGAGCCAGCATGCCCATCGCAACCCCTGATGTCTACGCCGAGATGATCGACCGGGCCAAGGAGAAGGGCTTCGCCTACCCGGCCATCAACGTCACCTCCTCCCAGACCCTCAACGCCGCCATCCGAGGCTTCGCCGAAGCCGGCTCGGACGGCATCATCCAGGCCTCCACCGGCGGCGCCGCCTACTGGTCGGGGTCCTCCGTGAAGGACATGGTCACCGGCTCGCTCGCGATGGCCGCCTTCGCCCGCGAGGTCGCCAAGAACTACGACGTCAACATCGCCCTGCACACCGACCACTGCCCCCAGGACAAGCTCGAAGGCTTCGTGCTGCCGCTGCTGGAGGAGTCGGAGAAGGCCGTGGCCCGCGGCGAGGACCCGATCTTCCAGTCCCACATGTGGGACGGTTCCGCGATCGAGCTCGACGAGAACCTCAAGATCGCCCAGGACCTCCTGGCCCGCACGAACAAGGCCAAGATCATCCTCGAGGTCGAGATCGGCGCGGTCGGCGGCGAGGAGGACGGCGTCGAGAACGAGATCAACGAGAAGCTCTACTCCACCGTCGAGGACGGCCTCGCCACCGTCGAGGCCCTGGGCGCCGGCGAGAACGGCCGCTACCTCACCGCCCTGACCTTCGGCAACGTGCACGGCGTGTACAAGCCCGGCGGGGTCAAGCTGCGCCCGGAGCTGCTGCAGCAGATCCAGGAGGAGGTCGGCAAGAAGCTCGGCCAGGACCGTCCCTTCGACCTCGTCTTCCACGGCGGCTCCGGCTCCTCCGCCCAGGAGATCGCCGACGCCGTCTCCTACGGCGTGGTCAAGATGAACGTGGACACCGACACCCAGTACGCCTTCACCCGTCCCATCGCCGGGTTCATGTTCGCCAACTACGACGGCGTCCTGAAGGTCGACGGCGAGGTCGGCAACAAGAAGAAGTACGACCCGCGCGTGTGGGGGGCCCTGGCCGAGGAGTCCATGGCCGCCCGCGTGGTCGAGGCCTGCCAGAACCTCGGCTCCGCCGGGACCTCCGTCAAGTAGCCGTTCCGCACCCTCCGCGGCCGCGGAGCACGACGGCGGCGTCCCGCCCGGGCGGGGCGCCGCCGTCGTCCCCGCGCCCGTCCTGCACGATCCCGCCGTCCCGCGCACCGAAAGGACCCCGTCCCCCATGAGCCTCACCGGCAAGAACCTGCTCGGCGGCCCCGAGCCCACCTACCTCACCGAGGACCCGGGCCTGACCGAGCGCATCGAGGCGGGCGACGAGGCCGAGGACCTCGCCGCCCGCTTCCCGAAGGCCTCCCTCGCGTGGGCGATGTGCGCCGAGGACGCCCTCGCCGAGGGCCGCACCCTCGAGGGCTACGCCTTCGCCCGCGTGGGCTACCACCGCGGCCTCGACGCCCTGCGCGGCCACGGCTGGAAGGGCCACGGCCCCGTGCCGTTCTCCCACGAGCCCAACCGCGGCTTCCTGCGGGCGCTCGCCGCCCTGGGCCGGGCCGCCGCGGCGATCGGCGAGTTCGACGAGGCCGAGCGCATCCAGAAGTTCCTCAACGACTCCGACCCCACGGCCGCGGAGCAGCTCCGGCGCTGACCGGCGGTCGTCGGGGCCCGGGGACGCGGTCGTCCCCGGGCCTTCGTCGTGTGCTGTCACGATCGTTGTCGACGGACCGGGGCGGTGCCAGCATGGAGGCATGGCCGCCCTGCAGACACCCATCCCGGAGGGCCCCGGGATCCACCGCGTGCTCGGCGTCGTGAACCCCTACGACATGGCCCTCGACCGGGAGATGTGGCGGTGGATGCCCGCGACGACGTCCCTCGTGGTGGCGCGCACGCCGCACCACCCCATGGTCGTGGACGAGCTCATGGCCGCGCGGATCGGGGACGACGCCGAGATCCGGGCGGCGGCCCGCTCCCTCTCGGCCGTGGACCCGGAGGCCGTGGTCTACGCCTGCACGTCCGGCAGCTTCGTGCACGGCAGGCAGGGGGCCGGGCGGATCTCCGCCACGATCGCCGAGGAGACCGGCGTCCCGGCCCTCACCACGTCCGAGGCGCTGCTGGAGGCCCTCGACGCCCTGGACGTGACGTCCCTCGCGATCGCCACCCCCTACGTCGAGCGGCTCACGCGGCGGCTGGAGGACTTCCTCGCGGAGGACGGCAAGGACGTCGTCGCCTGCGCGGGACTGGGGCGGGACCGGCTCATCTGGCACGTCCCCTACGCGGTGACGGCCGACCTCGTCCGCCGGGCGGACCGGCCGGAGGCGGAAGTCGTCTTCGTGGCCTGCACCAACCTGCCCACCTACGACCTCATCGCGCCCCTCGAGGAGGAGCTGGGCAAGCCGGTGCTGACCGCCAACCAGGTCACGCTGTGGGCGGGCCTGCGCCGCCTGGGCCTGACCCCGGAGGGCCCGGGGCAGCGCCTGTGCGCCCTGCCGTCCCGCGCGGTCGAGCTGCGCTGAGCGCGCCGTCCCGCACCGGGCGATCCCGGGGCCGACGGACCCCGGGGCCGGCGGATCCCGCTCCTGGCCGCTCCTGGCCGCTCCTGACGCCGCCCGGCGCCGGAGCCCGACGTCGTCCCCGGTGCGCAGCACCCCGGCGCCGGGGGGCCGGCGGACCCGGGTCAGGACCGGAAGAGGGCGCCGAGCCGGTCGGCGCGGGCTGGATGACCGGCCAGCCGCAGCCCGTGCCACGCGGTCACCTGGTTGGCGGTGAGCACGGGCAGCCCGAGCGCCCGCTCCAGCCCCGGCAGGGCGGCCACCGTGTGCAGGGCCGTGTCCGGGACGAGCAGGCACTCGGCGCCCCGGACGTCCGCCGCACGCGCGGCCCCGAACAGCCACTCGGCGTCGAGGCGCCCGGCGTCCTCGCCGCTGGGGACGCCGTGGGCGGACAGCGCCGTGACCGCGATGCCGTCGCCGGCCAGGAAGGCCGTGAACCGGTCCGCGACGTCCGCCGGGTAGGTGGCCGCCACCGCGACCCGGTGGACCCCCAGGTGCCGGACCGCGGCCGAGAACGCCCAGGACGTCGAGGAGGCGGGAGCGCCGCCGGCCTCGCCCACCCAGTCGGCCTGGGCGCGCGCGCCCTCCCGGCCGTGCACGAAGCTGCCCGAGGTGCAGGCCCACAGCACGGCGTCGGGGACGTGGGCGCGTGCCCGCCGGGCCGCGGGCTCCAGGTGCCGGCGCGAGCCCAGGGCGAGCAGCGCCTCGACGTCGTGCGCCGTGCCGCCCTCCCAGGTGCGCACCACGGGGAAGGCGGCGTCCGGCACGAGGCGCTCCAGCACCTCGTAGTCGTCCTCCGCGCTGTGCCCCGGATAGAGCATGACCACGGTGTGCACGGCCCCGGCGCCTCCTTCCCGCAGGGTTGGACCGGATGGGCGAAGAGCTTACAGTTTGATTGTCGACAATCGTAGCGTCCGGAGGAGGTCCCGTGCAGGACGTGCTGGAACTGCCCGCGCTGCAGCTGTCGTCGGCCTACGCGGCGGGCGAGCTGTCGCCCGTCGAGGTCGTCGGGGCGACGCTGCGCGCGATCGAGGCGGTGGATCCGCTGCTCAACGCCTTCTGCCTGGTCGAGGGGGACGAGGCGCTGCGCAGCGCCCGGGAGTCCCAGCAGCGCTGGGCCCGCGGCGAGGCGCGCGGGCCGCTGGACGGGGTGCCCACCACCGTCAAGGACCTGCTGCTGGCCCGCGGCCGGCCCACCCTGCGGGGTTCCCTGCTCATCGACGCGACCGGCCCGTGGGACGAGGACGCGCCGTCGGTGGCCCGGCTCCGGGAGGCCGGCGCGGTGCTCGTCGGCAGGACGACCACCCCGGAGTTCGGCTGGAAGGGCGTCGCGGACAGCCCCCGCACGGGCGTCACGGTCAACCCCTGGGACACCGCCCGGACCCCCGGGGGCTCGTCGGGCGGCTCGGCCGCCGCGGTGGCGGCCCGGCTCGGGGCCCTGTCGGTGGGCACCGACGGCGGCGGGTCCGTGCGCATCCCCGCCTCGTTCTGCGGGATCGTCGGGCTCAAGCCCACCTACGGGCTGGTGCCCCTGTACCCGGCGAGCCCCTTCGGCACCCTGGCCCACGCCGGGCCGATGGCCCGCACCGTGGCCGACGCCGCGGCGATGCTCGACGTCCTGTCCGGGTACGACCCCCGCGACTGGTCCGCGCTGCCGACCCCCACCGGGAGCTTCCTCGGGCGGCTGGCCGGCCCGGAGCGCGCGGCCGGCCTGCGGGTGGCCTTCAGCCCGGACCTCGGCTACGGCACCAACGACCCCGAGGTCGAGCGCTGCGTCCGGGCGGCCGTCGGGGTGCTGGCCGGCCTCGGCGCGGTGGTCGAGGAGGTGGAGCTGGGGGAGGAGGACCCCGTGTGGGCCTACCACGTGCTCTGGTTCAGCGGCGCGGCGTCCGTGGTGGCCGGCTGCGGTGCGGGCGCGCTCGAGCGGATCGACCCCTCCCTGCGCGCCGCCCTCGAGCGGCACCACGGCTTCAGCGCCCAGGACTACCTCGACGCCACGGCCTGTCGCATGGCGTGGGGCCGCCGGATGGGCCTGTTGCACGAGCGCTACGACGTCCTCGTCACCCCCACGCTGCCCCGGACGGCCTTCGAGGCCGGCACGGACGTCCCGGCCGGGTCCGCGAGCCGGGACTGGACCAGCTGGACGCCCTACTCCTACCCCTTCAACCTCACCCAGCAGCCCGCGGTCACCGTTCCGTGCGGGCTCACGGAGGAGGGCCTGCCCGTGGGCCTGCAGATCGTGGGCCCGCGCCACGGCGACCAGCGCGTGCTCGACGTCGCAGCCGCCTACGAGACCGCGGCCGGCCACGGCGCCCCGCGGCCACCGGTCGCCGCCCGGTCCTCCGCCGCCGTGCCCGAGGGGAGCACCTCGTGACCCGCTACCTCACCGTGAGCCTGGAGCGGCGTGCCGTCACCGCCCGCGCCCGGCTCCTCGACCACGAGGCGCCCCGGACCGCGGAGGCCGTCTGGCGGGCGCTGCCCCTGGCCGGCCAGGTCTTCCACGGGAAGTTCGCCCGCAACGAGATCTACGCGCTGGTCCCGGCGTTCGCGCCCGAGGAGCCGGGGCCCGAGAACCAGACGGTGACGCCCATCCCGGGCGACCTCTGCTACTTCAGCTTCGACGGGGTGCTCGAGAACCCCGCCTACGGCTACGACGTCTCCGCCGGGACCTCCGAGCACCGCCTGCTCATCGACCTCGCCGTCTTCTACGGGCGCAACAACCTGCTGCTCAACGGCGACGTGGGCTGGGTGCCGGGCAACGTCTTCGCGACGATCGAGGAGGGCCTCGACGAGCTGGCCGCCGCGTGCCAGGACGTGTGGATGGGCGGGGCCCGCGGCGAGACCCTGCGCTTCGCCCGCGCGGAGGAGCCCTGAGCCGGACGGTGCGGCGCGGACTAGGATGGATTCCCGGCCCGGGCGCCCCGCCCGGGGCCGGACAACAGATGGAGAGCAGCATGGCAGCCCGGTCGACCCTTCCTCCCGTGGTCCAGGAGTCGACCCCTGCGCTCATCGCCAGGGTCCTGCGCGAGGCCATCGCCGACGGGCGGTTCCCGCCCGGGAGCCAGCTGGTGGAGCAGGAGCTGGCCAGGGAGCTCAACGTGAGCCGCGGACCCCTGCGCGAGGCCATGCAGCGTCTCACGCAGGAGGGCCTGCTCGTGGGTCACCGCAACCGCGGCCTGTTCGTGATGGAGCTGACCGAGGACGCGGTCCGGGACATGTACCTCGCCCGGGAGGCCGTGGAGTGCGCCGCCGTGCGCCGGATCGTGGCCACGGGCACCGGGTCCCGGGCCGCCGAGGCCCTCGCCGTGCCGCTGGCCGAGATGCGGGACGCCGCCCCGGAGCCGAACGGGCGCGCGATGTCGGAGGCGGACCTGCACTTCCACGAGCTGCTCGTGGAGCTCGCCGGCAGCCCCCGGCTGCTGAACATGCACCGGACGCTGCTCACCCAGATCCGGATGTCCCTGACCGGCATGCAGGGCACCTACGAGTCCGCCGACGCCCGCCTCCGGGAGCACGTCGAGATCGTCGAGGCGCTCGACGCGCAGGACGCGGACCGTGCGGACGCCCTGCTGCGGGCCCACATGCAGGACGGCCTCGAACGGGTCCTGGGCGCCTGAGCACCGTTCCCCTGCCCCGGGGGACAGTAGCCCACGCCCCTGCCGCGAGCCACTGTCCCGCGCCACTGTCCCGCGACCCTGTCCCGCGCCGGGCGGCGAGCCGTCAGGACGTGCCGGGCTCGGTGTCGCCGCCGGGACCGTCGCCGGGACCGTCGCCGCGGTCGTCGGCGTCCCGGCGGCCTCGGCGGCTCCGGTGCCCGTCGGCGTCCGGGTGCCCTGTGCCGGGGTGCCCTGTGCCGTTCCGGCGGCCGGGCCGGCGCGGGCGCCAGGTCGGGCGCGGCCAGTCCCGCTTGGGCAGGCGCACGTTCCACTCGCCCGCCCCGGGCAGCCGCCACCCGCGGCGCCGGGCCACCACGGTGACCGTGGCCGCCGTGAGGATCGCCCCGGCCATGCCCCAGTTGGGGTGGCCCAAGCCGTGCAGCACCGCCATCTCGGCGCTGCCGATCACCGCGCCGGTGGCGTAGAGGGTGTTGCCGCCGAAGATCATGGGCACCCGCCCCACCGCGATGTCGCGGATCATCCCGCCGCCCACGGCGGTGGTCACCCCGATCATCACGGCCGGCAGCCAGGTCAGTCCCACGTCGAGGGCCTTGCCCGTGCCCGTGGCCGCCCAGCAGCCCAGGGCCAGGGCGTCGGCCACGACCAGCACGCGGTTGGTCCACTTCCCCCGGAGCCGGAGGAAGAACGCGATCGTGGCGCCGGCGATCGCCGTGATCAGGTACGCGGGGTTCGTCAGGGCCACGGGGAAGCCGACCTGCAGGAGGGTGTCGCGCAGCAGGCCTCCGCCGAGCGCGGAGACGAGGGCCAAGAAGGCGAAGCCGACGGGGTCCATCCTCAGCTGGCGCGCCACCGCCCCGCCCAGGATGCCGTTGGTCAGCACGCCGATCAGGTCCACGACGTCGAACACCGCGCTCGGGTCCAGGTCCTCCACAGCCACCACGTCCCCGCCCACCTCCTCCACGGCCCGCCGACGCCCGAGGGTAGCACCGGGGCGTCAGCGCGACCTCGGTGGCCGGTCCGGGGCCACGGGGCACGGACGCCCGGAGGGGGCCGCAGACGGGCCCGCCCCGGGCCGGGACGAACGGTCCTGAGGGGCCCGGCGGACCGGTGGGTCAGAGGAAGGGGCGCAGCGGCACCAGGACGGTCTCGGCGAACCAGGCCGCGGGGTGCCGCTCGTCCCACTGGTCGGCGGTCAGCTCCCGGCAGTTCTCGCTGTCGGCGGCGAAGACCTCCTCCATGTCCGCGGCGACGTCCTCGTCGTGGATTTCCAGGTTCGTCTCGTAGTTGAAGCCCAGGCTCAACCGGTCGATGTTGGCGGTGCCGACGATCGACCACTGCCCGTCGATGGTCGCCGTCTTGGCGTGGATCATCGCGTGCCGGTAGAGCAGCACCGTGATGTCCGCGGCCAGCAGCGTGGAGTAGAAACCGCGGGAGAGCCAGTCCGCCAGGACGTGGTTGGAGTCCTCGGGCAGGATGACGCGCACGTCCACGCCCCGCCGGGAGGCCTCGATCAGGGCGGAGAGGATCTGCTGGTCGGGGATGAAGTAGGCGGTGGTCAGGTAGATGTGGTCCGTGGCCCGGTGGATCGCGTCCAGGTAGACGCTGCGGATCGGGTACACCAGGCTGGCCGGGATGTTGTTGATGGCGCGCACCCGGGAGTCCCACGAGCCCGGGTTCACGTGCGGCAGCTTCGGCCGCCGCGCCGAGGGGTGGTTCCACACCGCGGCGAAGGAGTGGCCGAGCTCGAAGGCTGCCGGCCCGGTGAGCCGGACATGGGTGTCCCGCCACTGCGTGGCGTAGAGCGAGCCGATGTTGTAGCCGCCCACGAACCCGATCTCGTCGTCGACGACCAGCAGCTTGCGGTGGGTCAGCCCGGTCGCCTGCAACGGGCTCAGCAGCAGACGCGGGCGCAGGACGGGGAACCGGAAGACGTGCACGTCCGGGTGGAAGCGGTAGAAGCCGCGGGGCACCACGAGGTTGCCGAAACCGTCGTACATCACGTGCACCTCGACGCCGCGGGCGGCGGCGTCGTTGACGGCATCCAGGAACTCGCGGCCGACTTCGTCGTCCTTCCAGATGAAGGTCTCCAGCTGCACCCGGTGCTGGGCGCCCCGGATCGCGGCGAGCATGTCCCGGAAGAGGTCCTCCCCGTAGGTGTAGACCGTGGTGCCGGTCTCCGCGACCGTGTGCTCGAACGTGCCCGGGCGCGGGAACCCGGAGCGCCGCGAGCGGCTCCGGCGCTGGACCGCGTCGGTGGCCACCAGCGTGGCCACCACCGCCGCCTGCACGCCCACCATGCCCAGGACGGAGCGGACGGCGAACGAACGGAGCAGACGGGGCCCGGAGGAACGAGTCATTCTCATCCGGGAAGCCTACCCGCGCGAGCCTCCCGGTGCCGGTCCTCCCGGCGCCGCGGGCGGCGGAGGCGGCCGGGGCGAACCGGCGCGGGCAGGAGCGCAGGGGGTCACAATGATGCATGTTTCCCGGTGGATCTGGAAAATGGGGGCAAGAGCTGAGCCGATGCCGGGTGAGGCCCGTGCGGAAGGTGGTGTCGGCTCATGGGCGGGGTGTTCCGGCACGAGCTCACGGTCTCGGACCCCACGGTGCTGTCCGCCCTGGCGGAACGGACCGGGATGCGCTTCGGGTACAGCACCGACGACCCCCGGTTCTCCTACCAGCTGTCCCGGGCCGGGGACGAGCACCTCGCAGTGTCCTCGGTGCACGTGGGCGGGGCGATGTCCCTCTGGGGGGACACCGAGGTCTTCACGGTGGCGAACGTGCGCGGCGTCCGGTACGACTGGCAGATCCGCGAGGAGTCCGGGGCCGCCGCTGCCGGCTCCTCGGTGCTGTTCCGCCCCGAGCATCCGTCCCTGGTGGTGGCCCAGGACGTGGACGTCACCCTGGTGCACCTGCCGGTGGAGCTGGTGCAGCAGACCGCCGACACCGTGTACGGGGCGAGGACCCCGGTGGCCTTCGCCGCCTCCACCTCGGCCGGCAACCGGCTGGGGCAGTACTGGTCGGGCCTGGCCCGCCACGGCGCCGGCGTCCTGGCCTCGGCGGCCTTCGACGAGCCGTTGGTGCGCTCCGAGCTCACCCGCCAGCTCGCCGTGGGACTGCTCGAGTGCTTCCCGCTCGTGGGGAACCCCGGCGAGCGCTATCTGTCCATGGAGGCCCAGGCCCGCCGGTACCGCATCGCGGTGCAGTTCCTCGACGCCCGCGCGGCGGACCCGGTCACCGTCGAGGACGCCGCCCGCGCGGCCGGGACGACCACGGGCGCACTCGTGCGCGCGTTCCAGGCCAACCATCCGCTGGCGCTGACCCCGGCCCAGTACCTGCGGCGGATCCGGGTGGACGCCGCCCACCGGGACCTGGCGGCCGGGGATCCCGGCGCGGGGGACACCGTGAAGGGCATCGCCGCCCGCTGGGGCTTCACCCACCCGGGCCGCTTCGCCCAGTACTACCGGCAGGTCTACGGCACGACGCCGCGCCACACCCTCGACCGCTGAGCCCCGCCGGCCCGCGACCGGGCCCGTGACGGGCGCCCACCGCTCAGCGGGAGAGCTCCGCCCGGGCGATGTCCAGGGCCCGGGCCAGCCGCCGGACGCCCACCTCCGTGCGCTCCGGGCTCGTGGAGGCGAAGCACAGCCGGAGGGCGTCCTGGAACCGGCCCGACGGGGACAGGGCGGGACCGGGGATGAAGGCGACGCCCTCGGCCAGGGCGATCTCGAACAGCCGGGGGGTGGCCACGGCCGCGTCGTCACCCTGCAGGGTCACCCACAGGAAGAAGCCGCCCTCGGGGGCGGTCGTGACCACCCGGGAGCCCAGGTGGCGGGCGATCGAGGCGTCCATGGCCTGCTTGCGCCGCCGGTACTCCGCGCGCAGGCCGGCCAGGTGCTCGTCGTAGCCGCCCTGGCGCACGAACCGCTCCACGATGTGCTGGTTGGGCACGTTCGTGCAGGTGTCCATGGCCTGCTTGCCGGCGATCAGCAGCCGGCGCAGCCGCGGGTCGGCGTCCACCCATCCGACGCGCAGGCCCGGGGCGAGGACCTTGGAGAAGGTCCGCACCGAGAACACGAGCGGGTCGTCCGGGCTGAGCTCGCGGAAGCCGGGGACGTCGTCGCCGGCGAAGCGCAGGCCCCCGTACGGGTCGTCGTCGAGGATCATGGCCCCCCACCGGTGCGCGAGCTCCAGCAGGCGCCGCCGGCGCGGCTCGCTCAACGTGGTGCCGGAGGGGTTCTGGAAGTTGGGGATCGTGTAGATGACCCGCGGGGTCCGGCCGGCCTCGGCCACCAGGGTCTCGAGCGCGTCCACGTCCATGCCGT
The DNA here is from genome assembly GCF_039530085.1 of Kocuria aegyptia. Classification (NCBI taxonomy): domain Bacteria; kingdom Bacillati; phylum Actinomycetota; class Actinomycetes; order Micrococcales; family Micrococcaceae; genus Kocuria; species Kocuria aegyptia. The sequence goes on from NZ_BAAAOA010000046.1 coordinate 193,848, forward strand.
CCTCGTCCATCGGGACCTCGAGGATGTCGGCGCCGTAGCTCAGCGCCGTGCCGGAGCCGTTGGTGTAGGTGGGGCTCTCGACCGCCACGAGGTCCCCGGGGTCCACGAACAGCTTGAACGCCAGGTCGAGGCCCTGCATGCCGCCGGAGGTGATGACGAGCCGCTCGGGCCGGGTCGGCTCCGGTGTCGTGGAGTGGTGGGCCACCACCGCCTCGAGCAGACCGGGCTCGCCCTCCGTGGCCCCGTACGTGAACGAGCCGGCGTCGAGGACCTCGGCGGCGATCCGCCGGAACGTTCCGGTGGGGATCACCTCCGCGGCCGGGGCGCCCATGGCGAAGCGGACGATGTCGTGGGACTGGGCCGCGAGCAGGGACGTCGAGGAGTCGATGACCGACCCCACGAGCCCGTCCGCCCGGCGGGCCAGGGGCAGCAGGCCCCGCGCGGGGTCGCCGCCCACCCCCGCGGTGGGGCGGGTGGGCAGGCTGTCCACGGTGGTGAGGGACGTGGCGGTGATGGTCATGGCGTCACTTCCTGATGAGGGCTCGGGGGAAAGAAGTCAGGGACTCCGTCCCGGTGGCGGTGATGCGGATGGACTCGGAGACCTCGTAGCCGTACCCGGTCATCCACATCCCGCAGATGAGGTGGAACGTCATGTTCTCGGCGAGCACGCTCTCGTCCTCCGAGCGGATGCTGATGGTGCGCTCCCCCCAGTCGGGCGGATAGCCGATGCCCACGGAGTAGCCGAGCCGGCTGGGCTTCTCGAGCCCGAACTCCGCGAGCGCCCAGTTCCAGGTGCTCGCGAGCTCGCGTACCGGGACGCCCGCGGCGGTGACGTCGAGCACGGCCTCGAGCCCGGAGGCCACGGCCTCCTCGAGCAGGCCCAGCTCGGCCGTGGGCGGACCCAGCATGACCGTGCGGGCCAGCGGCACGTGGTAGCGCCGGTGCACCCCCGCCAGCTCCACCACGACGGCGTCGCCCTCCCGCAGCACCCGGTCCGACCACGTGAGGTGCGGGGTGTCGGCGGAGGCCCCGGTGGGCAGCATCGGGACCATCGCCGGGAAGTCGCCCCACGCGTCGTCGACCCCCTCGACCTGGGCCCGGGCGATCTGCGCCGCGACGCGGTGCTGCGGGACCCCGGGCTCGATCGCGTCGATCGCGGCCTGCATCGCGGCCGTCGTGACGCGGGCGGCCGTGCGCAGGTACTGGAGCTCCGCCGGGGACTTCACGGCGCGCACCCAGTTCACCAGGTCGAAGGCGTCCACGAGGGTCCACTCCGGCAACGCGTTGACGAGCGAGCGGTAGCCCTTCGGGGAGAAGAAGTGGGAGTCCATCTCCAGGCCCACGCACCCCCGGGCGGCCGGGGCGATCCGGCCGCGGCGGCGCAGGGCGAAGGCCACCCAGTCGAAGGGGTGCAGGTGCGGTCGGTGCACGTAGCGCTCGGGGTAGCCGACGACCTGCTCGGGGTGCAGCCGGGCCGTGCGGAACGCGCCGTTGGCGTCCATCTCCCGCAGGAACAGCAGCAGCTCGCCCTCCGCGGGCACGAACAGCAGCTGCGGGGTGTAGAAGGACCAGGCGTCGTAGCCCGTCAGGTAGAACATGTTCGCGGGGTCGGTCACGAGCAGCGCGCTCAGCCCCTGCTCCGCCATCTTCTCCCGCACCGCGCGCAGCCGGGCGGCGTACTCCTCGTCGGGGAACAGCGCGGGGCGGACGTCCGGGTCGGCCACGGTGTCATCGGCCACGGTGTCATCGGCCACGGGGCACCGCCGTGTACTTCGTCTCGAGGAACTCCTCGATCCCCGCGCGGCCGCCCTCGCGGCCGAGGCCCGAGGCCTTGATCCCGCCGAAGGGCGCCGCCGGGTTGGAGACCAGTCCCGTGTTGACCCCGACCATGCCGACCTCGAGGGCCTCGCTGACGCGGAAGCTGCGGTCCACGTCGCGGGTGAAGAGGTAGCCCACGAGCCCCCACGGGGTGTCGTTGGCCCACTCGAGCACCTGCTCCTCGGAGTCGAACGGCACCACGGGCGCCACCGGCCCGAAGATCTCCTGGGACATCAGCGCGGCGTCGGGGCTGACCCCGGACAGGACGGTGGGGGCGTAGAACCAGCCCCGGCCCCCGGGCCGGCGGCCCCCGCACCGCACGCTCGCGCCCCGGGCCAGGGCGTCGTCCACGAGCTCCTCGACCTTGGCCAGGGCCTTCTCCTCGACCAGGGGGCCCACCTGGGTGCCCTCGGCCACGCCGTGGCCCACGGTGAGGGAGCCCATGCGCTCGGCGAGGCGCGCGGAGAACTCCTCGGCCACGGAGCGGTGGACGAACAGGCGGTTGGCGGCGGTGCAGGCCTCGCCCATGTTGCGCATCTTGGCGGTCATCGCCGCCTCGACCGCCACGTCGAGGTCGGCGTCCTCGAACACGATGAAGGGGGCGTTGCCGCCCAGCTCCATGGACGAGCGCATGACGTGCTGGGCCGCCTGCTCGAGCAGACGGACGCCCACCTCGGTGGAGCCGGTGAAGGAGATCTTGCGGGCGATCCCGGAGGACATCCAGGGCCCCACCACCGAGGAGGCCTTCGAGGTGCACACGACGTTGAGCACCCCCGCCGGCAGGCCGGCCTCGACCAGGACGTCCGCGAGGGCCAGGGAGGACAGCGGCGTGAGGTTCGCGGGCTTGAAGACCATCGTGCAGCCGGCCGCGACGGCCGGGCCGATCTTGCGGGTGCCCATGGCCAGCGGGAAGTTCCACGGGGTGACCAGCACGCAGGGCCCCACCGGTTCCTTGGACACCAGGATGCGGGTCCGGCCGTCGCCCGAGACGGTCATGTCCCCGCCGATCCGCACGGCCTCCTCGGCGAACCAGCGGAAGAACTCGGCGGCGTAGGCGACCTCCCCCCGTGCCTCGGCGAGGGGCTTGCCCATCTCCGTGGACATCACCAGCGCGAGCTCGTCCTGGCGGGCCATGATCAGCTCGTAGGAGCGGCGCAGGATCTCCCCGCGCTCGCGGGGCGCGGTCCGGGCCCAGCCCTTCTGGGCCCGCCCCGCCGCCTCGATCGCGCGGGCGGCGTCCTCCGGGCCGCCGTCGGCCACCGTGGCGACGACCTCCTCCGTGGCCGGGTCCACCACGTCGAAGCGGCATCCGGAGGCGGCCTCGGTCCAGGTGCCGTCGATGAGGACCCCGGTGCTGATCCCGGCGACGGCCTCCCGGGACCGGCGCAGCACGTCGTCGGAGGCGGTGGTGGGTGCGGCGGAGGTGGTCACGGGGTGTCCTTCCGGTCGGTGCGGGCTCGGGGGCGGATCCCGGCGCGGGTGCCGTCGGCGGCACCGGGCCGGGGGTCGAGGAGCTGGGCGAGGTGCCGCCCCGGCCGATCGGGCCGCAGGTGGCGGACCTGTTCGTGGCAGGAGAAGCCGTCGGTGAGCACGGGCACGGAGGCCTCCGTCGCCCGCAGCGCCGGTGCCAGGGCCTGCTCGGCCACGGCGAGGCTGACCTCGTAGTGGCCGGCCTCGAAGCCGAAGTTCCCGGCCAGCCCGCAGCACCCGGTGGCCTCCCGGACCTCCCCGACGCCGGCTGCGGCCAGGGCCCTGCGCTGGGTCGCGGCGCCGAAGGCGGAGTACTCGTGGCAGTGGGTCTGGACCACCACGGACGGGGGCAGCGGTGTGCCGGGGGCGGGCAGCTCCCCGGCACGTGCCAGCTCGGTGACGTGCTCGGCGAAGCTGCGCACCCGGGCGGCCACCCGGCGGGCCGCGTCCGTGCGCACGAGCCCGGGCAGGTCGTGGCGCAGGGCGGCCGCGCAGGAGGGCTCGACGACGACGACGGGGCGCGCGGACCCGTCGTCGAGCGCCTCCGCCGTGCGGCGCAGGATCTTCTGCGCGGCGCCCAGCTGGCCGGTCGAGATCCACGTCAGTGCGCAGCAGGCGTCCGGTGCGCACTCCACGGGGCGCCCGGACCCGGCGAGGACGCGGGCCGCGGCCCCGGCCACCTCGGGGCGGAAGCCGCGGGTGAAGCTGTCCACGAACAGGACCGTCTCCCCGGTCCCGGTGCCGGGGCGGGCCACCCCGGCACCGGCGACCTGGCGGACCCAGCCGGCGGCCCCGGCGAAGCGCGGCACCGGCCGCTCGGGGGTCAGCCCGGCCGCCCGCAGCCCCGCCCGCAGCAGGGGACGGGTGGCGGGGCGGTCGCGCAGCGCGGCGTTGAGCAGGCGGGGGATCCGCCCGGTGAGCCCGAGCCACCGGGGCAGCCGGCCCAGGGTGTAGTGGCTGACGGGCCGGAGGCGGCCCCGGTAGAAGTGGTCGAAGAACTCGGACTTGTACGTGGCCATGTCCACGCCCGCCGGGCAGTCGGTGGCGCACGCCTTGCAGGACAGGCACAGGTCGAGGGCATCGCGCACGTCCTGGGAGCGCCATCCGGTTCCCTGGTCGGGGGCGGAGCGGACCATCTCCTGGAGCACGCGCGCCCGCCCTCGCGTGGAGTCCCGCTCGTCCAGGGTGGCGCGGTAGCTCGGGCACATCACCCCGCCCGTGTCCGCGCGGCAGCGGCCCACCCCGATGCACCCCTGCACGGCGTGCACGAAGGGGCCCTGGCGGTCCTCCCCGGCGCGCAGCTCCCCGAGCGGGAAGGAGGTCCGCCACTGCCGCTGCGGCACGCCCTCGAGGGCGAGGTCCGCGGTCAGCGCGGCCGGGTCGACGAGCACGCCGGGGTTGAGCAGCCCGTGCGGGTCCCAGGCCTGCTTGACGGCGGCGAAGGCGCCCAGCACGCGCGGGGAGTACATGAGGCCCAGCAGCTCGGAGCGGGCCCGGCCGTCCCCGTGCTCGCCGGAGAGGGACCCGCCGTGCGCGACGACGAGCCGCGCGGCGTCCTCCGTGAAGGCGCGGAACACGGCCCGCCCCTCGTCCGAGCGCAGGTCGTAGGTGATCCGGATGTGCAGGCACCCGGCGCCGAAGTGGCCGTAGACCACGCCGTCGAGGCCGTGCTCCCCGAGCAGCGCCCGGAGATCGGACAGGTAGCCGGCGAGCCGCTCGGGGGCCACGGCAGAGTCCTCCCAGCCGGGCCAGGACTCGCTGCGGTCCAGGGCGGCGTCCGGGGCCAGGCGGGAGGACAGACCCGCCCCGTCCTCCCGGACCCGCCACAGGGAGCTCCGCTCGACCGGGTCCGGCACGGTCCGGCCGTCGAGGGCGTGGCCCTCGCGCAGCAGCCGCTCGAGCAGGGCCTCGGCGCGCTCCGCGACCTCGGCGGGATCGTCCCCGTCGAGGTCGACGTAGAGCCAGGCGCCGCCGCGCGGCATCGCCGCGACCGCGTCCGTGCCCCGGCGCCAGCGCATCGTGGCGACGATCTTGTCGTCGATCCCCTCGACCGCGGCGGGCCGCTCCTCGAGCAGGACCGGCACGTCCCGGGCCGCCGCGACCACGTCCTCGTAGCCGAGGCACAGCAGCAGCGCGCTGCGGGGGCGGGGCACCAGGCGCATGCGGGCCCCGACGACCACGGCGCACGTGCCCTCCGAGCCGACGAGGGCACGGGCGACGTCGAAGCCGCGCTCGGGCAGCAGGTGCTGGAGGTGGTAGCCGGAGACCTGCCGCGGGATCCGGCCCAGCTCCACGCGCAGCTCGGCCAGGTGGGCGGCGGCCACGTCCCGCAGCGCCCCGCCGAGCTCCGCGGCCCGCCGGGCGGAGGCCTGGTCCGCCGGGTCGGTGGCGCGCAGCCCGCCGGGCCCGGCGGTGAGGCGGGCGCCGTCGGCGGTGACGAGGTCGAGCTCCACGGTGTGCTCGCTCGTGCGCCCGTGGCGCACCGAGTGGTTGCCGCAGGCGTCGTTGCCGATGGACCCGCCCACCGTGGCGCGGGTGCGCGAGGACGGGTCCGGGGCGAAGGTCAGCCGCCCGTCGGTGCGCCGCTCCACCTCACGGGCCAGTACGGAGAGCACCGCGCCGGCCTCGACGTCCACGGTCAGTGCGTCCTCGTCCACGGCGCCGATCCGGCGCAGGTGCCGGGAGAGGTCGAGGACGAGCCCCGCGCCCACGGCATTGCCGGCCATGGAGGTGCCGCCGCCCCGGCTGGTCACCGGCAGGCCCAGGTCCCGGCACACGGACAGCGCCGCGGCGACGTCCGCGGCGGAGCGGGGGAAGACCACGGCCCGCGGGCGCACCCGGTAGTTGGAGGCGTCGTAGGCGTACTCCGCGAGCCGGCGGGAGCCGGTGTCGGCGTCGAGACCGGCCTCGTGCAGGCGCCGGCCGAGCTCGCCGTCCGCGGCCGTCGCCGCCCCGGCCGCGGCACTGCCCACCGCCGCGCTCCCGGACCCGGTGCTTCCGGGCCCGGTGGTTCCGGACCCGGTGCGGCCGGCCGGGAAGGGGAGGGGCACGGTGCTCACGCGCTCGCCGCCGACCCGACGAGGACCTCGGCCAGGGCCGCCTCGAACCGCTCGAGGCCCGTGCGGATCTCCTGCTCGGAGACCACCAGGGCGGGGATCAGCCGCACCACGTTGCCGGCCGGCCCGCAGGTCAGGGTGAGCAGCCCGTGGCCGGTGGTGGCCTGCTGCACGGCCAGCGCCGCGGCCGCGTCCGGGGAGCCGTCCTCCCGCGCGAACTCGATACCCTGCATCAGCCCGCGGCCGCGGACGTCGCTGATCCCGGGATACCGCCGCTGCAGGGGCCGCAGCCCCTCCTGCAGCTGGTCCCCGCGGACCCGCGCGTTCTCCACCAGCCCCTCGTCGCGGACCACGTCCAGGGTGGCGCAGGCCGCCGCGGCGGCCACGGCGTTGCCGCCGTAGGTCCCGCCCTGCGAGCCCGGCCAGCCGCGCTCCATGAGCGCGGTCGGGGCCGCGATCGCGGAGATCGGGAAGCCCGAGGCGAGGCCCTTCGCGGTGATCAGCACATCGGGGAGCACATCCGCGAACTGGTGGCCCCAGAACCGCCCGGTCCGTCCCACCCCGGCCTGCACCTCGTCCAGCACCAGCAGGATCCCGTACCGGTCCGCCCGCTCCCGCAGCCCCTCGAGGAAGGCCGGCGGGGTGGGCAGGTAGCCGCCGTCGCCGAGCACGGGCTCGATGAGGAAGGCCGCGGTGTCCCGGGGTGCCGTCCGGGTCACCAGGAGGTAGTCCAGCTCCCGCAGGGCGAAGTCGACGGCCGTCCGCTCGTCCCACCCGTAGCGGAGGGCGTAGGGGAACGGGGCCATGTGCACGCCGCCCATGAGCGGGGAGAACCCGGCGGAGAACCGGGTGCCCGCGGTGGTGAGGGTCGCCGCGGCCACCGTGCGCCCGTGGAAGCCTCCCTGGAACACCACGATGTTGGGCCGGCCCGTGGCCATCCGGGCCAACCGCACCGCGGCCTCGACCGCCTCGGAGCCGGAGTTGGCGTAGAACACCGAGTCCAGGCCCGGCGGCAGCACCTCGCCCAGCTTCTCGGTGAGCTCGAGCAGCCGCGGGTGCAGCACGGTCGTGTACTGGGCGTGGATGACCCGCCCGACCTGCTCCCGGGCCGCCTCGACCACCCGGGGGTGGCAGTGGCCCGTGCTCGTCACCCCGATCCCCGTGGTGAAGTCCAGGTAGTCCCGCCCGTCCGTGCCGGTGATCCAGCACCCCCGGGCGGCGTCGACGACGACCGGGGTCGCCTGCTTCAGGAGCGGACTCAGTGAGGTCATGGCTCATCATGGGAACAGCCCGTGCCGATTGTCAACAATCGGACCGCCCCCGTAGGGTGGCCCCATGAGCACCGTGCGCGAGCCGCCCCGTGTCGTCGTGCTGACCGCCGAGGGCACGCCACCGCCCGGCAACGAGGCCGCCCTCCGCGCCCTCGCCGACGTCACGGTGGTGACGCGCGAGGGCCTCGCCGGCGCCCTCGCGGGGACCGGCGGCCGGCGCCCGGCCGAGGTGCTGCTCCTGTGGGACTTCTTCTCGGACGCCCTCGCCGGCGCGTGGGACGCCGCGGCGGGGCTGCGCTGGGTGCACGTGGCGGCAGCCGGTGTGGACGCCATGCTGTTCCCGGCGCTGCGGGCCTCCGACGTCCGGCTGACCAACGCGCACGGGGTCTTCGACCGGCCCATCGCGGAGTTCGTCCTCGCCGCGGTCCTGGCCCAGGACAAGCAGCTGCACCGCAGCAAGGCCCTGCAGCGCGAGCGCCGGTGGGTGCACCGCGAGCTGCGGCGCACCGGGGGGTCCACGGCCCTGGTCGTGGGCACCGGGGGGATCGGCCGCGAGACGGCCCGCCTGCTGCGGGCCGTGGGGATGGACGTCCGCGGCGCCGGGCGCACGGCCCGGGCGGAGGACCCCGACTTCGGGACCGTCGTCCCCTCCGCCGAACTGGCCGCGCACGCCGGGTGGGCCGACCACGTGGTGCTGGCCGCCCCGCTGACCGAGCGGACGCGCCGGATCGTGGACTCCCGGGTGCTCGCGGCGATGTCCCCGCACGCCCACCTCGTGAACGTGGGCCGGGGGGCGCTGGTGGACGAGGACGCCCTGCACGAGGCCCTCCGGGTGGGGCGTCCGGGCGCCGCGACCCTCGACGTCTTCGACACGGAGCCCCTTCCATCGGGCCACCCCTTCTGGGCGATGGACAATGTGCACGTGTCCGCGCACATGTGCGGGGACGTGGAAGGCTGGCGGGACGAGCTCGCCGCCCAGTTCGAGGACAACCTCCGGCGCTGGACGGCCGGGGAGCAGCTGGTCAACCAGGTGGACAAGGACGCCGGCTACGTCCGCTCCCGATGAGGGGGCGGGAGGGGTCCGCGGCGACGGCGCCGCGGGTCCCGTGCCGGCGGGCCACGACGAGAGGAGAGTGCGGACCATGCGCGTAGCGGTGCCCAGAGAGATCAAGCCGGCCGAGCAGCGGGTGGGCCTCGTGCCCGCCGGGGCGACCCAGCTCGTGCGGGACGGCCACGAGGTGTTCGTGGAGACCGGCGCGGGGGAGGGCTCCGGGTTCGGCGACGACGCCTACACCGCCGCGGGGGCCGAGGTGGTCGACCGGACCACGGTGTGGGAGCGGGCGGAGCTGCTGGTCAAGGTGAAGGAGCCGGCGGCCGAGGAGTACGGGTTCCTGCGCCCCGACCTCACGCTCTTCGCCTATCTGCACCTGGCCGCCGACCGGCCGCTGACCGAGGCGCTGCTCGCGGCGGGCACCACCGCCGTGGCCTTCGAGACCGTGCGCGCCGGCCGGATCCTGCCCCTGCTCCAGCCGATGTCCGAGATCGCGGGCCGGCTCGCCGCGCAGTCCGCCGCCCACCACCTGCAGTCCAACGCCGGCGGCCCCGGGCTGCTGATGGGCGGGGTCCCCGGCGTCGCCGCGGCCAAGGTGGTGGTGATCGGCGGCGGGGCCGTGGGCACCCAGGCCGCCCTGATGGCCTCGGGCCTGATGGCCGACGTCACGGTGCTGGACGCCAACGGCGCCCGGATCCGCGAGCTCACCGACCTGCTCGGGCACCGGGCCCGCGTGCTCATGAGCGACGAGCACGTGCTCGAGGACGAGATCTCCGGGGCGGACGTGGTGATCGGGGCGGTGCTCGTCCCCGGGGCGGCGGCGCCCAAGCTCGTGCGCCGCGAGCACCTCGGGATCCTGCACGACCACGCCCTGCTCGTGGACGTCGCCATCGACCAGGGCGGGTGCTTCGAGACCTCCCGCCCGACCACCTACGACGACCCGACGTTCGAGGTGGACGGCATCACCCACTACTGCGTGGCGAACATGCCCGGCGCGGTGCCGCGCACCGCGACCCGGGCCCTCGCCAACGCCACCACGCCCTATCTGCGGCGGCTGGCCCGCGGCCCGGAGCAGGCCCTGGCGGCCGACCCGGAGTTCGCGGCCGGGCTCAACACGGCCGCCGGTCGGATCCGGCACGCCGGGGTGGCGCAGGCCTTCGCGGACCTGCCGGCGCAGCTGGGCTGAGCGCCCGCGGGCGTCCCGCCGGACGACCCCGCGCCCGAGTCAGTCCGGCGCGGGGCCGTCCGCCGTGAGCAGGCGGAGCAGCCGCTCCAGCTCGACCCGGTCCTCGGGGGCCAGCCGCGAGAAGTACTCCTCGGACCCCCGGCGCCGGTCCGCCCGGACCTGCTCGCGCAGGGCGGCGCCCCGGGGCGTCAGCGCCACCAGCGTGGCGCGCCGGTCGGAGGGGTCCGGCACCCGTTCCACGAGCTCCTTGTGCTCGAGCAGGTCCACCACCTCCGTGGCGGACCGGGGGGCGATGCGCAGGGCGTCGGCCAGGTCCTTCACGCGCAGGCTGCCGGACCCGCCGCCGTGGCGGCAGTTCCCGTCCGGGCCGTGCCCCCGCCCGCCGGGGCGCCCGGCGAGGGCGTCGAGCGCCCGGAACTGGTGCGGGGTCAGCCCGAAGGGGGCCAGCTGCTCGGCCCAGCGGCGGCGCAGCCGGCGGAAGACGGCGTGCAGCAGGTCCCCCAGGCGGGCCGGATCGGGGTCGTCGTAGGGCATGGCGTCATCCTATCCCCATTGCGGGTTACCTCATAGAGAGGTAACCTCCTTAATAGTTCCCGAGGAGGATCCCATGGCGACGACCCACCGCACCGGCCGCGTCCGCACCCCGGCGCACGACGGCGGCGACGCCCCGGCCGGTCCGCCCGGTGCCGGAGGCGCCCGCACCGCCCGCCCGGACCCCGCGGACCGCAGGCAGCTCGCCCGCCACCCCGTCAGCCCGCGCCGGATCGCGGCGCTGTTCGCCCCGCACCGCGGCACGATCGTGCTCGTCGTCGTGCTCATCACCGCGTCCTCGGTCGTCAACCTCGCCCAGCCGTTCCTGGTCCGCGGCGTCATCGACGACGCCCTGCCCAGCGGCGACACCCGTCTGCTGCTGGCGCTGACCGCCTCGATGGTCGGCGTCGCGGCGCTGACCTCCGTGATCGGCGTGGTCCAGACCTGGATGGCCACCGCCATGGGCCAGCAGGTCATGCACGCGCTGCGCGTGCAGCTCTTCACCCACCTGCAGGCCCAGTCGCTGGGCTTCTTCACCCGGACCCGGGGCGGGGAGGTGCAGTCGCGGCTCACACACGACATCGCCGGGATGCAGTCCGTGGTCACCAGCTCCGCCACGGGCGTGGCGTCCAATCTCACCACCGCCGTGGCCACGGCCGCGGCCATGGTGGCGCTGTCCCCGGCGATGAGCCTCGTGTCCCTGGTGGTGCTGCCACCGGCGGTCTGGCTCTCCCGCCGCGTGGCCCTGATCCGCCGGGACGTCACCGACGAGCGCCAGCGGGAGCTCGCCGCGCTGCACACCCAGGTCGAGGAGGGGCTGTCCGTCTCGGGGGTCCGGCTCGCCAAGACCCTGGGCACCACCCCGCGGGACGCGGACCGCTTCACCGAGCGCTCCGACCGGCTCGTGGGCCTGGAGCTGCGCAGCCAGCTGGCCGGACGGTGGCGGATGGCCACCATGCAGATCGTCTTCGCCGCGATCCCCGCCGTGATCTACCTGGCCGCCGGCTTCCCGGCCACCAGCGGGGGGATGACCATCGGCACCCTGGTGGCGTTCACGGCCCTGCAGGGAACCATCTTCCGGCCCGTGATGGGCCTGCTGAACATCGGCGTGCAGTGGGTGTCCGCGCTGGCCTTCTTCAGCAGGATCTTCGAGTACCTCGACCTCGAGCCCCAGATCGTCCCGCCCGCCGCGCCCGTGCGGATGGATCCCGCCGGCGTGCGCGGCGAGGTCCGGTTCGAGGGCGTGCGCTACGCCTACGACGACGGGGCGGACGTCCTGCGGGACCTCGACCTGGTGCTGCCGCCGGGCACCACCACGGCGGTGGTCGGGCCCACCGGCTCGGGCAAGAGCACCCTCGGCTCCCTGCTGCCGCGGCTCAACGACGTCACCCGCGGCCGCGTGCGCATCGACGGCGTCGACGTGCGGGACATCGAGCCGGCGGACCTGGCCCGGATCGTGGGCGTCGTCTCCCAGGAGACCTACCTGGTGCACGCCACGGTGCGCGCGAACCTCCTGCTCGCCGATCCGGGCGCCTCCGACGCCGAGCTGTGGCGCGCCCTGGGCACCGCGCGCATCGCCGACACCGTCGCCGGGCTGCCGGACGGGCTGGACACCGTGGTCGGCGCCCGCGGCCACCGCTTCTCCGGCGGGGAGCAGCAGCGCCTGGCCATCGCCCGGACCGTGCTGCGCAATCCGCCCGTGCTGGTCCTCGACGAGGCCACCAGCGCCCTGGACAACACCACCGAGGCCCAGGTCCAGGAGGCCCTCGACCGGCTGGCGGCCGGCCGCACCACCCTGACCATCGCCCACCGGCTCTCCACGGTCGAGAACGCCGACCAGGTGGTGGTCCTCCAGGGCGGCCGCATCGTCGAACGGGGCGCGCCGGGGGAGCTGCGCTCGGCGGACGGGCCCTTCGCCCGGCTGGCCGCGCGGAGCAGCCGGGCCGGCGACCACGCCGCCGCCCCCTGACCTGCGGGAGCCCGCGTGACCACAGGGCTCCGTGGTCACGCGGGCTCCGGCGGACCGGCCGGTGCGCCCGGGGTCAGCCGCGCGTGCCGTGCTGGACGATCAGCGGCCGGCCCGCCGGCTGCGCCACCCGCTCGCGCGCGGTCCGGGCCGCCGCCACGAGGTGCTCCAGCGACGCCTTCGTCTCCTCGTAGCCGCGGGTCTTCAGGCCGCAGTCCGGGTTGACCCACAGGGTCCGCGCCGGGACGTGCTCGAGGGCCCGCTCGAGCAGCTGCTCGATCTCCTCCTGGGAGGGCACGCGCGGGGAGTGGATGTCCCACACGCCCGGCCCGATGCCCCGGGAGAAGCCGGCGGCCTCGAGGTCGGTCAGCACCTCCATCCGGGACCGGGCCGCCTCGATGCTCGTGACGTCGGCGTCCAAGCCGTCGATCGCCCCGACCACCTCGCCGAACTCGGAGTAGCACAGGTGGGTGTGGATCTGGGTCTCGTCCCGGACCCCCGAGGTGGCCAGCCGGAACGCGTCCACCGACCAGCCGAGGTAGGCGGGCTGGTCCGCCCGGCGCAGCGGCAGGAGCTCCCGCAGCGCCGGCTCGTCCACCTGGATGATCCCGATCCCGGCGGCCTCGAGGTCCGCGACCTCGTCCCGCAGCGCGAGCGCCACCTGGTTCGCCGTCTCCCCGAGCGGCTGGTCGTCGCGCACGAAGGACCACGCGAGGATCGTCACCGGGCCCGTCAGCATGCCCTTGACCGGGCGGTCGGTGAGGGACTGGGCGTGCCGGATCCACGGGACCGTGAACGCCTCGCCGCGCAGGCCCTCGCCCTGTCGGCTGACGTCGCCCCACAGGATCGACGGGCGGGTGCAGCGGGAGCCGTAGGACTGCACCCAGCCGTGGACGGTGGTCGCGAAGCCGTCGAGGTGCTCGGCGAAGTACTGGACCATGTCGTTGCGCTCGGCCTCGCCGTGCACCAGCACGTCCAGGCCCAGCTCCTCCTGCAGCCGCACGACCCGCTCGATCTCCTCCCGCAGGAAGGCGTCGTACTCGGCGTCCGTGAGGGCGCCGGCGCGGTGCCGGGCGCGGGCGGCCCGGACCTCGGCGGTCTGGGGGAAGGAGCCGGTGGTGGTGGTGGGCAGCGGGGGCAGGGGCCCGGACGCCGTGAAGGACCGGCCCTCCTGCGCGGCCCGGCGGACCGCCGCGTCCGCCCGCTCGATGTCCGCGGCCGTCAGCGAGCCGGCGCGCTCGCGGACGGCCGCGTCCCGGACCCCCGCCGCGTCCTGCCGGGTGCGGCGGGCCTCGGCCGCCTCGGCCAGCTGCCCCGCCACCGCCTCCGCCCCGGCGGCGAGACCGCGGGCCAGGGTGACGATCTCGCCGACCTTCTGATCGGCGAAGGCCAGCCAGCTCCGCAGCTGCGGGTCCAGCCGGGTCTCCTCGGCCACGTCGTGCGGGACGTGGAACAGGGACGTGGAGGAGGCCACGGACACCTGGGCGCCGCCGCGGGCCAGCTCCGCGAGCCGGTCGAGCCCGCCGGCCAGGTCGGCCCGCCACACGTTGTGCCCGTCCACGGCGCCGGCCACGAGCACGGCGGAGTCCTCGCCCCGGAAGAACTCCAGCTCCTCGGGTGCCGGGGTCGCGCCCTTGACGAGGTCCAGGTGCAGGGCCTCCACCCCGGAGCAGGCCAGCGGGTGCAGCAGCGGCCCGGGGGAGCCGTAGGAGGTGGTGACGAACAGCTGCGGGCGCCCGGCCACGGCGGTCAGGGCCGTGTAGGCGTCCCACACGGCCGAGGCGAGCTGCTCGGCGGGGACGTGCTGGTCCGCCACGAGAGCCGGCTCCTCCAGCTGCACCCAGTCCGCGCCGGCCGCGGCGAGCTCCTGCAGCAGCTCCGCGTACACGGGCAGCAGCTCGGGGAGCCGCTGCAGCGGGTCGAAGCCCGCGGGGGCGTCGTCGTCGGCCTTGGCGAGCAGGAGGAAGGACGCGGGGCCCACGAGGACCGGCCGGACGGTGAAGCCGTGCGCGGCGGCGCGGCGGACGTCGGCCACCAGCCGGTCCGCGGTGGCGCGGAACGGGGTCCGCGGGCCGATCTCGGGCACGAGGTAGTGGTAGTTGGTGTCGAACCACTTGGTCAGCTCCAGCGGAGCGCGCCCGGCGTCGCCGCGGGCGAGCACGAAGCTCGCGTCCAGGTCGAGCCGGCCCTCGGCGTCGGCGAGGTCGGCGAAGCGGGACGGGACCGCCCCGAGGGCCACGGTGGTGTCCAGGACCTGGTCGTAGAGGGGGAAGGCCGCGGGCAGGGAGGAGTCCTGGGCCCCGAGGCCCAGCTCCACGAGCCGGCGGTAGGTCGCCAGCTGCAGGTCGGCGGCCGCCGACTCGAGCTCCTCGCGGGTCGAGCGCCCGGCCCAGTAGGCCTCGAGGGCCTTCTTCAGCTCGCGGCGGCGGCCGATCCGGGGGTAGCCGGTGATGGTGGCGGCGGGGAACGGGACAGTGGTCATGAAAATCTCCTGAAGAGGTGTCGAGAGGTCGTGCGGAACGGTGGGGCAGCGCGTGCTCAGGCGGGGAGCAGCAGCTCGTCGAGCGGGACGGGCACGTGCGGGACGCGCGGGAGGTCCACGTGCTCGAGCAGGTCGAGCACGGCCCGGTGCTCGTTGAAGGTGTAGAGGTGCAGGCCGGGGGCACCGGCGTCCAGAGCGGCCCGGGCCAGCCGCGCCGCGAAGGCCACCCCGGCCCGGTGCCGCTCGACGGGACCGGGCGCGTCCTCCAGCGCGGCGGCCAGACCCGGGTGGGGCGCCAGGCCGGCCAGCCGGCACAGCGTCCGCAGCCGCCGCGGGTCGGTGACCGGCATGATCCCCGGGACGATCGGGATGGTCACCCCGGCCGCCCGTGCCGCCGCGACCAGTCGCTCGTAGCGCTGCGGGCGGAAGTAGACCTGCGTGATCGCGAAGTCCGCCCCGGAGCGCTGCTTGGCCAGCAGCACCTCGACGTCGTGGCGGAACGAGGGCGACTCCGGGTGCCGGGTCGGGTACGCGGCCACGCCCACGGCGAGCCGGCCGGCCGCCAGGGCCGCCGTGTGGCGCTGCTCGACCTCGCGCACGAGCTCCACGAGCTCCCCGGCGTGCCGCAGCTCGCCCGGCTCCGCCCCCGGGTCCAGGTCCCCGCGCAGGGCCAGGACGCCGCGGACGCCGCGGCGGACCAGCGTGGCCACGGTCCGCTCCAGTTCGGCCCGGGTGCTGCCGACGCACGTCAGGTGCGCCAGGGGCCGCAGGCTCGTGCGCGCCAGCAGGTGGTCGAGCAGGGCGAGGGAGCTGTCCCGGCGCTGCTCGTCCCCGCTGTACGTCACCGAGACGTGATCGGGGCGGGTGGACTCGAGCGCCTCGATGGTCCGCAGCAGCGTGTCGGCGCTCGCCGCGCTGCGCGGTGGATAGAGCTCGTAGGACAGGGACGGCGGCGCCGGCCGGGCGATCGGGCGTGGTGTCACGTTCTTCCTCCAAGGGTCACCCCGAGGGAGGGCAGCAGCCGTCCCGGGGTGGACCCGGGAGGCTGCGACAGCTCCATCGGTCCTGGCGGGAGCACCGTTCCGCGCCCCGTGGCGGGGCGCGGATGGTTGCTGCGGCGTCGACGAGCCAGGTCTCTCAGCCGCTCTGGATAGATGCAGACCCCATTCCACCGGCTGCCCCGCCGTGCTGCCAAGTGCCGGCGCCCAGAAGACGCCGGTGCGCCGACTGTGACGACCGCGACGTCACAGGGCGCAACACGGACGCGCGGCGACGCACGGGCGGCGGAGCGCAGGCCTGCGCCCCGCGCGCGCTCGTCATAATGGACGAGCCATCCCCGCCCGCCACCGCAGGAGCGAGTGCCCATGCTCTCCACCCCCCGCATCGTCGCCGTCGTGCCCTGCCACAACGAGGAGGCGGCCGTGGCACGGGTCGTGACCGACCTGCTCGCCGCGGTGCCCGGCATCGAGGTGCACGTCTACGACAACTGCTCGACCGACGGCACCGCCGAGGCCGCGCGGCGTGCGGGGGCGCACGTGCGGCGTGAGGAGGAGAAGGGCAAGGGCAACGTGGTCCGGCGCGCCTTCGCGGACCTCGACGCCGACGTCTACGTGCTCATCGACGGCGACGACACCTACGACGTGGCCGATGTCCCCACCCTGATCGAGACGCTGCTGGCCGGGCCCTACGACCACGTGGTCGGCGTGCGCCGGCAGGTCACCAGCACCGCCTACCGGTCGGGGCACGAGTCCGGCAACAGGTTCTTCAACGCGCTCGTCACCTTCGCCTTCCGGCGGAAGGTCTCGGACATGTTCAGCGGCTACCGGGTCTTCTCGCGCCGCTTCGTCAAGTCCTTCCCCGGTCTCTCCCGGGGCTTCGAGATCGAGACGGAGCTGACCGTGCACGCCGTCAACGCGCGGATGCCCCAGGCCGAGGTCGCCGTCGGCTTCCGCGACCGGGCGGAGGGCAGCGAGAGCAAGCTGCGGACCTATCACGACGGCTTCCGGATCCTGGGCGTCTTCGGGCAGCTGCTCTTCCACGAGCGCCCGTTCCTCGTCACCGGGGCCTTCTCGCTGGCGCTGTTCGTGCTGGGGCTGGCCCTCGGCCTGCCCGTGGTCGCGGAGTTCGCGAGCACCGGCCTCGTCCCGCGCTTCCCGACCGCGTTCCTGGCCGCTTCCCTGGTGATCCTGGCCGGGGTGTTCCTGCTCATGGGCGTGCTGCTGAGCGGCCAGGCCAAGATCCGCCGGGAGGCCTCCCGGCTGTTCTACCTGCGGCAGCCGGCGCCCCCGTGGAGCGGCGGGGACGTGCCGTACCGGGCGGGGTCCCACGGCGCGGAGCAGCGGCGGCAGCTGCCGTGAGTGCGGGGCGGGAGGGGCCGCGGTCCCGTCTGCTCCCCCTGCTGCCCTGGGCCCAGGGGCTGGGGATGCTCGTGGTCCTGCAGTTCGCCCTGTTCGGGCTGCTGACGGCGGGCCAGGCGGTGCCGGACCGGCCCATCGTCGAGCACCTGCTGGCGGCGGTCGAGGACGGCACCTACGGCCCCCACGGGACGATCGACCGGATGGGCGGCCCCGCGGACACCTTCACCGAATGCGTCGTGGCCGGCACGGGCCTGGGCGCGTCCCCGGAGGAGTCGGCGTTCAGCCGGGCGGTCCGGATGCCCCGGCTCGCCACCTGCGGCGGCGGCCCGGAGCAGCTGCGGGCCCTGTCCGAGGGGGCCGTGCTCACCGACAACGACTACTACAAGTACTGGGCGGGCTACACCGTGCTCACCCGCCCCGTGCTGGCGCTGACCGGCCTGGAGGGCCTGCGGATCGTCTCGGGCACCCTCATGGTGCTCGCCCTGGGCGGGGCGTTCCTCGCGGTCCGCGCCCGGACCTCCGCCGCCGTGGCCTTGGCCCTGACCCTGCCCTACCTGGTGGGGACCAACCTGCTGTCCACGCCCTCGACGTCCTTCAGCCAGTCGATCTCCATCGCCTTCATCTTCCTGTCGGTGGTCCTCGCCGCGCTCGGGGCGGGGCGCTCGCCGCGGACCGCGTACGCGGGGGTGGCGCTGGGCGCGGCGCTGTTCTGCTTCGTCGACCTCCTCACGACCCCCGCCGTGCCCTGGGCGATGTCCTCGTTCGTGGTGGGCGCGGTGGTCTGGTGCCGCACCGGGGCGCTGCGGGGGACCGTCGCGGCCGTGGTCGTGAGCGGCTTGGTCTGGCCGGCGGCCTTCGCTCTCACGTGGCTCGCCCGGTGGGTCTTCGCCGCCGCCTTCCTGGGCGTCCCGGCCACGCTGGAGGTGGTCCGCCGAAACGTGGGGAACCGCACCGGGGGCGACCACGCGGGCGTCTCCGAGGCGTTCGGCGCGGGCGTGCGCCGCAACCTCGCCTACTGGTGGGAGGTCGTGCCCACCTCGGGGCTCGTGCTGGCCGGCTGCCTGCTCGCGGCGGGCGCGGGCCTGGCCCTGGCGCTGCGCCGTGGAGGCCCGGCCCGGTGGGCACTCGCTGCCGTGCTGGGCCTGCCCGCCCTGGCCGTGCCCCTCTGGTACACGGTGCTCAGCAACCACTCCCAGATCCACGCGTTCTTCGTCAACCGCGGGGTGGCGGCCGCACTGGCCGTCGTCACGGCGGCCTGTCTGGCCGCCGCCGTGCGGCCGCGCACCGGACCCGGCGCGCCGCAGCTCCCCGCGGAGCCCTCGGAGGCCGCGGAGCCCTCTGAGCCCGCGGAGCCCGGCAGGGGACCCGTCCGTCACGATCCGGTCTCGGACCTTGCCGGGGCAGCGCGGGAGACCTAGCCTTTAACAACCAACAGGTTGATCAAGGAATCAGTTGACAAACACCGTGGACCTCGGCGACGACGACCTCCTCGACAAGGCCTTCCTGGCCCTCGCCGACCCGGTCCGCCGCCGCATCGTCGCCCGGCTCAGCCGCGGACCGGCCACGGTCACCGAACTGGCGGAACCCTTCGCGATCTCCATGCAGGCGATCTCGAAGCACATCCAGGTTCTCGAGCAGGCGCAGCTCGTCACGCGCACCCGTGACGCCCAGCGCCGGCCCGTCCATCTGGACCCCGCACGGCTCGAGGCGCTCACCGCATGGATCGACCGGTACCGGCTGGTCCGGGAGGAGCAGTTCCGCCGCCTCGACGCCGTGCTCGACACCCGAGCCGCGGAGCGCGGCGAGCACACCCAGGACTGAACCATGGGACACCCTCTGCACCTGACCGTCCCCGACGGCCTCCCGTTCATCGACTTCGAGCGCGAGTTCGACCACCCCGTGGCCGACGTCTTCCGCGCGCACGCCGATCCCGCCCTGCTGCGCGAGTGGCTGGGGCCGCGCGGCACGCACGTGGAGGTCGACTCCTACGACTTCCGCACCGGCGGCGCCTACGAGTACCACCACACCGGCCCGGACGGCGTCTCCTACGCGTTCCGCGGCGTCCTGCACACCGTGCGCGAGAACGAGCTCGTGGTCCAGACCTTCGAGTTCGGGGGCTACCCGGACGTGGTCGAGCTCGAGTACCTGCGCTTCGAGGACCTCGGGGACGGCCGGTGCCGGCTGGTCGGCCACACCGTCCACGCCTCCCAGGAGGCCCGTGACGGCATGGCCGGCTCCGGGATGGAGAGCGGGCTGTCCGACGGCTACGAGCGGCTCGAGGAGCTGCTCGCCGCCCGGGTCCGCTGAGCCGTCCACCACCGAGGAGCACGTCATGCCCAACCCCCTGCACGTCACGGCGCCCGAGGGCGTCCCCTGCGTCGACTACTCCCGCGAGTTCGACGCCCCCGCGGCCGAGGTCTTCCGCGCCCACACGGACCCGGAGCTGTACCGGCAGTGGATCGGCCCGCGCGGGCTCGAGACCCGGATCGACGGCTTCGACTGCCGCAGCGGCGGGTCCTACCGGTTCGTCCAGCGCGGCGCGGAGGGCGGTGACGAGTACGCCTTCCGCGGCGTCTTCCACACCGTCCGGCCGGACGCCCTCATCGTCCAGACGTTCGAGTTCGAGGGCTGGCCGGACGTGGTCACGCTCGAGTACTCGACGTTCGAGGACCTGCCCGGCGGACGCTGCCGGCTCACGGGCCGGTCGGTCCACCCGTCCGTCGAGTCGCGCGAGCAGTTCCTGTCCACCGGCATGGAGTCCGGGATGGCCGAGGGCTACGAGCGGCTGGAGGAGCTGCTGACCGGGCGGCCCGCGCCGGAAGGAGCATGACCGTGGACTGGACGCTCGAGGTGGTCCTGCTGCCGGTCGCGGACATCGATCGCGCCATCACGTTCTACCGGGACGGGGTCGGCTTCCGCCTGGACCACCGCACGGCCACGGAGCAGATGGACATCGCCCAGCTCACCCCGCCCGGGTCGGGGTGCTCGATCGTGGTCGGCGACCTCCCCGCCCACCGGGAGATGGTCCCCGGGTCGCTGCGCGGGCTGCAGCTGGTGGTCCCCGACGCCCGGGCCGCGCGCGAGGAGCTGCTCTCCCGCGGCGTGGCGGCGGGCGAGATCACCGTGGTGGACGAGCGGGACGGCGGCACGCTCTTCGGCTTCAGCGACCCGGACGGCAACACCTGGGTGGTGCAGCAGCTGCGGGCCCGGGCCGAGCAGCCGCTGATCCCCCGGCCGGCGCCCGGGCCCTGACCCGCCGGGCACGGCTCAGAGGATCGCCCGCAGGAAGGTCTTCGTCCGGTCGTTCTTCGGCGCGGTGAAGATGTCCTCGGGGTCCCCGTCCTCCACGATCCGCCCGCCGTCGAACATCATCACCCGGTGCGACACGTCGCGGGCGAACTGCATCTCGTGGGTGACGATGAGCATCGTGATGTCCGTGGTCTCCGCGACCTCGCGCAGGACGTTGAGCACGTCGTCCACGAGCTCGGGGTCGAGCGCGGACGTCACCTCGTCCAGGAGCAGGATCTCCGGGTCCATGGCGAGCGCCCGGGCGATGGCCACGCGCTGCTGCTGGCCGCCGGAGAGCCGCGAGGGGTGCTCGGAGGCCTTCTCCTCGAGCCCCACCTGCCTCAGCAGGCCCATGGCCCGCTCCTGCGCCTCGGACTTCTTCAGCCCCAGCACGTGCACGGGGGCCTCGGTGATGTTGTCCAGCACGCTCATGTTGGGGAACAGGTTGAACTGCTGGAAGACCATGCCGATCCGGCGGGTGATCTGCTTCTTCCGCTTGGCCGGCAGCTCCACCCGCCGCCCGTTGCGCAGCTCGTGGGTCAGCGGCTCACCGCCCACGAGGATGAACCCCTCCGTCAGGTCCTCCAGGGTCATCAGCAGCCGCAGGATGGTGGTCTTGCCCGATCCGCTGGGACCGATCAGCGTGACCCGCTCACCGCGGTCGACGGTGAAGTTCAGCCCGTTGAGCACGGTGTGCTCGCCGAAGCGCTTGACGACGTCGCGGAACTCCACGGCGGGCACCTGGCCGGGGCCTCCGGCCCGCGGACCCGGGTCTCGGGGGGAGTGCTGTCCGGGGACCTCGTCCCCGTGCTCAGTAGTGGGCAAGGCGCTTCTCCAATCGGCGGATCAGGATGGAGGTCGGGTAACTGGCCAGCAGGAAGATCAGCCCGGCCAGGGTGAACGCCTCCGTGTAGGCGAAGTTGCGGGCCCCGAACTGCTGGGCGGAGGTGACTAGCTCGACCACGGAGATGGCGAACAGGAACGGGGTGTCCTTGAACATGGCCACGGCGTAGTTGCCCAACGAGGGGATCGTGGCCCGGAGGGCCTGCGGCAGGACCACCGCGCGCCAGGTCCGCGACGCCGGCAGGGACAGCGCCTGCGTGGCCTCCCACTGCCCCTTCGGCACGGAGTCGATCCCGGCCCGGTAGCTCTCGGCCATGTAGGTGGAGTAGTGCACGCCGATCACCGCGATGCCGATGACCAGGGCGGTCACATCGGTGAGCAGGTAGTAGACGAACAGCAGCTGCACCACGAGCGGCGTCATCCGGATGAACTCGGTGATCCAGTGGACGGCCAGCCGCAGGGGAGTGGGCAGCACCCGCTTGAGCACCGCGATGAGCAGCCCGAGCAGCGCGGCGATGACCGTGCCGAGCACCGTGGCCAGGAGCGTGATCCGGAACCCCTCCAGCAGCAGGGGAATGGCCTCGACCGTGCGTTCCCAGCTCCAGATCATGGCGTCCCGCTCCCGGCCTCGGCGATCTTCGGGCGCGCGGGCCGCCAGATCTCGCGCAGGGACGGACCCCGGCCCAGCGTGTTCTTCGCGCGCACCTCCAGGGCGTTCATCCCCAGGGTCAGGGCATAGGCGAGGACGAAGTAGACGACCAGCCCGACGGTGAAGGCGAACAGGGTGTCACCGGTGCTCTGCCGCAGCTGGTTCACCCGGAAGGTGAGGTCGCTGAGCGTGATGAACGAGACCACCGCGGTGCCCTTCAGCAGCTGGATCAGCAGGTTCGCCAGGGAGGGGATCATGAGCGCCCACGCCTGGGGGAAGATGATCCGGCGCATCCGGTGCACGCCGGACATCCCGAGCGCGTGCGTGGCCTCCCACTGGCCCCGGTCCACCGAGGCGATGGAGCCCCGGACGACCTCCGCCCCGTACGCGCCGAAGTTCAGCGACAGCGCGAGGATGCCCACCGTCATGGGATCCAGCCGCACGCCCAGCAGGGGCAGGACGAAGAAGAGCCAGAACAGCTGCACGAGCAGGGACGTGCCCCGGAAGAACTCCACGACGACGCGCGCCAGCACCCGGAGGGCGGCGGTCCCCGAGCGGGAGAGCAGCCCCAGCCCCACCGCCAGGACGAAGGCGCCGACGGCCCCGCCCAGCGTCAGCTGCAGCGTGACCAGCACGCCGTCGAGCAGCCGGGGCAGGAACGCCGCCAGCGCCTCGAGCTTCTCGCCCACGACTACTCGCCGGGCTCCGTGGCGGTCTGCTCGGCCGTGGGTTCGGCGGCGGCGGTGTCCTGCGCCGTGGGCTGGGCGGCGGCGGTGTCCTCGGCCGTGGGCTGGGACGTGCCGGTCTCCGCCGGGGCGGGCTCCGGGGTCCCGGCGTCGGCGAGGTCGCCCTCGCACAGCTGCTGCGTGGTGACGGAGCCGTCCGGGCGCTCCGCCGCGGTGAACCCGTAGGGTCCCACGATGTCGAGGTAGCGCTGCTCGTCGCTGACGATCTTCTGCAGCTCGTCGTTGTAGGCCTGGAGCAGCTCCTCGTCCTCGGTGCGGAACACGGTGCCGCCGGCGCCGACCTGCGGCACGCCGTCGATCTCCTGGACGTAGGACTCCGTGACCTCCACCGGGGCGTCGGGGTTGTTCTCGGCCATCCAGTTGAGCGAGATGCCGGTCAGGGCGAAGACGTCGGCCCGGCCGTTGACCACGGCGTCCATGCCGTCCTGCGGGCCGCCGACCTCCCGGTTGTCGATGCCGAGCGAGTCCGCGTAGGAGGACTCGATGGCGCCGGTCATGGTGACCAGCTGCACGTCCGGGTTCGCGGCCACGTCGTCGAGGGTCTGCAGGCCGTACGGATTGCCCTCCGCGACCATGAGCGCGGTGGTGTACATGAACTCGGGGTCGCTGAAGGCCGCCTGCTCGCACCGTTCCGGGAGGATCGACATGCCGGCGCTGACGGCGTCGAAGCGGTCCGCGGTGAGCCCGGGGATGAGGGAACCGAATTCGGTGTTGACCCCTTCGAGGTCGTCGATCCCCAGCGCGCTGAAGATCTCGCGGTGCAGGGCCACGGTGGCCCCCGTCAGCTCCCCGTTCTCCTCGAAGCTGTACGGAGCCTCACCGGCGAACCCCACGGTGATGCTGCCCGACTCCTGGGCCTGGGACAGGGTGCTGCCCGCCTCCTCCTCGGAGCCGGAACCCCCGCAGGCGCTCAGCAGCCCCATCGCCGCCACGGCCCCCACCGCCGTCGCGCTCCGCTTCCTGCTCCATCGCGTCGTCCCGTTCCACCGTGTCGTCCCGTTCCACCATGTCGTCGTCGACTGTGTCATCGTTGCGGCCCTCCGACCGGCTCAGCGCCTGGCGCGCGACGCGGGACGCCCGGGTCCTCCGGGTCCCCGGGCGACGGCCCCGGCGAGATGTGGACTACCTGTCCGGCCATTCAACCGTGTCGGTTTGCTCGTGTCACGTCATCACAGGTGCGGGTACGTGCCTGCGCGGGCCCCCGGCCACGGACCGCTAGACTTGCACGGTACGAGCCCCTGGGCCCTCTCCTGCCGGCGCCGCGCCGCCTCGGGCGTGCGGACGGGAGCGGGCCGGCGCAGGGGCGTTGTCGTGCCCGGCCGGTGCGCGCCTCCGCCGGGTCCCGCGGGAGAAGTCCCGTTCCTTCCAGGCAGGAGAGTCGTTCAATGCCAGCAATCGTGATCGTCGGCGCCCAGTGGGGCGACGAGGGCAAGGGCAAGGCCACCGACCTGCTGGGCGGCCGCGTGGACTACGTGGTCAAGCCCAACGGCGGCAACAACGCCGGGCACACCGTGGTGGTGGGCGGCGACAAGTTCGAGCTCAAGCTCCTGCCGGCGGGCATCCTGAGCCCCAACGCCGTTCCCGTGATCGGCAACGGCGTCGTCGTCAATCCCCAGGCCCTCTTCGAGGAGATCGACGGTCTCGAGGCACGCGGGGCGGACACCTCCCGGCTGCGGATCTCCGCGAACGCCCACCTGGTGGCCCCGTACCACCAGACGATGGACCAGGTCACGGAGCGCTTCCTCGGCAAGCGTGCGATCGGCACCACGGGCCGCGGCATCGGTCCCGCGTACATGGACAAGGTCGGCCGGCTCGGCATCCGCGTCCAGGACGTCCTGGACGAGTCGATCCTGCGGCAGAAGATCGAGGGCGCGCTGCGGCAGAAGAACGAGCTGCTGGTCAAGCTCTACAACCGCCGGGACATCGACGTCGAGGAGGTCGTGCAGTACTTCCTGGGCTTCGCCGAACGGCTCGCCCCGATGATCGTGGACTCCACCTACCTGCTCAACCAGGCGCTCGACGAGGACAGGGTGGTCCTCATGGAGGGCGGTCAGGCGACCTTCCTCGACGTGGACCACGGCACCTACCCCTTCGTGACGTCCTCCAACCCCACCGCGGGCGGCGCGTCCGTGGGCTCGGGCATCGGGCCGACCCGCATCACCCGGGCCATCGGCATCATCAAGGCCTACACCACCCGTGTGGGGGCCGGTCCGTTCCCCACCGAGCTCTTCGACGAGATGGGCGAGCGGCTGCGCACCACCGGCGGCGAGTTCGGCGTCAACACCGGCCGTCCCCGCCGCACCGGCTGGTACGACGCCGTGATGGCCCGCCACGCCTCCCGGATCAACGGCTTCACCGACTACTTCCTCACCAAGCTCGACGTCCTCACCGGCATCGACCGGATCCCGGTCTGCGTGGCCTACGACGTCGACGGCGTCCGGCACGACGAGATGCCGATGACCCAGACCGAGTTCCACCACGCCGAGCCGATCTTCGAGTACTTCGACGGCTGGGAGGAGAACATCACCGGCTGCCGCACCCTGGCGGACCTGCCGGCGAACGCCCGCGCCTACGTCGAGGCGCTCGAGTCGATGAGCGGCACCCGGATGTCCGCGATCGGCGTGGGCCCGGACCGCGACGACACCATCGTGGTGCGCGACCTCATCGACTGACCACCCCTTCCCACTCCCGCCGGGGCGGCACGTGCCGGCGGCCGAGCGCGCCCCGGTCGTCGACATGTGGGACCTCGTGTGCAGAGGGTCAGACGAGGACCAGCACCACCCAGATGCCGAGGCCGCCGAGCGCGAGCACGGCGAGCGCGGTGGCCAGCACGGCGCCGACCTCCGGTTCGGTGCCCTCCTCGGCGATGCCGCGGGCGCTGCGGACGTAGCGGGGGCGCTGCGTGAGGTAGATGGCCGCCGCCGTGAGGACGGCCAGGCCGAACAGCACCAGCACGAACGGCCCGTGGTGCGGCAGCCAGCGCAGGAAGACCGCCGAGACGACCACGAAGGACAGCAGGGTCCGGCCCCAGGCCATGGTGGTCCGCTCCGGCTGCAGCCCGGGGTCCCGGTGCGGCGGCCGCGGGGGGCCCGGCGGGCGGTGGGGCTGCGGGCGCGGCATCTCAGCCCTGCAGGACGACGACGACGAGCACTCCCGCCGCGATCGCCCCGCCCACCGCGAGCACCGGTGCGATCAGGGGCAGGGGCAGCGGGGCCTGGCGCCGCATGCTCCGCTCCACCCCGATCCAGCGGAACGTGGCGCCCGCGCTGACGAGCATGCTCAGCACCAGCAGCACGATCGCCAGGAACTTCCGGATGCCCTCGTCGAACAGGTCCGCGGTGAACGCCTCGACGGCGATCCCGCCGGCCAGGAACGCCAGCGCGGTCCGGATCCAGGCGAGGAACGTGCGTTCGTTGGCCAGCGTGAACCGGGGGTCGGGAGGGACCCCGTCACCGAGCACGCGGTCGCTCAGCCGGCGTCGTCCCGGGGTCTCGGACCGCTCGCCCATCGCCTGCCCTTCGCTCGCCCGGTCGTATCGTCCCCATCCTGTCACGGGGCCGAGGTGCGGTCCGCGGCGCGGGCCGGCCGCGGATACAGTGGAAGCCTCAGCCGCGACCCGTCGAGGAGGACACCCGTGAAGATCGCCGTCGGACAGTTCGCGCCCACCGCCGACACGGCCGAGAACCTGCGCACCATGCGCCGGCTGGCCGAGCAGGCCGCGGCCGGCGCGGCGCAGCTGGTCGTGTTCCCGGAGGAGGCCATGTTCTCCGAGCGGCTCATCGGGGAGGACTTCGAGGAACTGGTCCTGCGCGGCTGGTCCGGGTTCGTCCAGCAGCTGTCCTTCCTGGCCGCGGAGACCGGGCTCGCCGTGATCGCGGGCGGCTACGAGGGCTCCGCCGACGGGCGCCCCTACAACACGCTCGTGGCCGTGGACGCGCACGGCGCGATCCTCGGCACGTACCGCAAGCTCCACCTCTACGACGCCTTCAGCCACCGCGAGTCCGACCGGATCCGCCCGGGGGACAAGGGCGTCACGGCGGTGCGGATCGGGGAGCTCACCGTCGGCATGATCACCTGCTACGACCTGCGCTTCCCCGAGATCTGCCGCGCCGTGGTCGACGCCGGGGCGGACCTGCTCACGGTGCCCGCCGCCTGGTTCGCGGGCGAGCACAAGGTGGACCACTGGCAGGCGCTGCTCAAGGCCCGCGCGATCGAGAACACCGTCTGGGTCGCGGCCGCGGACACCTGCTCCGAGCACACGGTGGGCCGCTCCGCGGTCCTCGACCCGCTCGGCGTGGTGGTCGCCGAGGCCGGGGAGGACGAGACCGTGCTGTCCGCCGACGTGACGCGTGAGCGGATCGCCGAGGTGCGGGAGACCGTGCCCGTGCTCGCGAACCGGCGTTTCGGCCCCGGGGAGCTCCTGCCCGCGGACGAGGGCTGAGGTGGCCACCGCTGTCCTGGCGCCCGATCGGGCCCCCGAGCACGTCCACCGCCCGAGCCTGCGCCCCCGCGGCGTGGTGGCCCTGTTCGCGGGGCTGTCCCTGCTCTTCGGGGCGGTCTTCGCCGCCATGGTGCCGGCGGCCTGGGGCCCGGACGAGAGCTCCCACTTCAAGCGCGCCTACCAGGTCTCCCAGGGGGGCTTCGCCCCCGAACGGCTGCCGGACGACGGCCCCTACCCGGTCTACGGCGGGTCCGTCCCGGCTGCCGCGGCGGCGCTCATGTCCGGCCACGGCGGACCGCCCCGGACGAAGGAGCGCGGTTCCGACCCCCTGTTCGTCCCGTCCGAAGCCCGCGAGCAGGCGCTCGCGGCTCCCCTGGGGGACGAGCACGTGCAGACCTCGTTCGCCAACACCGCGGCGTACTCGCCCGTGCCCTATCTGCCCTCGGCGCTCGGGGCGCGGATCGGCACCGCCGCAGACCTCAGCGTGGGCAGCACCTGGGCCCTGATGCGCGTCCTGCAGGTGCTCTCCTACACGGCGGTGGTCGCGGTGGGGCTCTGGGCCCTGCGGCACTCCCGGTTCCTCTGGGTCGGGTTCTGCGTGGCGCTGGTGCCCACCGCGCTCTACCAGTCGGCGGTGATCTCCGCCGACTCCGTGACCAACGCCGTGGTGTTCACCTTCGTCGCGCTCGTGCTGCGGGCCACGGTGCTGAACCGCTCCGAGGAGCCCTTCTCCCGGTTCGAGCTGGCGGCGGTGCTCGCGTGCGCGGGCGCCCTGCCGCTGATGAAGCCGACCTACGTCATCCTCTCGCTGCTGCTGCTGGCGGTCCCGCTGCGGCGGTATCCGCTGCCCTGCCGCGCCGGGGGGCGGCCGGTTGCGGCTGCGCTGGTGCTGGCCGCCTGCCTGCTGCTGACCCTGCTGGGCTTCGCGGTGTGGATGTCGCTGGCCGCGGGCACGACCGAGGCGATGGGCATCCTCCGGGGCCCGGAGGAGCGGCACATGGTGCGCCCCGACGACCAGCTGGCCTTCGTGCTCGGCGAGCCGGTCGCCGTCCTGGGCGTGGCGGCGCGGACGATCCTGACCCTGGACTGGCAGTACGCGGCAGGCGTCGTGGGGCAGATGGGCTACGGGCCGGGCGGGAACATCAACGGGCCGTTCGTCGGCGCGGTGTGCTGGCTCGTCGCCGTGGGCGCGGCCTTCTTCCACGGACCCCGCGGCCGGGCCGCACGCCGGGTCGTCGTCTGGTTCGCGGTGGTGCTGCTGCTCAACGTCGCGGCCGTCTTCGGGACGCTGTACCTGAGCTTCGCCCCCGTGCAGTCCGGGATCGTCAACGGGGTGCAGGGCCGCTACTTCGTGCCGCTCGCCCTGCTGCTGCTGGGCACGCTCGTCCCGCTGGTGAGCGCACGGTTCCCCGCCACCCCGCAGTCGCTGCGCAGGGTGGACACCACCGTGCTCGTGCTCGTGCCGCTCTCGGCCGCGCTGGCCGTGGCCGGCTACGCCACCGTGGTGCACGTGACGGGCCACTACGCGCTGCCCTGACCGGCCCGCCGGCACCCTTCCGGCCGCCGGGACCCGGAGCGCCCGTGGACGGCGGCCGCTCCGGGCGCCCGCCGCGCCGGGTCACCAGATGCTGACGCGCTCCACCTCCGGCAGCCACAGCGCGTCCGACTCCGCGACCCCGAACGCCTCGTAGAAGGCGGGGACGTTGCGCACCACCTGGTTCGCCCGGAACTCGTTGGGGGAGTGCGGGTCGGTGGCGATGCGGTGGCGCAGCGCCTCGTCGCGGGACTTCTGCTGCCACACGTAGGCCCAGGACAGGAAGAGGCGCTGCTCGGGGCTGTAGCCGTCGATCAGTTCCCCGGGGCCGAAGGCGCTGCCGGTCTCGCGGGACATCCGCCACGCCTTGTGGGCGATGGTGAGCCCGCCCAGGTCACCGATGTTCTCGCCCAGGGTGAGCTCGCCGTTGACGTGCGTGCCCTCGTCCGCCAGCTGCTCCGGGACCAGGCGGTCGTACTGGCGCACCAGCTCCGCCGTGCGCTCCTCGAAGGCCCGCCGGTCGGCGTCGGTCCACCAGTTGCGCAGCCGGCCGTCGCCGTCGCACGTCGAGCCCTTGTCGTCGAAGCCGTGGCCGATCTCGTGGCCGATCACGGAGCCGATCGCGCCGTAGTTCACGGCGTCGTCGGCGTCCTCGTCGAAGAACGGGGGCTGCAGGATCGCGGCCGGGAAGACGATCTCGTTGCGCAGTGGGTGGTAGTACGCGTTGACCGTCTGCGGGGTCATGAGCCACTCGTGCTTCTCTACCGGGTTGCCGGCCTTCCGGACCAGCTCGGCCAGCCGGAACCCCGTGGTGCGGACCCGGTTGCCCACCAGGTCCTCGGGGTCGATCCGCAGGGAGGAGTAGTCCTTCCACAGCTCCGGGTAGCCGATCTTCGGGGTGAACTGGGAGAGCTTCTTCAGCGCCTCCTGACGGGTCTCCTCGGTCATCCAGTCCAGGCCCGTGATGGAGACGCGGTAGGCCTCCAGGAGGTTGGCCACGAGCTCGTCCATCCGCTCCTTGGCGGTGGGGGAGAAGTGCGCCGCGACGTAGAGTTCGCCCACGGCCTCGCCGAGGACCCCGTTGACGAGCTCGACCCCGCGCTTCCAGCGGTCCTTGAGCCGCGGGGTCCCCGAGAGCACGGTGCCGTAGAAGGCGAAGTCCTCCTCGACGAACGCGGAGGACAGGTAGGAGGCGCGCGCGGAGACCAGGTGCCAGCGGGCCCAGGACCGCCACGCGGGCAGCAGCTCGTCGACGAGGAGCTCCTCGACCCCGGTGAAGAAGGACGGCTGGGCGTTGACCACGGTGCGCAGCGCCGTCACGGGCAGCTCCGCGCCCTCGGCCAGGAGCCGCCAGTCGAGGACCGTGGTGGAGGCCGCGAGCTCCTCGAAGCCCATGGGGTTGTAC
This sequence comes from Kocuria aegyptia, assembly GCF_039530085.1. Taxonomy (NCBI): domain Bacteria; kingdom Bacillati; phylum Actinomycetota; class Actinomycetes; order Micrococcales; family Micrococcaceae; genus Kocuria; species Kocuria aegyptia. The sequence goes on from NZ_BAAAOA010000046.1 coordinate 223,942, forward strand.
ATCTTGGTGAGGTCGCGGACCGTGACCTTGTCCCAGTGGTGCGAGGCGATCCGGGTCTCGAGCTCCATCACCGCGCGGGCCTGCTCCTCGGCGTCCTCGAACCCGGCCAGGGACAGCATGGTCCGCACGTGCTCCAGGTACTTCCCGCGGATCTCGGCGTGCTGGTCCTCCCGGTAGTACTCCTCGTCGGGCAGGCCCAGCCCCGACTGCCCCACGAACACGAGCTGGCGCTCGGGGTCGCCCGGGTCCGCGTCGACGTCCACGCCGACGAGCCCGCCCGCACCGCGGCGGATCATCCGGCCCAGGTGGCGCACCAGCCCGGGCACGTCCGCCACGGCCTCGACCTCCGCGAGGTCCGGGGCGAGGGGCGAGGCGCCGAGCGCCTCGATGCGCTCCTCGTCCATGAAGGACGCGTAGAGGTTCGCGATCTTGGACTCGACGGCCTCCGGGTCCCCGGCCCGGGCCCGGGTGATGAGCTCGCGCACCGCGGCCTCCGCCTGGTCCCGCAGCTCGATGAAGGCGCCCACGGACGGCTTGTCGTCGGGGATCTCGGTCCCGCGCAGCCACGAGCCGTTGACGTGGCGGTAGAGGTCGTCCTGGGGGCGGACGGAGCGGTCGAATCCGGAGAGGTCGAACACCGAAGAGGTCACCGTAGATGTCATGCCCACCACATTAACCGGCTGCCGGGGGAGCGGGCGGGCTGTTCCCCGACCGCTTAACCCCTGCCGCCCGGGGGCTCGCTCCCGGCACCGCCCCCGTGGGCGCCGTTCCCGGCGGCACCGTTGCCGACGGGACGGCCCCCGGCGGGACGGCCCCCGGCGGGACGGTGCCGACCGGTCAGCCCCGCGTCCCGGTGAACCGCGGCGTGCGCTTCTGCTGGAACGCGGCGAAGCCCTCGGCGTAGTCGGCGCTGCGGCACAGCTCGCCCTGCACCCGGTTCTCGTTGTCCACGGACTCCCACAGGCCCAGGCGCTCGTCGCGGATCTGGGCCACCAGCTCGCGGGAGGCCAGGAACGCACCGGTCGCGCCCTCGGCCACGGCCGCCGCCTTGGCCCGGGTGAGTTCGAGCAGCTCGCCGGCGGGCACCGAGCGGCTGAACAGGCCGGAGCGCACGGCCTCCTGGCCGCTCATCAGCTCGGCCGTGTAGATGAGGTCCAGGGTCCGGTGGGCGCCGAGCCGCTCGGTGAACAGGGCGTGCCCGCCCGAGTCCAGTGTCGCCCCCAGACTGGCGAATGGGGAGCCGATCCTCGCGCTGTCCGCGACGTAGACCACGTCCGTGGCGATCGCGAGGCCGAGCCCCACGCCCAGGCACGGGCCCTGCACCGCGGCGAAGGTGGGGGCGGGGAATCGGGTCATGGCGCGCAGCAGCGGGGTGACCTTCCCGGCCAGGTAGCCGTGGGCGTCGTCGGTGGCGGGGTCCACGGCGGAGATGTCGCGGCCGGCGCAGAAGCCGCGGCCCTCGCCGCGCAGCACGAGGGCCCGGACGCCGGCTCGTGCGGCCTCGGCGTAGGCGTCGCCGAGCTCGGTCAGCGCGGCCTCGTCCAGGGCGTTCATCCGCTCGGGCGCGTTCAGCACCACTTCGGCCACGGATCCGTCGATGGTCAGGTCGATCACTGCTGCTCCTCGGTGAGCTCGGGGACTGGGTGCGGGACTTGTTGCGGGGACCGGGCGGCCGGGGCCCGTGCCGCGGCCCGGGCGGGACGGCCCTGGACGGCTCGGGGCGGAACGGCTCGGGGCGGAACGGCCCCGGGACCCGGCACCGCGCAGGTGCCGGGCCCCGGGGCCGGGCGGGTCAGGCGTCGAAGTCGACGACGAGCCGCTCCGAGGTGGGACGGGTCTGGCAGGTGAGCACGTAGCCCTTCTCGATCTCGTCCTTCTCGAGGGCGTAGTTCTCCTCCATCACGAACTCCCCGGAGACGACCTTCGCGCGGCACGTGCCGCACACCCCGCCGGCGCACGCGAACGGGACGTCGGGGCGGACCCGCAGGGCGGCGTTGAGGACGGTCTCCTGGGCGTTCTTCGGGGAATTGGTCGAAGAGGAGAGCCCGTCCAGGTTGAATGTGATGTCGTAGCTCTCGCCCGAGGGGTCCGCCGGGACCACGCGTCCCTGCTGCCCCTGCGGGGCCTCGGGGCGGCCGGTGCTGAACAGCTCGAAGCGGATCTTCTCCTCCGGCACGCCCCGCTCGGCGAGGGTGTCCCGGCACAGCTGGACGAGCTCGAACGGCCCGCACAGGAACCATTCGTCCGTCCGGTGCACCTGGAGCACCTCGTCCAGGATGTCCTGGAGCTTGTCGGCGTCGATCCGCCCGGACATCAGCGGGCTGATCCGCTGCTCGCGGGAGAGCACGTGGTGGACCGCCAGGCGGGCCGGGTACTTGTCCTTGAGGTCCCCGAGCTCCTCGGCGAACATCACCTCCATGGCGGAGCGGTTCGCGTAGACCAGGTCGAACGTGGAGGACTCGGAGGCGCGCAGCACGGCCTTGGCGATCGCCATGATCGGGGTGATCCCGGAGCCCGCGGCGAAGGCCACGAGGTGCACCGAGGCGTTCTTCGCGACCTCCTCCGCGGCGAGCTTCTCGGGGTCGTTCATGCTGGTGAGCCCGAGCTTGGAGGTGAACGCGCCCTGCGGGTTCATGACGTCGAGCGTGTCGCCGGCCTTCAGGGAGCTGTTGGCCCAGGTGGAGAACACCCCGCCGATGTCCTGCTTGATCGCCACCCGGATCTCGCCCGGCTTCGGCTCCGCGCAGATCGAGTAGGACCGGCGGACCTCCTGCCCGTCGATCCGGGCGCGCAGCGCCACGTACTGCCCGGGCAGGTAGTCGTAGTCGTCCACGAGCTCGGGGGGCACCGCGAAGGCGACCTCCACGGAGTCCGCGGTGAGCTTGCGGACCTGGGAGACCTCCAGGGTGTTGAACGTGGCCCGGCGGCGGGCCGGGGCGGTGATCTCGGTCATCAGTGCACCTTGAAGTAGTCGAAGGGTTCCAGGCACTCGTTGCAGACGTGGAGCGCCTTGCAGGCGGTGGAGCCGAAGCGGGTCAGCTCGCGGGTGTCCAGCGAGTGGCAGCGCGGGCACTTGACGGTGAGCCCCAGCCGGACGGGGCCCGCGGCGGCCCGGCCGCTGGGCGGGGCGATGCCGTACTCGTCGAGCTTGCGCCTGCCGTCCTCGCTCATCCAGTCCGTGGTCCACGCCGGCTGCAGCACGAGGTCGACCCGCACGTCGTCGTAGCCCTGCGCGTTGAGCGCCCGGGTGACGTCCGTGGTGATGGTCTCCATCGCGGGGCATCCGGAGTAGGTCGGGGTGATGACGACGACGGCGCGCCCGCCCTCGACCCGGGCGTCCCGCAGGATGCCGAGATCGGCGATGGAGAGCACGGGGATCTCCGGGTCGTTCACCTCGGCGGCGACGTCCCAGACGCGGCCGGCGGCCTCGTCCCGGGGGCGCAGCTCCCGGCCGGTCACCCGGGTGGGGCCCGTCTGCTCGTGCCCGGTCATCGTCATCGTCTCCTCACCAGGTGGCGCCGGGGTGCTGACGGGCCAGCACCTGCATCTCGGCGAGGATGTGGCCCCGCTGCTCGCTGAACTGCCCGGAGCGGTCCCCGCCGTAGGCGCCCAGGACCTCGGGGACCGACAGCCCCGCCTCGTCGAGGATCGCCGTGATTCGCCGGTCGAAGTCGGCGCGCAGGGAGGACGGGCGCACGGCGACGTCCCCGAGGGAGTCGATGAGCTCGTCGTCGTGGAACAGCTCGTCCACGTAGGGCCACATGTAGTACAGGCCCGCCTGGACGCGGCGCCTGGACTCCTCCGTGCCGAGGCCCAGGCGCAGGATCCACTGGCTCGCGTGGTCCTGGTGGTACTCGATCTCCTTGAGCGCCTTGTCCGCGACGGCCGCGAGCGTCGGGTCGGCGGAGCGGACCAGGCGGCGGTAGAGCTCGTACTGGTAGTAGGAGAAGATCAGCTGCCGGGCGATGGTCTGCCCGAAGTCGCCGTTCTCCTGCTCCACGAGCCGGCAGGAGCGGAACTCCTCCTCGTCGCGGAAGTAGGCGAGGTCGTCCTCGGTCTTCCCCCACGCGGTGCCCGCGTAGGTGAGGAGGAAGCGGGCGTGCCCGAGCAGGTCCAGGGCGATGTTCGCCAGCGCGATGTCCTCCTCGAGCTCCGGGGCCCGGGCGATCCACCAGCCCAGGCGCTGGGCGAGCATCAGGGCGTCGTCGCCCAGGTACAGGGCGTAGCGGGCCACGTCCTCGGGGGCCTTCGCGCCGCCGGCCTGAATGTCCTCCGCGGTGATCGCCTCGCCGGCGCTGATCCGGGTCGCGGACTCGTGGGATGCGAAGCTCACAGGTGCTTCACCCCTTCGCTCTTGGTGTAGTACGTGGCGTGGCGGTAGCTCTTGCCCTGCGCGGACTCGAAGAACCCGCCCTTGGAGTCGGGGTCCGAGGCGGTGATGGCCGCGGAGGGAACGACCCACACGGAGGTCCCCTCGTTGCGGCGGGTGTAGAGGTCCCGGGCGTTGCGCACGGCCATGGTGGCGTCCGGGGCGTGCAGGGATCCGGCGTGGACGTGGGAGAGCCCGCGCGAGGACCGCACGAACACCTCCCACAGGGGCCACTCGTCCGAGGGCGCGCCGATCGGGCTCACGGTGTTCTCGCTCATGCTCAGGCTCCGATGAGTTCGGCGGAGGCGCGCTCCGCGGCGGTCTTGCGGGCGTAGGCGGCGGCGGCCTCGCGGACCCAGGCGCCGTCCTCGTGCGCGGTGCGGCGGCGCTGCATGCGCTGGAGGTTGCACGGGCCGCGGCCGCCGACGACGGCCTTGAACTCGTCCCAGTCCAGCGGGCCGTAGTCGTAGTGGCCGCGCTCCTCGTTCCACTTCAGCTCCGGGTCCGGCAGGGTCAGGTCCAGGGCCGCGGCCTGCTCGACGATCATGTCCACGAAGCGCTGGCGCAGCTCGTCGTTGGAGAAGCGCTTGATGTTCCAGGACATGGACTGCTTCGAGTTGGGCGAGTCGTCGTCCGGAGGGCCGAACATCTGCAGGGAGGGGCCGTAGAAGCGGTTCACGGCGTCCTGGGCCATCTGCTTCTGGGCGGGCGTGCCGTGGGAGAGCTCGTAGAGGATCTCCCAGCCCTGGCGCTGGTGGAAGGACTCCTCCTTGCAGATGCGCACCATGGCCCGGCCGTAGGGGCCGTAGGAGGCCCGGCACAGCGGGACCTGGTTGGCGATCGCCGCGCCGTCCACGAGCCAGCCGATGGCGCCCATGTCGGCCCAGGTGCGGGCGGGGTAGTTGAAGATCGAGGAGTACTTGGCCCGGCCGTCCAGCAGCTGCTGGTTGAGCTCGGAGCGGGGGGTGCCCAGGGTCTCGGCGGCGGAGTAGAGGTACAGGCCGTGGCCGGCCTCGTCCTGGACCTTGGCCATGAGGATGGCCTTGCGCTTGAGGGACGGCGCCCGGGAGATCCAGTTCCCCTCCGGCTGCATGCCGATGATCTCGGAGTGGGCGTGCTGCGAGATCTGGCGCACCAGCGTCTTGCGGTAGGCGGCGGGCATCCAGTCGCGCGGCTCGATCCGGGAGTCCTCGGCGATGATGCGGTTGAAGTGCTCCTCGCCCGCGCGGTCCAGCTCCGCCTGCTCGGCCGCGTCCGCGGCGGGCACGGCGTGGAGTCCCGTGTTCTGCGTAGTCATGGTGTCCCTCTTCCGACGAGATGGCGCCGCGGTGCGGGGGGACCGCATGCGACTAACTGACCGTTCGTTCAGGATATAAGTCCGCCGGGGTGGCGTCAACAGGCGGCGAGCGGGGTCAACCCGCGCCCTCCGCCGGGTGGCGCGGGTTGACAGGGGCGGCGGAGTGGGATTGTCTACTGAACATTCGGTCGTGAACTGTGAGGAGAGTTACATGTCCCAGGGCCATCCGATCCTCGCGGGAGACCACACCTCGCGCTGGATGGGCATCACGGTGGACCGTGCCGAGTACGGCCACGCCCAGATCCGCATGACGCTGCGGGAGGAGATGCTCAACGGCTTCGGCATCGCCCACGGCGGGATGGTCTTCGCCTTCGCGGACACCTGCTTCGCCCTGGCCTGCAACGACCCCGCCGGTGACGGCAGCACCATCACGGTGGCCGCGGGGGTGGACATCAACTTCCTCGCCTCGGCCTACCGCGGGCAGGAGCTCACCGCCGTGGGGACCGTGCGCGCCCAGGCGGGGCGCAGCGGCGTCTACGACATCCAGGTCCTGGCCGAGGGCCGGCTCATCGCCGAGTTCCGCGGCCGCAGCCGCACCATCCCGAACCCCGCCCTCCGCGCGGCGACGCCCGCGCAGCCGCCGGCCGGCGACCCGGCCGCGCAGCCCGTCCTGCAGCCCGCCCAGCAGCCCGAGGAAGTCTGACAATGACCGAGTGCTCCGTCCAGAACCCCTACACCCCCGCACCCGCCCCCGCGGACCGGTCGCAGCCGGACCCCGAGGAGATGATGAGCCGGGACCAGATCGAGTCCCTGCAGGTCGAGCGGCTGCGCTGGAGCCTGCACCACGCCTACGAGAACGTGCCCGCCTACACGGAGCTCTTCGACGGCCACGGCGTGCACCCCGGTGACTTCAGGGAGCTCGAGGACCTGCGGCTCTTCCCGTACACGGACAAGGAGTTCCTGCGGAAGGCGTACCCGTTCAAGTCCCTCGCGGTGCCGATGAGCGAGGTCCGGCGGATCCACGCCTCCTCGGGCACCACCGGGCAGCCCACCGTGGTGGCCTACACCCAGAACGACATCGACACCTGGGCGGGCCTCGTGGCCCGCTGCTTCCGGCTCTCGGGCGTACGGCCCGGGGACAAGGTGCACAACGCATACGGCTACGGGCTGTTCACGGGCGGACTCGGCGCCCACTACGGCGCCGAGCGCCTGGGCTGCGCCGTGATCCCGATGTCCGGTGGGCAGACCGAGAAGCAGGTCCAGATGATCCGGGACTTCGAGCCCCAGGCCGTCCTCTCGACCCCCACGTACCTGCTGACGATCGCCGACGGCTTCAGGAAGCTCGGCCTGGACCCGCGGGAGACGTCGCTGCGCACCGCGGTGCTCGGGGCCGAGCCCTGGACCGAGCAGATGCGCCGCGAGATCGAGACGGCCTTCGACGTCGACGCGTGCGACATCTACGGTCTGTCGGAGGTGATGGGCCCCGGGGTGGCCGGGGAGTCCGCGGCGTCCAAGGACGGCTCCCACATCTGGGAGGACCACTTCCGCCCCGAGGTGATCGACCCGTTCACGGACGAGGTCCAGGAGACCGGCCGGCCCGGCGAGCTCGTGTTCACGGCGCTCACCAAGGAGGCCCTGCCCATCATCCGCTACCGCACCCACGACCTGACCCGCCTGCTGCCGGGCACGGACCGGCCCGGGCACCGCCGGATGGGCCGGATCACGGGCCGCACCGACGACATGATCATCCTGCGCGGGGTCAACCTGTTCCCCTCCCAGATCGAGGAGCTCGCCCTGCAGGTGCCCGAGCTGAGCCCGCACTTCACGCTCGAGATCACCCGCCCGCACCGGATGGACCAGATGACCATCAACATCGAGCGGCGCGAGCAGGTGAGCGTCGAGGCCGCCGAGGCCGGCGGCCGGCAGCTCCTGCACGCCATCAAGACGAAGATCGGCTCCTCCGCCTCGATCCGGATCGCCGAGCCGGGAACCCTCGCCCGGTCCTCCGGCAAGCTGCGCCGCGTCTACGACCACCGCAAGGACGTGTGACGTCCCGCGCCGACCCGCGTGCCGCGGCCGGCCCCCGACACCGCTGGGGGCCCGTCCCGGCATAAGATCGTTGTCCTGTCCCTCCCCACCCGGATCGAGGTCCCCATGACGCACGCACCGGCGCCCGCTCCCCCGGACGGCGCGGCCCCGCGCCGTGGCCGGCCCGGCTACGACCGCGAGACGCTGCTCGACGTGTGCGTGGAGGTCTTCAACGTCCACGGCTACGACGCCACGTCGATGGGCACGCTGTCCAAGCACCTGGGGATCTCCAAGTCCGCGATCTACCACCACGTGGAGTCCAAGGAGGAGATCCTCAAGCAGGCGCTCAGCCGGGCCCTCGACGCGCTCGAGGCGGTCCTGGGCACCGCCGAGCGGACGGACGCCCCGGCGGTCGAGCGGCTCGAGCAGGTGATCCGCGGGACCGTCCACGTGCTCGTGGAGAAGATGCCGTACGTGACCCTGCTGCTGCGGCTGCGGGGCAACTCGGAGGTCGAGACCCGGGCGCTCGAGCGCCGGCGCACGGTCACCCGCCGGGTGGGCGCGCTCATCGAGCAGGCCCAGGCGGAGGGGGACCTGCGCCGCGACCTCAGCGGCCGCTCCGCCTCACGGCTGCTCCTGGGCATGATCAACTCGATCGTCGACTGGTACCGGCCGGACCCGGAGAAGACCGACGACGGGCTGGCCGACACCGTGGTGGCGCTCGCCTTCTCGGGGCTGCGAGCCCCCTGACCCGCCGGCCGGTCCTCCATCGAGTCCCCATCGTTGGGGTCGGCAGCCCGTCGAGTCCCCAGGGCGTACGCGATCCCCCACGCCGTTGCGTGGGGGATCGCGCCGTTGCTGGGGACTCGAGCGGGGCCCTGCGGGACCCGGGGCCCTGCGGGGTCGGGGGACCATCGAGTCGGCCAGGTGGTCAGGCGGCGGGCCAGGTCTTCGCGACGAGGGTCAGCACGTCGTAGGTGGCGACGACCTCGTCGTGCTGGTTGTGCAGGATCGCGTCCCAGCAGACCTCGCCGTACTCGTCGGTCACCCGCGGGGTGACCTGCTTGGCGGTGAGGGTCACGCGGATGCGGTCGTCGTAGGTCACCGGCGTGAGAAAGCGCAGGTTCTCCAGCCCGTAGTTCGCCAGGACGGGTCCGGGGGCCGGCTCCACGAACAGACCGGCGGCCCAGGAGACCAGCAGGTAGCCGTGGGCCACCCGGCGCGGGAAGAACGGGTTGGCCGTGGCGGCCTCCTCGTCGGTGTGCGCGTAGAAGGTGTCGCCGGTCTTCTCGGCGAACTCGGCGATGTCCTCGAGGGTCACGGTGCGCAGCTCGGAGGCGAACTGGTCGCCGATCCGCAGGGTCTCCAGGGACTTGCGGAACGGGTGCTCGGCGGTGCCGTTCTCGACGGCCTCGCGGGTCACGGTGTTCGCGGCCGCGCCCCGGTGCCACACGCCGGTCACCGCCGTGAGGATGTCCGGGGGTCCCTGGATCGCCGTGCGCTGCATGTAGTGCTTGACGCCGCGCACGCCGCCCAGCTCCTCCCCGCCGCCGGCGCGGCCGGGGCCGCCGTGGACCAGGTGCGGCATGGGGGAGCCGTGGCCGGTCGAGGTGCGGGCGTCCTGGCGGTTGAGGAAGTGCACGCGCCCGTGGTGGGAGCCGATGCCGGCCGTGAACCGGGCGGCGGTCGCGCCGTCGTTCGTGCACACGGTCGCCACGAGCGAGCCGCCGCCGAGCGCTGCGAGCCGCACGGCGTCGTCGACGTCGCTGTAGCCCAGCACGGAGGTCACGGGGCCGAAGGCCTCGACGAAGTGCACCTCGGGGGTGTCCGGGTCGTCGAAGGACAGCACGGTGACGGGGAAGAACGCGCCGGCCTCGGTGTCGGCGTCCCCCACGGGGGCGTCCGGACCGCCCAGGCGGACGGTGCCGCCGGCGGCGACCAGGCGCTCCACGGCCTTGCGCACCTCGCCCTGCTGCTCCTTGGAGGCCAGGGCTCCCATGGTGACGCCCTCGGTGCGGGGGTCGCCGATGACCACGCGCTGCTGCACGCGCTCGGCGACGGCCGCCACGACGTCCTCCACGCGCTCCTGCGGGACGATGACGCGCCGGATGGCCGTGCACTTCTGCCCGGCCTTGGACGTGATCTCGACGAACACCGCCTTCACGAACGCCTCGAACTCCGGGGTGTCCGGGGTGGCGTCGGGGCCGAGGATCGCGGCGTTGAGGGAGTCCGTCTCGGCGGTGAAGCGCACACCGCCGTTGATCACGTTGTCGTGCTGGCGCAGCGACCGGGCGGTGTCGGCGGAGCCGGTGAAGGCCACGTGGTCGCGGTAGTCGAGGTGGTCGAGGAGGTCCCGGGCGGAGCCGGAGACCAGCTGGAGGGAGCCCTCGGGCAGGATGCCGGAGTCGAGCATGAGGCGCACGCAGGCGGCCGTGACGTAGCCGGTCGGCGTGGCCGGCTTCACCACGGTCGGCATGCCCGCGAGGAACGCGGGGGCGAACTTCTCGAGCATGCCCCACACCGGGAAGTTGAACGCGTTGATCTGCACGGCGACGCCGGGCATGCGGGTGTAGATGTGCTCGCCCAGGAAGGACCCGTCCTTGGAGAGCTGCTCCACCGCGCCGTCCACGATGACGTTGGCGTTGGGCAGCTCGCGCCGGCCCTTGGAGGAGAACGTGAAGAGGGTGCCGATGCCGCCGTCCACGTCGAAGAAGTGGTCCTTCAGAGTGGCTCCGGTGGAGTAGGAGACGTCGTAGAGCTCCTGCTTGTGCTCGGTGAGGTACTGGGCGAGCTCCTTGAGCTTGAGCGCGCGCTGGTGGATGGTGAGCTCCCCGAGGGAGCGCTGGCCCACGGTCCGGCCGTGGTCCACGGCGGAGGCGATGTCGATGCCGTCCGTGGACACGAGCGCCACGACCTCGCCGGTCGAGGCGTCGGCGACCTCCGTCACCTTCTGCGGGTTCTCCGGCGCCCACCACCGGCCGCTCAGGTAGCTGGGGAGGATGGTCCGGGTCTGTGCTGCCACGGTGCGTGGTCCTTTCGCTCGGGTGCGTGCGGGTGGTCCGTCACCCGCATCCTGACCGATCGTTCGGTATTATGACCACGATAACCTACGTCACACCCCGGGACCACTGCCCCACGGTGGTCCCCTCACGCAGAGTTCCCGAGGAGTGCCATGACCACGTCCGATACCCATAGGCCCGGGTCCCATGAGACCTGGCGCATCGTCCTGGGCGAGCTCGACGAGAAGATGGGCGTCACCGTGCTCGAGGAGTCGGCGGAGCGCGTGGTCGCCTCGATGCCCGTCGAGGGCAACCGCCAGTCGCTGGGCCTGCTCCACGGCGGCGCCATGGTGGCCCTCGGCGAGGCCGTGGGCTCCTGGGCCGCGGTGATCCACGCGTCCACGATGGGCAAGGTCGCCGTGGGCGTGGACGTCAACGCCACCCACCACCGGTCCTGCCGTACCGGCACCGTGACCGCTACGGCCACCGCCCTGCAGCTCGGCCGGTCCCTCACGTGTCACGAGGTGGTCCTCGAGCACGAGGACGGCGCCCGGCTGTGCACCGTGCGGATCACGAACTTCCTCAAGGACGAGCCGCGGCAGGCGGGGACCCCGACCGCGAGCTAGACCGGTGCCGGACCGGGAGGCCGGCCGGGACGGATCAGGACGGGTGGGCGAGCCGCCGGCGCAGCGCGGCCAGCTCCGCGGGCGTCAGCCCGGCGTCCACGAGCCAGCGCTCGGCGTCGAAGCCGGTCAGCAGCTCCTCGAGGGCCGCGCGGCGCTCCGCGAGCAGTGCGGTGAACTCGACCTCGGGGTGGTGGCGCTCCACCGGATGGGGGACGGGGGAGACGCGGTGCCACTCGTTGATCCCGCGTGCAGCGGCCTCGTCCTCCGCGACGAGGCGCTCCGGGGGTGCTCCGGTCAGGCCCAGGAGCAGCAGGGCGAGCACCCCGGTGCGGTCGCGCCCGGCCGAGCAGTGCACGACCACGGCGCCCTCGGCGGCCGCCACCGCTCGCACCGCCTCCGCCAGGAATCCCGGGAACAGCCGCAGGTAGTCGCGGTAGCCGTGCGGGTGGTTGAGATAGGGCGTGCCCACCAGCCGGAACTGGGGGTGAGCGGGGTCCTCGGTGGGGCGGTGCAGCACGGTGATGCCGGCGCGGGCGGCCGGCTCGTCGACCGGGTCCGTGGGCCGGCGGCGCCTCTCGTCCGCGTTGCGCAGGTCCACGACCGTGCGCACGCCGTCCGCCGCCGCGGCGCGCCACCCCGCGGGGCTCAGCCGCTCGGAGCGGCCCATCCGCCACACGTCGCCCGCCAGGCGCCGGGCGTTGAGCGCTCCGTCCCACGTGGCGGGGGCCCGGGCTGTGCGTGCATGCCCCCACCATAGGGCCCGCGTCCGACGGCAGCCTCTCCCGCGCACGCACTCCTCCCGCACGCGACCCCTCCGGCACACGCGAACTCACCGGTGGTGCGCATGATGCGGGCATCGATCATGCGGTCTCGGGCGGAGCGGTGAGCCCGGCGGAGGAGTGCAGGCCGGAGCGATGGGTCCCGCGGAGGAGGGCGGGCCGGAGCGATGGGTTCGGCGGAGGGTGGGTGGGTGCTCACTGGTCGTAGGCGAAGAAGCCCCGGCCGGTCTTGCGGCCGAGCTCGCCCCGGGCCACCATGTCCCGCATCAGCTGCGGGGGAGCGAAGCGCGGGCCGAGCTGCGACTCGAGGTACTCGGCGATGCCCAGGCGCACGTCCAGTCCCACGATGTCCGTCAGGGCCAGCGGGCCGACCGGGAACTTGTAGCCCAGCACCATGGCGTTGTCGATGTCGGCGGGCGAGGCCACGCCCTCCTCGACCATGCGGATCGCCTCGAGGGCGATCGCCACGCCCAGCCGCGAGGAGGCGAAGCCGGGGGCGTCGTTGACGACCACCGGGGTCTTGCCGAGGCCCTCGACCCACTGCACCGAGCGCCGCTTGAGCTCCTCTCCGGTGTGCTTCGAGTTCACGACCTCCACGAGCTTCGAGGCCGGCACGGGGTTGAAGAAGTGCAGCCCGCAGAACCGCTCGGGGCGTCCCAGTTGCTCGGCCAGCCCGTCCACGGACAGCGAGGAGGTGTTGGTGGCCAGCCACGCCGTCGGGCCCAGGTGGCGCTCGACCTCCTGCAGGGCCGAGACCTTGAGGTCCCACACCTCGGGGACGGCCTCGACGACGAGCTCGCACGGCGCGAGGTCGGCGTGGTCGAGGGAGACCGTGAGGTTCCCGGCCCACTGGTCCAGGTTGCCGTCCACGCTCCCGCGCTCCAGGGACTTGGCCAGGTCCCGCTCGATCCGCTCCCGCGCGGCCTCGGCGGCCTGCCCGTCCCGCTCCACCACGGTCACCCTCGCCCCGGCGAGCAGGAAGGCGTGGGCGATGCCTGCCCCCATGCGGCCTCCGCCCAGGACGCCGACGACGGTGGGAACGGCCAGCGCGTGCTTCTCGGTCATGGTCCGGGTGCTCCTACTTCTTGTTCTTCTTGCGGTCCAGGAAGGCCTGCATGCGGTCGAACTTCGCCTGCGACTCGAAGAGCACGGCCTGGGCCAGCTCGTCGATGTGCGGGTGGGCGGACGGCGGGGCGGCGAAGACCCGCTTGGAGATGCGCACGGCCAGGGGGTCCTGGGCGGCGATCCGGTCGGCCAGTGCGTGCGCGGCTCCCACCAGCTCGGCGGGCTCGTGCAGCTCGGTGACGAGGTGCAGGGCCAGGGCCTCGTCCGCGTCGAGGATCCGGCCGGCGAGCAGGATGTCCAGGGCGATCGGTTCCCCGACCAGTTCCTTGAGCCGCCACAGCCCGCCGGCGGCGGCGATGATCCCCAGGTTCGTCTCGGGCTGGCCGATCTTCAGCTGCGGGGTGGCGATGCGGAAGTCCGCGGCGTAGGCCAGCTCCGCGCCACCGCCCAGGGCGTAACCGTCCACCGCGGCGATCACGGGCAGGGGCAGCCGGTGGATCCGGTCGAAGATCCTGGAGTTGATCCCGGCCAGGGCGTCGTCGCGGCGCCGTTCGCGCAGCTGCGCGATGTCCGCCCCGGAGGCGAAGACGCCCTTGCCGTTCACCTCGGTGCCCGAGAGGATCAGGATCTTGGGGTGCTGCTCGAGGTAGCCGCACACAATGTGGAGCTCCTCGACCATGGCCGCGTCGATGGCGTTGCGCACGGCGGGGCGGTCCAGGACCACGTGCAGGCGGTCCTCGCGCTCCTCGAGCCGCAGAGCGGTGAACTGCGCGCCGAGGATCTCGCTGGGGCCCACCATCAGAGCTTCTCCACGAGCATCGCGGTGCCCTGGCCCACGCCCACGCACATGGTCGCGAGGCCGCGCTCCGCGCCCTCGCGCTCCATCCGGCCCAGCAGGGTCACGACCAGCCGGGAGCCGGAGGAGCCCAGGGCGTGGCCCAGGGCGATGGCCCCGCCGTCGTTGTTCACGATCCCCTCGTCGAGGCCCAGGCGGCGGATGCAGGCCAGGGACTGGCTGGCGAAGGCCTCGTTGAGCTCGACCGCGCCGAGGTCGCCGATGCCCCACCCGGTGCGTTCGAGGACCTTCTGCGTGGCGGGAACGGGGCCGAGGCCCATGATCTCCGGGGCCACCCCGGCCGAGGCACCGTCGACGATCCGGGCCCGAGCCGTCAGCCCGTACTTCTCCGCGGCCCGCTCCGAGACCACGAGGATCGCCGAGGCCCCGTCGTTGAGGGAGGAGGAGTTGCCGGCGGTGACGACCGAACCGTGCGTCACCACGGGGCGCAGCTTGGCCAGCACGTCCATGGTGGTGCCCGGACGGGGCCCCTCGTCGGTGTCCACGACCCTCTCCGCGCCCTTGCGGCCCTTGACGGTCACCGGCACGATCTCGTCGGCGAAGCGCCCGGCGTCGATGGCGGCGATCGCCCTCTCGTGGGAGGCCACGGCGAACGCGTCTGCGTCCTCGCGCGAGATCCCGTCGACGACCGCGACCTCCTCGGCCGTCTCCGGCATCGAGTAGGTCATCTTGTCGTGCTTCTTGAACTCGGGGTTGGTGAACCGCCAGCCGATGGACGTGTCGAAGACCTCGCCCGGCTTGGCGAAGCCCTTCGTGGGCTTCTCCATCACCCAGGGGGCGCGGGACATGGACTCCACGCCGCCGGCGACGACGACGTCCGCGGCCCCGGCCTTGATCATGTGCGAGGCCATGATGACGGCGGACAGGCTCGAGGCGCACAGCCGGTTGACCGTGATGCCGGGGACGGTGTCGGGGAAGCCGGCGAGCAGCCAGGCCATGCGGGCGATGTTGCGGTTCTCCTCGCCGGCGCCGTTGGCGTTGCCCAGGATGACCTCGTCGACGTCGTGCGGGTCGATCCCGGCGTCGGTCACGGCGCGGCCGACGACGAGGGCGGCGAGGTCGTCGGGGCGCACGCCGGAGAGCGCGCCGCCGTACCGGCCCACCGGGGTGCGCGCGCCTCCGACGAGGAAGGCCTGAGGGGCTGGGGACATGGGGGATCTCCTGTCGCGACGGGAAGTGGCCGGCATCCGGGCGCCGTCGCCCAAATTTACTGACCGATCGTTCATCAAACCATCCCACGCGTGCGCCCACGGGGTCAACAGATCCCGCGGCCGCAACGAGCTGTGGCCTGCTTCACAAATCGGCGTCCGGGAGTTACCGTGGAACTAATACAACATTTGACTATTCCGGGCGGGCCGCGCCCGGTCCCCGACCCGGGCCCGGACGGGCCCCACGAAGGAGACGGCACATGAGCACCACCAAGTCGTTCGCGTCCTCGGCGGACCTCGGCGAGAAGCAGAAGACCCTCGAGGTCCTGGCCGAGGGCGTCTACGCGCTCACGGCCGAGGGCGACCCCAACATCGGGGCGATCGAGGGGGAGGACTTCCTGGTCTGCTTCGAGGCCCTGGCCACCCCGGTGGTGGCCGCGGAGTGGCTGGCGGAGCTGCGCAAGCACACCGACAAGCCGATCCGCTACCTGGTGCTCTCCCACTACCACGCGGTGCGCGTGCTCGGGGCCTCGGCCTTCGGCGCGGAGACGATCGTGGCCCACGAGAACACCTACGACCTGATCGTGGAGCGCGGAAAGGAGGACTGGGCCTCCGAGTTCGGCCGGATGCCGCGCCTGGCCAAGGGCGCGGACACCGTCCCGGGCCTGACCTGGCCCACGGTGACCTTCCGGGACAAGCTGACCATCGACCTCGGCGGGGACCGCGGGGACCTGGTGCTCCAGCACTTCGGCCGCGGGCACACCGAGGGCGACATCGTGGCCTGGCTGCCGCAGCAGAAGATCCTCTTCGCCGGGGACCTCGTCGAGGCCGAGGCGGCCCTCTACACCGGCGACGCCTTCCACCGCGACTGGGCCTCCCACACCCTCGACGCCGTCAAGGCCCTGGGCGCGGAGCAGCTCGTGGGCGGGCGCGGGGCGGTCTCGAAGGGCCGGGAGGCCGTGGACGCGGCGATCGAGCAGACCCGCCGCTTCCTGGACGTCATGATCGAGGAGGTCGGGACCGTGCAGGAGAACGGTGGCACCCTCAAGGAGGCCTTCGAGGCCGTGCACACCGCCCTCTACGACGACTTCGGCCACTGGCCGATCTTCGAGCACTGCCTGCCCTTCGACGTCTCCCGGCTGTGGGACGAGCTCTCCGGCATCGAGCGGCCCGTGATCTGGACGGCCGAGCGCGACCGGCAGGTCTGGGACCAGTTGCAGAACGGCTGACTCGGTCCCGCCGGGGTCCCGGCCCCGTTCCCCTTTTTCTGTGCGCCCCGGGCCCCCACGACCGGCGGAGGGCCCGGGCGCGCTCGACCCGAGGAAGAGACATGCGACGTTTTGATTCCGGCCAGGTGCTGGTGCTGGGCAACGGGCCCGTGGGCCAGACCGCCGCACTGCTGCTGGCACGGTGGGGCATTCCCGTCACGATCCTGGACGCGCGCGCCGAGCGGGACCCGATCGGGTCCAAGGCCATCTGCCAGCAGCGCGACGTCCTGGAGATCTGGGAGGCCGTGGGCGTGGGCAAGCAGGTCGCCGCCGAGGGTGTCACCTGGGACACCGCGCGCACCTTCTACCGGGAGAAGGAACTGTTCGCCCAGCCCTTCCGGGACAAGGGCCGGTCCCCGTTCCCGCCGTTCGTGAACATCTCCCAGACCCGCACCGAGGAGCTGCTCGCACAGAAGATCGCCGCCGAGCCGCTGATCGAGGAGGTCTGGGGCCACGAGATCGTCTCGATCGACCAGGACGCTAAGTCCGTGACCGTGGTGTGCTCCTGCGTCAACGGTGAGCAGGCCGAGATCGTGGCCGACTACGCGATCGCCGCCCTGGGCTCCAAGGCGCGGGCGCTGCGCGACCAGCTCGGCGTCACCTTCGACGGCCGCTCCTTCGAGGACAAGTTCCTGATCTGCGACATCCGCGCCGACATCCCCGGCTGGGCCACCGAACGCCGGTTCTACTTCGACCCCGAGTGGAATCCCGGCCGGCAGGTGCTCATCCACCCCTGCCCGGACTCGACCTTCCGGATCGACTGGCAGGTCCCCGGCGACTACGACCTGGAGGCCGAGGAGGCCTCCGGGGCCCTGGACGCGAGGATCCGCCAGATCATCGGGGAGGACACCGACTACGAGATCGTCTGGAAGTCCGTCTACCGCTTCCACGCCCGGCTGGCCTCCCGGATGCGGGTGGGCCGGGTGCTGCTGGCCGGGGACTGCGCCCACATCGTCTCCCCGTTCGGCGCCCGCGGGCTCAACTCCGGGGTGACCGACGCGGAGAACGCCGCGTGGAAGCTGACCTCGGTGCTGCGCGGCAACGCCGACGAGGCCCTGCTGGAGTCCTACGACCTCGAGCGCCGGGCCGCGGCGATCGAGAACCTCGAGGTCACCGAGGCCACCATGGACTTCCTCGTCCCGCACAACGCCCAGCAGTGGGAGGACCGGCTCGCCAAGCTCGAACGCGCCCTCGGGGACCCGGCCGCCTCCACCTACGTGGACTCCGGCCGGCTGGCCGAGCCCTTCTGGTACGTCGACTCCCCGCTGACCACCCCACACCCCACCCGGACCTTCGCTGGGCGCCCGCCCAAGGGCGAGGTCCCCGACCCCGTCCCCGGCGTGCTGCTGCCGGACGTCCCGGTCGCCGTCCCGGGCGTCCGGGCCGACCGCGTCCGCGAGCTCGCCCGCTACGGGATCCTGCTGCTCACCGGCGAGGAGGTCGACCAGGAGCTCGTGCGCGAGACGGCGCTCGCGGCCATCAAGTCCCCGCTGCGTCTGCACGCCATCGCGGACATCGACACCACCGGCAAGCTCACCGAGGCGCTGAGGCCGGAGCCCACCGACGTGTGGGTCGTCCGCCCGGACTCGCACATCGCCGCGGTGGTGGACGGCACGGACCCGGGGGCGCTGAAGAGGGCCCTGCAGAACACCATCGCCGCGCCCGGCTCGGAAGCGGCCCGGGTCCTGGCCGAGCGCGAGGTCCCGCCCGGACCCCCGCGGCAACGAGGCCCCGCGCCGGGGACCGCGCCGGGGACCACGGCCCAGGAGGCCGTCGCCGCCGGATGACGGCGGTCCCGTGAGATCCTGGCCCCCTCATCGCAGACTCGAGCCGGCGCGTCCCGCCGGAGTCACCGGAGGTGCAGGATGTCGTTCCAGGAATCCATGGAGCTCGTCGGAGAGGCCGTCGACGTCGCCGGTGTCGTCGCCATCGTCATCGGCACGGTGGTGGCCAGCCTCCTGGCCGCGCGGGACCTGATGGGGCGCCGGGGCGGTGAGCGCGACACCTACGAGAGCTACCGGCAGCGGCTCGGCCGTTCGATCCTGCTGGGCCTGGAGCTGCTCGTGGCCGCGGACATCATCAAGACCGTCGCCATCACCCCCACGTTCGAGTCGGTGGGGGTGCTGGCGCTCATCGTGCTCGTGCGCACCTTCCTGAGCTGGTCCCTCGAGCTCGAGATCAGCGGGCGGTGGCCGTGGCAGAAGGAGCACGAGAAGCCCGCTCCGCGGCCCGAGCGGGCCGTGTAGGCTTCTCGGCCCCCCGGCGGGTCGGTCAGACCTCGGGCGGGTACTCCTCCGGGCGCAGATCACGGCTGCACGGGACCCGGTGGCCGGGCGCCAGCTGGTTGGCGGCCCTCGCGAGGCTGTCCCGGTGCCGGGGCGGCAGGTACAGGGCGTGGTGCAGGTAGGCGTCGAGCTCCAGCTCTCCCACCTCACCGCCCAGGCGGACGTACTGCAACCACAGGTCGCGCGCACCCAGCCCGGTGCTCGTCAGCGCGGTGCGGATCAACCTGGCCTGCGTCCTGGCGACCGTCCGATCGTCCATCTGACCCTTTCTGCCCGCTGCCACCAGAGTAGCCGGGGAACCGGGACAGGGGCAGAGCGCGCGGCCGTCCGGACCGGGCTCCCGGGGTGTCCGAGGCCACGCGTGGGGACCCGGCCTCCACGTGGGCGTGGTCGGCATCGAGCGCGGTGACGGCCCCGCCGCGGGCTCGACCGAGCACGGCCGGTGCGGGACCGGCCCGGCGGTGAACAGCCGGCATCAGCCACCGCCCGCAGGGCCCTCCCGGCGGGGCGGCCGCGCCGGCGCGCGGACGTCATGGCGACGGTCGAGCCGGACCGGAGGGCCGGTCCGGCCGTCGGATCCGTGCGGGGGCCACCGGCTCCGGTGGGGTCAGAGTCGGCGCCCGGCGGTGAGGGAGGCGGTCATGAACTCGGCGACGACCTGCTGGGAGATGGCCACGTCCAGGACGAAGACGCCCTCGTCGTGACCGGCCAGCCAGTCCTGCAGGGCGGTGAGGTCGGCGAGGGTGTGCGCCTTGGTCCCGGCCGCGCCCATCGCCCGGCCCACGGCGGCGAAGTCGACCTCGTCGATGAGCATCGCGGTGGGATCCAGGCCCTGGGAGGCGTACTGGTGCAGCTCGGCGCCGTAGGCCGAGTCGTTGAGCACCACGATCACCCCGCGGCGGGTGGCGCGGAGGAAGGTCTCCAGATCGGCCAGGCCCATGAGCCCGCCGCCGTCGCCGGAGAAGAACACGGTGGTGCGCTCCGGGCGGGCCACCGAGACCCCGGCCGCGGAGCCGAAGCCCAGTCCGATGGACTGGAAGGCGGTGCCGACCAAAACCATGGCCTGGGGGTCGGGCACGGACAGGTACATCGGGGCCCAGCCGATGAAGTGACCCCCGTCCATCACCACCGACCGCTCCTTCGGGAGGACGTGCTCCAGGGCCGCGACCACGGCCCGGGGGTTGAGCCGCCCGTCCGGGCCGAACTCGGCCGGGTCCTCGACCGGGGCCGAGGAGCGGAAGGCGTCCCCGGCGACCTCGGGGGCGGCCGCCCGCCAGGTGCGCTGCGGGTCGGCGGCCGGGGTGCGGGCCAGCAGCCCGGCCAGGGCCGTGGTCAGGTCGGCGCGGACGTAGTCGGTGACGGCCGGGTGGGCCATCGCCGCGGCGGGTTCGTTGTCGATGCGGATCATCCGGGTGCCGGGGGCGAAGAGGGTGCCGTAGCGGGACTGGAAGGCGTTCAACGACGCCCCCGCGACCAGGACCACGTCGGCCTCGCGGGCGGTCTCCAGGCGGTGGTCGCGGGTGAAGCCTCCGGCGATGCCCAGATTCCAGGGGGAGTCCACGGCGCCCACGGCCATCACCGAGGTCATGAACAGGGCCCCGAGCCGGTCTCCGAGCTCGGTCAGCGCTGTGGCGGCGTTGCCCAGGACCACTCCGCGTCCGGCCAGGAGCAGCGGGCGGGTGGCGCCGCGAAGTATGGCGGCGATGCGGTCGAGCTCCTCGGCCGGGGCATTCCAGGCCGGCCTGCCCGGCAGCGGGTCCAGCGCCGCCTGCTCGGTGAGCCGGGCGGTGGCGTGGTCGTAGGGGATCGCCAGCACCACCGGCTGGACGGTCTGGGCGGCCAGGTCGAAGGCCCGGTGGGTGATCGCGGTCGCGTTCTCCGGGGTCGCGACCAGGGTGGTGACCCCCACCGCCCGGGCGGCGCCGGTCTGGTCGACGTCGAAGGTCCGCCGCCCGGTGCTCGGGGCGTCACCGACGACCAGGACCAGCGGGATGCGGGCCATCCGGGCCTCGGCGAGGGCGGTGTAGGTGTTGGTGAAACCGGCCCCGTAGGTGGTCGTGGCGGCCCCGGTCCGCCCGGTGGCCCGGTGGTAGGCATCGGCCATGGCCACGGTGGCGGCCTCGTGCCGGGCGGACGTGAAACCGAAGCCGCGGGAGGTCAGCGAGCTGATCAGGTGCGCGTTGCCGTTGCCCATCAGCCCGAACAGGTGCTCGGTGCGCTCGGCCAGCACATCCGCCACCGCCGTCGAGACCGTGGGGAGCAGGGGATCGGTGGTCATGAGGAGTCCTTTCGGCGGGGCTCCGGTGGGAGCCCGGAGGTGGTGCGGGGTGTGCTCGAGGCGGTTCGCACGAGCGGAGCCGCCCGCCCGCACCCGTGGGTGCCGGCGGGCGGCTCGGTCGTGGGCCTCGGCGGCGATCAGTCGCGCTGCTTCTCGGCGGCCTCCGCGGCCGTGAGGATCTCGGCGGCCTCGGGGTGGGCGGCGAGGTAGTCCTGGTGGACCTCCTCGACGTGCAGGTCGATCTCCTGGATGTCCTTCGGGACCAGGGACACGGCGATGAAGGAGACGATCGCGATGCCGGCGATGTAGACGCCGATGGTCCAGGACATCCCCGTCTCATTGAGCAGCAGCTGCGCGATCATCGGGGCGAACGCACCGCCGATGATGGAGCCGAACGCGTAGCCGATCGAGACGCCCGAGTAGCGCACGCGGGCCGGGAACATCTCGGCGTAGAGCGCCGACTGCGGACCGTAGGACGGGCCCAGGCCCACGGTGAGGATCACGATCGCCAGGGCGAACAGCGGCAGGGACGCGGTGTCCAGCAGGAACCACATCGGCACCGCCCACAGGATGATGATGGCGTAGCCGATCTGGAAGGTGCGCACGCGCCCGATCCGGTCCGAGATCCAGCCGCCGAACATCGTGAACACGAGCCAGCCCACCCCGCCGATCAGGGAGGCGATGAGGGTCTGGGACCGGGGCATGCCCAGCACGTTGGAGCCGTAGGAGGCGAAGAACGCGATCACGAGGTAGCCGGCGGCGTTGTTCGCGGCGAAGATCAGGGCCGCGAGGGTGACCTGCTTGGAGTTGTGCTTGAACAGCTGGCCCAGGGGAGCCGAGGACTCCTTCTTGCGCAGCTGCATCTCCTTGAAGACCGGGGACTCGTCGACCGTCTTGCGGATCAGGTAGCCGACCACGATCAGCACCACCGAGGACAGGAACGGGATGCGCCAGCCCCACGCCTGGAAGTCCTCGGGCGACATCGTCGAGGTGAGGGCGAACATGAAGGACGTGGCCAGCAGCATGCCCAGCGGCACGCCGATCTGCGGGTAGGCGCCGAAGAGCCCGCGCTTGTTCCGCGGGGCGTGCTCCACCGACATCAGGGCCGCCCCGCCCCACTCGCCGCCGGCCGAGAAGCCCTGCATGATGCGCAGGACCACCAGGAAGATCGGGGCCCAGATCCCGATCGTCGCGTAGGTGGGGAGCATGCCGATCAGCATCGTCGCCGCGCCCATGCCCACGAGGGTGAGCACCAGGACGATCTTGCGGCCGTACTTGTCGCCGAGGTGTCCGGCGACCACCGCGCCGAGCGGGCGGAACAGGAAGCTGATGCCCAGGGAGGCCCAGGCGACCACCTGGGCCAGACCGGCGTTCTCCTGCCCCAGCGGCGCGAAGTACAGCGGGGCCAGGACGAAGGCCGCGGCCTGGGCGTAGATGAAGAAGTCGTACCACTCGATGGTGGTGCCCACGAGGGTGCCGGCGAGGACCTTGCGCTCCTCGTGCGACATCTCGTGCCGCCCGGCGGGGGCGGATGAAGTGCGCGCCATGGGATCTCCAGGGGAATCGGGGACGGCGACGTCCTCGGCGGAACCGAACAGGTCTGACCGAACGTTCGGTATTTCAGGAGAATACTACGGGCGGAAGTGATGCCTGTCACGCTCCGCGAAAATTGATCAAACCCTGTATCACTACTGTGACACAGACCACCCCGTAGGGGGAACCGGTGGCCGGCCGCGCGCCCCGGCCCGCGGTGCCCGCCCCCTCCCGCGCTCGTCCGCCGGGACGCCGCCGGGCCCGGCCCTCAGGAGGAGGACCGGGCCCGGCGGTTCGGCGGGGACGTCAGCGGCTCAGCGGTAGAGCCGCTCCGAGGCCAGGCGCGCGCCCGCCACGAGGGACTCGAGCTTGGCCCACGCGATCTGCGGGTGCAGGCGCCCGCCCAGTCCGCAGTCGGTCGAGGCGACGACGTTCTCGCGGCCCACCACGGAGGCGAACTGCTCGATCCGGTCCGCGACGAGCTCGGGATGCTCCACGACGTTCGTCGAGTGCGAGACCACCCCCGGGATGATGACGCGGCCCTCCGGCAGCTCGTGGTCCCGCCAGACCTTCCACTCGTGGGCGTGCCGGGCCGAGGCGCCCTCGAAGGTGTAGCCGCCGGCGTTGATGGTCAGCATCAGGTCCACGAGGTGCTTCAGCTCGAGGTCCGTGGTGTGCGGGCCGTGCCAGGACCCCCAGCACAGGTGGAAGCGGACCTGCTCCTCGGGGATCCCGCGCAGCGCGTGGTTGAGGGCCTCGACGCGCAGCCGGGTGAACGCCAGGTAGTCCTCGACCGTGGGCTCCGGGTTGACCTGGTCCCAGGACTCCGCGATGGACGGGTCGTCGATCTGCACGATCAGCCCGGCGCCCGTGATCGCCAGGTACTCCTCGCGCATCGCGTCGGCGCAGGCGTAGACGAGCTCCTCGTCGGTCCGGTAGTACTCGTTGGTCACGCGCGCCGCGGAGCCCGGGGACAGGGCGGCGACGAATCCGGTCTCCGCCCCCGTGGCCGCCATGGCGGCCCGCAGATGGCGGACGTCCGAGGCCACCGCCTCCTGTCCCGTGTAGGTCAGCGGCCCGGTGATCTTGGGCTGCTTGGTCGAGGAGCGCCCGGTGAGGATGCCCGACGCCGGGTCCTCGTAGGCCTCCCGGAAACGCTCGCGGTCCCGGCGGTCGGGGAAGCTGGTGAGCACGATGTTGCCGGGCGAGGAGCGCCTCTTCTCCGTGGACGCCCACCGGTCCTCGTCGGACGGGGTGAGACCGCCGAGGCGGGAGAAGGAGTAGTTCCACCACGCGCCGTAGTCGACCGCGCTGGACATGGTGTGCCCGTACTCGCCGTCGTTGACGACGTCCACGCCGATCTCGCACTGCCGCCGGACCACGTCCTGGACACCCACGGCGAGCTCGTCGGTGAGCTTCTCGAAGCTGATGGCGCCGTCGGCGTGCTGCTGGTTGGCCTCGAGCAGGCGCGGGGTGCGCGGCAGGGAGCCCACGTGGGTGGTCTGCACGTGGTCGGTGTTCTGCATGGTCATGCGTTGCCTCCTGGGGGGCTGCGGGAGCGGTGGGACGATCGCGGGCAGGTCAGGACCAGAGCCGGCGGGAGGCCAGCTCGGCCCCGCGGGCGAGGGTCTCGAGCTTGGCCTCGGCGATCTGCGGGTGGATCCGACCGCCCAGACCGCAGTCGGTCGAGGCGATGACGTTCTCGCGGCCCACCTGGCGGGCGAAGCGCTCGATCCGGTCGGCCACGAGCTCGGGGTGCTCCACGACGTTGGTGGCGTGGGAGACGATCCCCGGGATGATGACCTTGCCCTCGGGCAGCACGTGGTCCTGCCAGACCTTCCACTCGTGCTCGTGCCGGGCGTTGGCGGCCTCGAAGCTGTAGCCGCCGGCGTTGATGGAGAGCATGAGCTCCACCAGGTGCTCGAACCCGAGGTCCGTGGTGTGCGGGCCGTGCCAGGATCCCCAGCACAGGTGGAAGCGGACCTGCTCCTCCGGGATGCCCTCGAGGGCGTAGTTGAGGGCCTCGACCCGCTTGCGCGTGAACGCCAGGTAGTCCTCCACGCTGGGCTCCGGGTTGACCTGGTCCCAGTTCTCCGCGATGGACGGGTCGTCGATCTGCACGATCAGCCCGGCGTCGGTGATCGCCCGGTACTCCTCGCGCATGACCTCGGCGCAGGCGGTGAGGACCTCGTCCTCGTCCGCGTAGTGGGTGTTCTCCAGCCGGGCGCACGAGCCCGGGGACAGCGCGGCGAGATAGCCCTCGCTCGCGCCCGTGGCCTGCAGGCCCGCCTTGATGTTGCGGATGTCGGCCTCCAGCGCCGTGTGGCCCGTGTACTCCAGCCTCCCGGTGATCTTCGGGAACGGGGCCTGCTTGCCCGTGGTGATGCCCGAGGTGGGGTCCGTGTACGCCTCGTGGAAGATCCGGCGGTCCCGGCGGTCCCCGAAGCTCGTCAGCACCACGCGGCCGGGGGAGGAGCGCTGCGGCTCCTGCTCCCACAGGTCCACCTCGCCGGGGTTGAGGCCCGAGATCCGGGCGAAGATGTAGTGCCACCAGGCGCCGTAGTCGACCTCCGCGGCCATGACGTGGCCGTACTCGCCGTCGTTGACCACGTCGATCCCGAGCTCGTCCTGCCGGCGGACCACGTCGACCACCGAGTCCTGCAGGAGCCGGTCGTACTCGGCCTCCGGGACGCTGCCCTTCGCCCGGTTCGCCGCGAGCAGCGCCGGGGTCCGGGGGAGGGACCCGGCGTGGGTCGTGAGGATGCGGTCGGCGCTGTGCAGCATGGGACGTACGTCCTTTCCATCGGTCCTGGCGGTAGCACCGGAGGCGGGACGGGGGAACCGTCGCCCGGGTTGCTGCGGCGTCGTCGAGCCAGATCTCTCGGCCGCTCTGGATGGTGACCTCCCCATCCAAGCGCACCGGCGGGCGCCGCGCCATTCGGAACCCGCGTGACGGTCGTGACGGAATGTGACACGCGCGGTCATGCTCGCCGTCGTGGTCCGGATCACATACCGTGACGGTGACCGGTGCCCCGGACCCGGCGGGCACGCGGACGGAAGGAAGGATCCCCATGCTCCAGGACAACGGCCTCGAGGGACGCACCGCGCTCGTGACGGGCGGCGCGAGCGGCATCGGCCTCTCGGCCGCCCGAGCCCTTGCCGGCTCCGGCGCCCACGTGGTGGTGGCCGACGTCGACGAGGCCGGCGCGCAGCGGGTCGCCGGCGAGCTCGGCGGGCGGGCCTGGGCCGTGGACCTGCTCGACACCGGGGCCCTCGCCGGGCTGAGCCTCGAGGTCGACGTGCTGGTCAACAACGCCGGCATCCAGAAGGTGTCCCCGCTGCAGGAGTTCGATCCCGCGGACTTCCACCGCATCCTCGTGCTGATGCTCGAGAGCCCGTTCCTGCTGGTGCGCGCGGCGCTGCCGCACATGTACGCGAGGGGCTGGGGGCGCGTCGTCAACGTCTCCTCCGTGCACGGGCTGCGGGCGTCCCCCTACAAGAGCGCCTACGTCTCGGCCAAGCACGGGCTCGAAGGGCTCTCCAAGACCATTGCCGTGGAGGGCGCGGCCCACGGGGTGACCAGCAACTGCATCAACCCCGGCTACGTGCGCACCCCGCTCGTCGAGAAGCAGATCGCCGACCAGGCGAGGGTGCACGGGATCCCCCAGTCCGAGGTGGTGGAGCGGATCATGCTCGGGGAGACGCCGATCAAGAAGCTCGTGGACCCGGAGGACGTCGGCAGCCTCGTGGCGTGGCTGGCCGGACCGCACGCGTCCATGGTCACCGGGGCGTCCTACACGATGGACGGCGGCTGGACCGCGCGCTGAGCCACGCGCGGCGGTGCTGCGCCGCGGTACTGAGCCGCGGTGCTGAGCAGCGGTGCTGAGCCGCGGTGCCCCGTCGGCTCTCCCGGGGGCCGGGCCGCTCAGCGGTGGCCCAGCTCCCGGGAGAGCCGGTGGGCCTCCGTGAGCAGGGCCCGGCCCAGGGGCTGCCGGCGCTCCCCGGTGAACCGCGGTTCGATGCCCGTGAGGCTCAGCGCGTAGACCGGTGCGCCCGTCGCGTCGAAGACCGCGGCGGCCATCCCCCAGCTGCCCTCGACGATCAGCCCCGGGTTCACTGCGAAGCCGTCCCGCCGCACCTCGGCCAGCAGGTCCCGGATCCGCTCGGGCGTGTGCAGCGGGCCCCACCCGGCGCGGGCCCCGGCCGTGGCCGCGAGGACCCGCTCCACCTCCGCGTCCGGGAGGTGCGCCAGGATCGCCAGCCCCGCCGAGGCCACGCCGAGCGGCAGCCGCAGCCCCTCGTAGAGGACGTGGGAGCGGATCGGGAAGGCGCCCTCCACGCGCGCCAGGCAGACGGTCTCGAGCCCGCGGCGGGCCGAGAGGAACGCGCTCTCGCCGGTGGCCTCCGCGAGCCGGCGCAGCGATGGCCCGGCCAGCTCCCGGATCGGATAGCGGTGGGCGGCCACCGCGCCCAGCACGTACAGCTCCGGGCCCAGCTGCCAGGCCCCGGTCCCGGCGGTGCGGTCCACCAGGCCCTCCTCGGCCAGCCCCGTGAGCAGCCGGTGCACGGTGGGGCGGGTCAGCCCGGTCTCGGCCGCGAGCTCCGCGACCGTGCTGCCCTGCTCCCGCCCGGCGACGGCCCGCAGCAGCTGCCCCACCCGGTGGACCACCTGTGTTCCCGTGCCCGTCGTCCGCTCCTGCCCCATGGCTCCACTATATGGACAGTCGAGGCAGGAATGGTCGGATACTGAGGAGAACTGCCGCCAATCCGCCGGTTCTGTTGACCGCCATGTGGGGGCTCCCTAGATTGGGTGCTGAATCACAGCCGCAGGAGAAGGAGGGACGAGGGTGTCCAAGGTCAGAGACAACGCCGCCGAGCTGCTGGCGGAGAGCCTGCGGGACGGCATGACGCTCGCCGTGGGCGGGTTCGGGCTGAGCGGGATCCCCCGTGACCTCATCGAGGCGGTGCGGGACTCCGGGGTGACGGACCTCACCGTGGTCTCCAACAACATGGGCGTGGACGGCAAGGGCCTCGGGGTCCTGCTCGAGAACCGCCAGGTGAAAAAGGTCCTCGCCTCCTACGTGGGCGAGAACAAGCTCTTCGCCCAGCAGTACCTGGACGGCGAGCTCGAGGTCGAGTTCAACCCGCAGGGCACCCTCGCCGAGCGGCTGCGGGCCGGCGGTGCCGGCATCCCGGCCTTCTACACGAGGACCGGCGTCGGCACCCTCGTGGCCGAGGGCAAGCCGCACGCCGAGTTCGACGGCGAGACCTACGTGCAGGAGCGCGGCATCGTCGCCGACATCGCCCTGGTCCACGCGCACACCGGGGACTCCGACGGCAACCTCGTCTACCGCTACACCGCGCGCAACTTCAACCCGATCGTCGCGACCGCCGGGAAGGTCACCTTCGCCGAGGTCGAGCACGTCGTGGCGGTCGGCGGGATCGACCCCGACCACATCGTGACCCCGGGCGTCTTCGTCCAGCACGTCGCGCAGTACAGCGGCGCCCCCAAGGACATCGAGCAACGCACCGTCCGCCCCCGCCCGGCCGGGCGGGCCACCCAGCAGAACGGAGACCAGGCATGAGCTGGACCCGCGACGAGATGGCGGCGATCGCCGCCGTCGAGCTCTCCGACGGCGACTACGTCAACCTCGGCATCGGCATCCCCACCCTCGTGGCCAACAACCTGCCCGAGGGCGTCAACGTGGTGCTGCAGTCCGAGAACGGCGTGCTCGGCATGGGCCCGTTCCCCTACGAGGGCGACGAGGACCCGGACCTCATCAACGCCGGCAAGCAGACCATCACCCTGTTGCCCGGGGCCTCCATCTTCGACTCCGCCACCTCCTTCGGGATGATCCGCGGCGGCCACGTCAAGATCGCGATCCTCGGCGCCATGCAGGTCTCCGGCACCGGCGACCTCGCCAACTGGATGATCCCCGGCAAGATGGTCAAGGGAATGGGCGGGGCCATGGACCTGGTCGCCGGCACCCCGCGCGTCGTCGTGCTGACCGAGCACGTCACCAAGGACGGCTCCGCCAAGATCAAGACCGAGTGCGACCTCCCGCTCACCGGGGTGCGCGTCGTCGACCGCATCGTCACGGATCTGTGCGTGTTCGACGTCGAGGACGGCGGCCTCGTGCTGCGCAGCCTCGCCCCCGGCGTCACCGAGGACGAGATCCGCGAGAAGACCGAGGCGTCCTTCCGCACCGACCTGCAGGACGTCACCCCCGACACCGACCCCACCGAGACCGCCGCCCCCGGCGGCGCTGAGGAGAACCGATGAGCACCGCCACCGACGTCGTCGTCCTGTCCGGCGCCCGCACGCCCCAGGGCAAGATCCTGGGCCACCTGGCGTCCTTCACCGCGGCCGAACTGGGCGCCCACGCCGTCCGGGCCGCGCTCGAGCGCGGCGGGACCGCCCCCGAGCAGGTGGACTACGTGCTCATGGGCCACGTCCTGCAGGCCGGCGCCGGGCAGAACCCGGCCCGCCAGGCGGCCGTGGCCGCGGGCATCCCGCTGCACGTGCCCGCCGAGACCGTCAACAAGGTCTGCCTCTCCGGCCTCGTGGCCATCACCAACGCCGCCCGGATGATCCGCGCGGGCGAGGCCGAGGTCGTCGTGGCCGGCGGCCAGGAATCCATGACCAACACCCCGCACCTCGCGATGGGCGTGCGGCAGGGCAAGAGCTACGGCGACCTCAAGCTCGAGGACGCCGTGGCCAAGGACGGGCTCGTGGACGTCGCCGCGTGCGTGTCCATGGGCTCCCTCACGGAGTCCGGCAACAGCGAGCGCTCGATCTCCCGCGAGGAGCAGGACCGGGTCGCCGCCCAGAGCCACCAGCGCGCGGCCCGCGCCACGGAGGACGGCATCTTCCGCGACGAGATCGCCCCCGTGACCGTCCCGCAGCGCAAGGGAGACCCGCTGGTGGTCGACTCCGACCAGGGCGTCCGGCCGGAGTCCACGGCGGAGTCGATGGCGAAGCTGCGCCCGGCCTTCGCGAAGGACGGCACCATCACGGCCGGCAACTCCTCGCCGCTGTCGGACGGCGCGGCCGCCGTGGTCCTCACGAGCCGGGCGTACGCCGAGCGCCACGGCCTCGAGCACCTGGCCGTGGTCGGGGCCCCCGGCCAGGTGGCCGGGCCCGACACCTCGCTGCACTCCCAGCCGTCCCGGGCGATCGAGGCGGCTGTGGCGAAGGCCGGCTGGTCCGTGCAGGACCTCGACTTCATCGAGATCAACGAGGCGTTCGCGTCCGTGCTGATCCAGTCGCTGCGGGACCTCGACTACCCGCTGGAGCAGGCCAACCTGCACGGCGGCGCCGTGGCGCTGGGCCACCCCATCGGGGCCTCCGGGGCCCGGCTGGCCCTGCACGCGGCGTACGAGCTCTCCCGCCGCGGCTCGGGGAGGGCCGCGGTCTCGCTGTGCGGCGGCGGCGGGCAGGGCGAGGCGCTGCTGCTCTACCGCGACTGACCCCCGATCCGCCCACCGGCCCCGGGGCAGGACACCCGCCAGGGCCCGGGCGACCACGCGCAGTCGCGGTCTCGCCCCGGCCTTGACGGGTCAGCCGGTCAAAGGCGGCCCAGCGTTGCTGAGCCGTCAGGTCGAGCGCCGCCTGGGCGGCGGCGGGCTCGGGGCGGTCGATGGCCAGCAGCACGGCCTCGGCCAGGAACGGGAGCCTGGTCTCGTCGTCGGCGGCGCGCCGCACTACTTGCGGGCCCGTGCGCCGATCCGCTCGCGCTGCTCCATGAGCTTCTCCAGCAGGGTCACGAGCGTGTGCTGCTCCTCCTCGGTCAGTGCCTCGGCCCACTGGCTCTCCCGGTCGTTCTGGGCCCGGAACGCCGTGCGGATCTTCTCCTGCCCGGCCTCGGTCAGGTGCAGGGTCACGGAGCGGCCGTCGGCCGGGGACGCCTCGCGCCGGAGCAGGTCCTTGCCGACCAGCGTGCCGGTCAGGTTGGACACCGCCGCGCGGCTCATCCCGGTCAGGCGGGCGGCCTCGTGGGGATTGAGGGGGCCTGCCACCCAGAGGGCCAGGAGCAGGCGGAAGCTCGACCAGGTCCCGCCGGCGGGACGGTGGATCGAGGACTCGAAGTCGTAGACCGCGGTGGACGAGGACCGGTTGAGCGAGAGGAACATCCGGTTGGCCGCGAGGTCCGCGTCGGGGAACTCCTCGGAGATCCGGCGCTGGGCGGCCTGGACGAAGGACCAGTAGTCGGGCAGCGCGGCGGAGGACGTCCCGGAGGTGGTCCCGGAGGGCGACTCGGGGGACGTCCCGGAAGGTTCGGTGCGGTCGGCGAGGGGCATGGCGTCGATTCTAGGGGAGGGCTTGCCCCATATAGTACAACGCTTTACTATCTGGGGGGAGAGCTGGATCACAGACCGCCACATGCGAGGAGACGGCCATGGCCTACTACCGGCAGCTGGGCCCCGTGCCCCGGCAGCGCCACACCCTGTTCAAGGACGACGAGGGCAACATCCTCTACGAGGAGCTCATGGGGGAGGAGGGCTTCTCCTCCGACTCGTCGCTGCTCTACCACCGGCACATCCCCTCGGCGATCGTCGGGACCCGCGGCTGGGAGCTGCCCGACCAGACCCTGACCCCCAACGACCCGCTGCTGCCGCGGCACCTGAAGCTGCACGAGCTGTTCACCGAGGAGCAGGCCGCCGGGACGGATGCGGTGACCGGACGCCGGCTGGTGCTGGGCAACTCCGACGTGCGGCTCTCCTACGCGTGGGTCGGGAGGACCTCCCCGCTGTACAAGAACGCCGTGGGCGACGAGTGCGTCTACGTGGAGCGCGGCTCGGCGCTGGTGGAGACCCAGTTCGGCCCGCTCGAGGCCGTCGAGGGCGACTACGTGATGATCCCCCGGGCCACGATCCACCGCTGGGTGCTGCGGGAGGGCGAGACGGCCCGCCTCTACTTCGTCGAGGCCAACTCCCACATCACCCCGCCGCACCGCTATCTCTCCAGGTACGGGCAGCTCCTCGAGCACGCCCCCTACTGCGAGCGCGACCTGCACGGGCCCACCGGTGTGCTCCTGCGGGACGAGACCGACGTCGAGGTCTACGTCAAGCACCGCGGCCGCGGCCCCTCGGGCCTGGACGGGACGGTCCACCTCCTGCCGCAGCACCCCTTCGACGTGGTGGGCTGGGACGGGTGCCTGTACCCGTACACCTTCAACATCAAGGACTACATGCCGATCACCGGCAAGGTGCACCAGCCGCCGCCCGTGCACCAGGTCTTCGAGGGGCACAACTTCGTGGTCTGCAACTTCGTGCCCCGGAAGGTCGACTACCACGAGCTCGCCGTGCCCGTGCCCTACTACCACTCGAACGTGGACTCGGACGAGGTCATGTTCTACGTGGACGGGGACTACGAGGCGCGCAAGGGCTCGGGCATCGGCAAGGGCTCGGTCTCCCTGCACCCGGGCGGGCACCCGCACGGCCCGCAGCCCGGGGCGATCGAGAAGTCCCTGGGCGTGGAGTACTTCGACGAGACCGCCGTCATGGTCGACACCTTCCAGCCGCTGGCCCTGGGCGAGGCCGGACTGGCGGGCGACGACGGCAAGTACGTCACGTCCTGGACCCCGGGCCGGGAGTGGACCGGCGGTCTGTGGTCCAACTCGTGAGCGCCGCCCCGACCACGGGAACCGCCGGGGGGACCGTCCCGGCCCAGTTCGCCGGGTTCTTCGACGACGCCGCGACGTTCCCGCCCGGGCTCGCCCCGCTGGAGCGCGCGGTGGCGGACCACGTGGGGCGGTGGGCGAACCCGCTCGTCGCCGCGGTGGGCCCGGCGGTGCTCAAGCTCGAGGACCTGCCCGAGGCGCGGCGGATCGCCGCGGGCCTCGATCGCGGGGACCGGGCGGTCGAGGTCTCCGTCGTGACGCCGGCCGGGCAGCTGCAGGCCGCGCTGGAGGCCGCCGAGCAGGCCCGGCCCGAGCTGCGGGTGGTCGCGCTGGAGCTCAAGACCGACCCGTCCGACCAGGACGTGTGGGCTGCCCAGCTCCGGGAGGCCGCCGCGGTGGAGGAGATCCCGGTCTACGTGGAGCTGACCGCCGACCAGGTCCGCGGCGGGGCGCTGGAGCTGCTGGAGGGCACCGGGCTGCGCCTCAAGTACCGCACCGGGGGGATCGAGGCGCACCTGTTCCCGGCCCCGGAGCAGCTGGCCGCGGTGCTCACCGAGGCCGTGGCCGCGCGGATCCCGTTCAAGCTCACCGCCGGGCTGCACGAGGCCGTGCGCTGCACGAACCCCGCCACGGGCTTCAGCCACCACGGATTCCTCAACATCGCGCTGGCCACCGAGGCGGCCCGCGCCCACGAGCCCGCCGAGCGGGTGGCCCGGCTGCTCACCGAGACGGACCCGGAGCCGCTGGTCGAGCTCGCCCGGGCCTCCGACGGGTCCTGGCGCGGGTCGTTCGTCTCCTTCGGGACCTGCAGCGTCGGGGAACCCGCCGCGAGCCTCGAGCGCCTGGGCCTCTTCCCGCACGGTCTCGCCTGACGGGCGCGCCCTCCCGCCCCCGGAACGCCGGGGGCGGGAGGGCGCGCCCGTCGGCACCGTCGTCCCCCACGTCCGTTCCCCACGTCCGAGGAGATCCATCCTGTGAGCACCGCCGCCGACCGCTTCGCCACCGAGGGCTTCGGCCCCGAGAACCTGCCCTACGCCTCCTTCTCGCCCCCCGGCGGGGACCCCCGCCTCGGGGTGCGCCTCGGGAACCGGGCCATCGACGTGAACACGCTGGCCGCCGCGCTCGGCACCACCGGACCCGTGCTGCCCGCAGGCGCCCACCCCGCCGTGTCGGCGCCGACCCTGGACGTGCTCCTGGCCGCCGGCCACGAGACCTGGACCGCGCTGCGCTCCTGGCTGGTCGAGGTCGTGACCACCGACGGGCTCGACGAGGCGGTGGAGGCCTCCTCCCATCCGGTGGGAGAGATCGCCCTGCACATGCCCTTCACCGTGGCCGACTACGTGGACTACTACGCCTCCGAGCACCACGCCTCCAACGTCGGGAAGATGTTCCGCCCCGACCAGGCCCCGCTGCTGCCCAACTGGAAGCACCTGCCGGTGGGCTACCACGGCCGCGCCGGCACCGTGATCCCCTCCGGGCAGGACTTCCCCCGCCCCAAGGGCCTGCGCCCCGAGGCCGACGGCACCCCCAGCTTCGGCCCCTCCCGGCGCCTGGACATCGAGGCGGAGCTCGGTTTCGTCCTGGGCGGGTCCGCCCCGGCCGGAGAGGTCTCCCTGGACCGGGCCGCCGCCGAGCACCTCTTCGGGGTGGTGCTGTTCAACGACTGGTCGGCACGGGACATCCAGGCCTTCGAGTACGTCCCCCTGGGCCCGTACCTCGGGAAGTCCTTCGCGTCCTCGATCTCGCTGTGGGTCGTGCCGTGGGCGGCCCTGGCCGCGGCCCGCGTCGCCCCCCCGGCACGCGAGCACCCCCTCGCTCCCTACCTCGACGACGACGGCGAGGACCCGTGGGGTCTGGACATCACCCTGGGCGTGACCGTGGACGGGCAGACCGTCTCCCACCCCCCGGTGTCCACCATGTACTGGACCGCCCCGCAGATGGTCGCCCACATGAGCGTCAACGGCGCATCCCTGCGCCCGGGCGACTTCTTCGGCTCCGGCACCGTCTCCGGGCCCGAGCCCGGCCAGCGCGGGTCCTTCCTGGAGCTCTCCTGGGGCGGGAAGGAACCCTTCACCCTGCCCGACGGCACCGAGATGACGTTCCTGGCCGACGGCCAGACCGTGACCCTCACCGGCACCGCCCCGGGCCCCGGCGGCTCCGTCATCGACCTCGGCGAGTGCACCGCCACCGTCCTGCCCGCCACCTGAGCGCTGGGTCCCGTTCCCGCCGGTGACCACGGTCGCCCCCGCCGGCCACACCGTTCCGCGGCCCGCGGGGGAGGACGTGGCCGCTCCCGCGCCCGGAGGCCGCGGACGGGGCCGGCCTCAGCCGCGGCGCCGCGCCAGGGCCCGTGCCGCGGCGACCGCGGCGCCGCCCGCCAGGACCCACGGTCCCGCGACGACGACCGGGTCCAACCACGTGTGCGAGAGGTCGGCGCGCGTGGAGCCCAGCCGGGACGAGACGCCGTGCCGGGAGAACTCGCTGAGCACCCCGGTCTCGGTCACCGGGTTGTCCGGGCGCAGGCTCGCGAAGGAGACGAGGTGGCTCTCCCACGCGTCGACCCGGTCGGCGGCCAGCAGGATCAGCCAGTGCGCGGCCCGGCCCTCGCTGTACCTGCGGTAGGCGTGCTTGCGCAGCACCCCGGAGAGGCCCTTCGGCGGGCAGGAGGTGCCGAAGACGGGCGTGAGCCCGGCGTGCTCGATCGACCGCTCCCGCGGCCACTTCTCCTCCTGGCGCTCGGGGACCTCCCAGTGGGCCCCCGTCGCGCCCGGGTCGTAGCGCAGCTTCGGCACGGACGGGCGGTCGGCGGGGTCCAGGTCCACGCCCCAGCCGGGAATGCGGGCCCGCAGCGCCTCGCGGTCGACGGGGCGCACCGGTTCGCCGGCGGTGTACGGGGTGTGCTGGGAGGGATCGGGGGTGTTCGTCATGGTTCCTACCTTCCGGATCGGCCCCGCGGCCCTGCCGCCTCAGGAGGCGGCAGGCACGACGAGCGGCTTGAGGCAGCCGTCCAGCTTGGACGAGAAGATGTGGTATCCCTCGGCGATGTGCTCCAGGGGGATGCGGTGGGTCACGAGATCGCTCGGGGTGAGGTGGCCATTGCGGATGTGCTCGAACAGCCGCGGCCACTGCCGCTTCACGGGGCATTGGTTCATCCGCAGGGTCAGCCCCTTGTTGAGCGCGTCGCCGAACTTCACGGCGCTGAACATCGGCCCGTACGCCCCCATCACCGAGATGGTCCCGCCCTTGCGCGCGGAGTCGATCGCCCAGTTCAGCGCGATGGGGGACCCGCCCTGCAGCTTGAACTTGGCCGAGGTCACGTGCTGGATGAAGTTGCCGTCCGCCTCGGCCCCGACGGCGTCGATGACGACGTCCGCGCCCAGGTAGTCCGTGGTCCTCTTCATCTCCACCACGATGTCGTCGTACTCCGCGAAGTTGAACGTCTCGGCGTGGGCGAATTCCCGGGCCTTCTCGAGCCGGTACTCCAGGTGGTCGATCACGATCACCCGGCCGGCGCCCATCAACCAGGCCGACTTCGCCGCGTACAGCCCCACGGGACCGGCCCCGAGGACCACGACGGTGTCCCCCTCGACGATGTCGCCGAGCTGCGCCCCGAAGTAGCCGGTGGCGAGGGCGTCGGTGCACAGCACCGCGTCCTCGTCGCTCATCCACTCCGGGATGGGGGAGGGCCCCACATCGGCGAACGGGACCCGCACGTACTCGGCCTGACCGCCGTCGTAGCCCCCGCAGGTGTGGGAGTAGCCGTAGATGCCGCCCACCGCGGTGGCGTTGGGGTTCACGTTGTGGCAGTTCGAATACAGCCCACGGGCGCAGTACCAGCAGGACCCGCAGTACACGTTGAACGGCACCATGACGCGGTCGCCGGGCGCCAGGCGCTGCACCGACGGGCCGACCTCGTGGACCACGCCGACGAACTCGTGTCCGAAGGTCGTGCCGACCCGGGTGTCCGGCATCATCCCGTGGTAGAGGTGCAGGTCGGATCCGCAGATCGCCGCGAGCGTGACCCGGATGATCGCGTCGTTGGGATGCTCGATCCCCGGGATGTCCTTCTCCTCCACGCGGACCTTGTACGGCCCGCGGTACACCATCGCCTTCATTCGACCCGTCCCGATTCATCAGTGGACTTCCGATGTGGCTCAGCGTCCCACCGACCGGGAGGGGGGTCAACCCTCTGGGCGTTCCGGGTGGGCCCGGGGATCCGTCCGCTCAGGCGGTGCGCTCCGGGACGCAGTGGCCGGTCCTCCGGCGCCGGAGGTCGGCGCTCGACGGGACGCGCGGGTGGTACCGGCGGTCGAGCAGAGTGTTGGCCGCCCAGCTCAGCAGGTCCCGCTCGCGGGCCGGCAGGTCCAGACACTGGTGCAGGTAGGCCTCGACCTCGAGCTCGTCGGCGGTCCCGCCGAGGCCGAGATAGCGGACCCAGAGCCGGCGGCGCCCGATCGACGCCCGTTCGAGCGCCTGGTGCAGTCCGACGGCCTGTTCCCGGCCCAGGGAGTCGTCCATCGTGGTTCCTTCCGTGCTGCGCGGGGGCGGGGGACGGGTGCCCGTGCACCGGGTGGAGCGTGCACCGGGACCCACGGGCTCCACGCTAGGAAAGCGGCTGCGGCGGAGCCACGGTATTAGCGGAGGTACACCATTGTGTCCCTGTGTGAGGAAAGCCCAGGTCACACCCGAGCCGCGCGGAGGCGCGCCGCCGCAGGACCTCTCGGGCACCCGTCGCCGAACCCACCGCGGGCGCCCGAGAGGCCGGAAGCAGGCGCCGGGTCCCGGGCGCTCGCGGCGAGCTCGGCGGATCAGGGGCCGACGGCCCCTTCGTAGAGCTCCTCGAAGCGGGCGCGGGCGGCTCGGTAGTGCTCCGCGCGCCCGGGTACCGGCTCGTGCTCCGGCCCGTAGGGCGGGCGGGCCCGCTCCACGTCGGGGGCGAGGGTCTCGAGGGCGAGCAGGGCGGTGCCGCGCAGGGTCGCGCGCTTGAACTCGGCCCGCGCCACGGGCTTGCCCAGGGCGTCGGCGAGCAGCTGCAGCAACTCCGGCACGTCCTGCGACGCGCTGCCGGAGGCCACCACGCGGTCCACGCCGCCGGCGGCGTCCTCGAGCTGCTCGGCCACCCGGGCGTAGGAGATCGCGACGCCTTCGAGCACCCCGCGGGCGAGGTCCGCGCCGGTGCTCGAGGCGGACACGCCGGCGAGCACGGCCCGGGCGCCACCGGCCCAGCCGGTCGAGCGCTCACCCGTGAAGAACGGCAGGACCACGGGGGTGGGGCCGGCCACGTCCGCGGCGGCGACGTCCGCGAGCGTCGTGCCCTCCGGCAGGATCACCGTGCGCTCGAGCCAGTCGAGTGCCCGGCCGACGTCGTTGAGGGCACCGCCCAGCAGGCACCGTTGCGCGTCGATGCGGTAGCACCACAGCCCGGTCGGCACCCGCTCCGGGATCCGGTGCAGCAGCACGCGCGCGGCCCCCGACGTGGCGGTGGAGACGACCATCGTCGAGGCGTCGGTGCCGCCGGAGCCCAGGTTGGCGCTCAGCCCGTCGGCCACCGGCGCGAACCAGGCCGCGCCCTCGAGGGCGGGCCAGCGCTCGGCCACGGAACCCGCGACGCCGGGGATCGGCTCGTGCGGATCGGCGAGGGGGTTGAAGTGCTCGGCACCCAGACCGCAGGCCAGGAGCAGGGGCTCGTCCCACCGGCCCGTGCGGCGGTCCAGCATCCCGGTCCACGCGGCCGTGGCGGTCCCGGCGCGCGCGGTGCCCAGCAGGCGCAGGTGCACGTACTCGCCCAGGGACATCCACCGCCGGGCCCGTTCCCACGTCCCGGGGTCCGTCTCCCGGATCCAGCGCAGCCGCGGGGCCAGGTACGAGGTGTGCAGGCGGGCGCCGGTGCGCTGCAGGGCGGCGGGCTCGTCGAGCTCCTCGCGCAGCCCGGCCAGCTGCTCGGCGCACCGGGAGTCGGCGTAGGTGAAGCACGTGGTGACCGCTGCGCCGTCGGCCCCGACGCCCACCAGCGAGGACGCGAAGGTGTCCAGGGCGACGCCCGCCACCCGGCCGACCAGCGCAGGGTCGGCCAGGACGAGGTCGAGAACCGCCGAGAGCTCGTCCGTCACCTGGTCGGGGTCGATCACGGAGGTCCCGTCCGCCGCCGTGCTGAACTCGTGCTCGATCTTGTGCCGGTAGCCCCGCACCGGGGTCCCCGTGGCGTCGTGCAGACCGCCCCGGCTGCCCGTCGAGCCGACGTCGAGGGCCATCACCAGCGGGTCGACGGCGTCCTGCAGTTCCACGCTGAACGCGGCGCCGTCGTCCGGCCGTGGGGGCGTCGAGTGGTGGCTCATGGTCGGCTCCTTCTGAGGGCTGCGCGGCTGGCCCCAGTGTAGGAGGCGGCGCACATCGTCCGGTCACATCGTGAGACGCAGGTCCGCCCATCAGGATGTTGCGGTCGAGAAGCGTATTCTGGACGGCGGACCGCCGGCGGCCGGCCCGGGCGCTCCACGGCCCGTGGGCCGCCCGCCCGGCCACCGGACATCCACCGGACATCCTCGACCAAGGAGACGCAGCTCCGCCATGCCCCACCTCCGCTCCCGCACCTCGACCCACGGCCGCAACATGGCCGGCGCCCGCGCCCTGTGGCGCGCCACCGGCATGGGCGACGACGACTTCGGGAAGCCGATCGTCGCGATCGCGAACTCCTACACGCAGTTCGTGCCGGGTCACGTGCACCTCAAGGACATGGGCGACCTCGTGGCCTCCGCGGTCAAGGAGGCCGGCGGCGTGGCCAAGGAGTTCAACACCATCGCGGTCGACGACGGCATCGCGATGGGCCACGACGGCATGCTCTACTCCCTGCCCTCCCGCGACATCATCGCGGACTCCGTGGAGTACATGGTCAACGCCCACCGGGCTGACGCCCTGGTCTGCATCTCCAACTGCGACAAGATCACGCCGGGCATGCTGCTCGCCGCGCTGCGGCTGAACATCCCGGTGGTCTTCGTCTCCGGCGGGCCCATGGAGTCCGGCGAGGCGGTCGAGGGCGTCGTGGAGCACCGCCTGGACCTCGTGGACGCGATGTCCATGGCTGTCGACGAGTCCGTCACCGACGAACAGCTGGGCCAGATCGAGCGCAACGCCTGCCCCACCTGCGGATCCTGCTCGGGCATGTTCACCGCCAACTCCATGAACTGCCTCACCGAGGCCCTCGGCCTGTCCCTGCCCGGCAACGGCACCACGCTGGCCACCCAGGTGGCCCGCAAGGAGCTCTTCCTCGAGGCCGGCCGCCGGGTGGTGGACCTGTGCTGCCGGTACTACGAGCAGGACGACGAGTCCGTGCTCCCGCGCAACATCGCCACCAAGGCGGCGTTCGAGAACGCCATGGCCCTCGACATCGCCATGGGCGGGTCCACCAACACGATCCTGCACATCCTCGCCGCCGCCCAGGAGGGCGAGGTGGACTTCACCCTCCCGGACATCGACGCGCTGTCCCGCCGGGTGCCCTGCCTGTGCAAGGTCGCGCCGAACTCCACGCGGTTCCACATCGAGCACGTCCACCGGGCCGGCGGCATCCCCGCGCTCCTCGGCGAGCTGCGCCGCGCGGGCCTGCTCAACGAGGACGTGCACGCGGTGCACGCCCCGGACCTGGCCAGCTGGCTGGACGAGTGGGACGTCCGCAGCGGCCGCTCCTCGGAGCGCGCCCGGCAGCTCTTCCACGCCGCCCCCGGCGGGGTGCGCACCACGCAGGCGTTCTCCACGGCCAACACGTTCGAGTCCCTGGACCTCGACGGCGAGGACGGCTGCATCCGCTCGGTGGAGCACGCCTACACGCAGGACGGCGGCCTGGCGATCCTCTACGGCAACATCGCCGAGGACGGGGCGGTCATCAAGACCGCCGGCATCGACGAGGAGCTGTTCCACTTCGTCGGCAAGGCGTTCGTGGTCGAGTCCCAGGACGAGGCCGTCTTCGAGATCCTGTCCAAGAACGTCCGGCCCGGCGACATCGTGGTCATCACCCACGAGGGTCCCAAGGGCGGCCCGGGAATGCAGGAGATGCTCTACCCGACCTCCTACCTCAAGGGCCTCGGCCTCGGCCGGGAGTGCGCGCTCATCACCGACGGCCGCTTCTCCGGCGGCACCTCCGGTCTCTCGATCGGGCACATCTCCCCGGAGGCCGCGGCCGGCGGCGCCGTGGGCCTGATCGAGACCGGCGACGAGATCGAGATCGACGTCGCCCGGCGCCTGCTGCGCGTGAACGTGGACGACGCGGTCCTGGCCGCCCGCCGGCAGGCCAGGGGCCCGGCCCCGTGGTACCCCACGAAGCCGCGCGAGCGGCAGGTCTCCAAGGCCCTGCGCGCCTACGCCTCGATGGTCACCTCCGCGGACAAGGGCGCGGTGCGCGTGATCTGACCCCTTCTCCCACTGTTCTCCGAGGTCGCGGCAGACGGCGACCGGGCGCCGTCCGGTCACCGTCAGCCGCGACCTCGGCGCACCGGGACGGGCCGAGACGCCGGTCACTTCCACTAGAGTTCCGTCGGGGCGCGCAACCGCTGCGCCCGGTCGATCACGCGGGCCCCGCAGACCCCACGCCGGGGACCCGCGTCCGTCACAGTTCGGAGCTGCAATGGAACTCGTCACCGATCTCGTGGGCACCCTCGGCGGCTGGGTGTGGAACGTGGTCTTCGCCATCCTCATCGGGGTGGGCCTCTACCTGACCGTCCGCACCGGCGTGGTGCAGCTGCGGCTGGTCCCGGAGATGTTCCGGGTGCTGGGCGACAAGCCCGGCCTGGCCGAGGACGGCAGGAAGGGCATCTCCGCGTTCCGGGCCTTCACCGTCTCCGCCGCGTCCCGCGTGGGCACCGGCAACATCGCCGGCGTCGCGATCGCCATCAGCCTCGGCGGCCCCGGCGCCGTGTTCTGGATGTGGGTGATCGCCGGCATCGGCGCGGCCAGCGCGTTCACGGAGTCCCTGCTGGGCCAGCTCTACAAGATCAAGGCGCCGGCCGGCTACGTGGGCGGACCCGCCTACTACATGGAGCGCGGCCTCGGCGCGCGCTGGATGGGCCTGCTCTTCGCGGTCGTGATCACCCTGACCTACGGGTTCGTGTTCAACTCCGTGCAGTCCAACTCGATCGTGGACGCGCTGGGCGGCTCCCTCGGCGTGGACATCGCCGCGGCGGAGGCCCTGTGGTTCCGGATCCTGGTCGGCGCCGTGCTCGTGGGGCTGACCGCCGCGATCATCTTCGGCGGCATCCGCCGGATCTCCGCGGTCTCCGAGATCGTCGTCCCCGTCATGGCGGTGCTCTACATCGCCCTGGGCCTGCTCGTGGTCGTGCTGAACCTCGGCGCGGTCCCCGCGGTGCTCGGCCAGATCCTCGAAGGGGCCCTCGGGATCCGCGAGTTCGTCACCGGCGGGCTGATCGGCGTCATCATCCAGGGCATGAAGCGCGGCCTGTTCTCCAACGAGGCCGGCATGGGCTCGGCCCCCAACGCCGGTGCCACCGCGTCCGTGTCCCACCCGGCGAAGCAGGGCTTCCTGCAGGCGCTCGGCGTGTACTTCGACACCTGGCTGATCTGCTCGATCACCGCGTTCATCGTGCTCCTGTCCAACCCCGAGTTCGGCGGCCGAGAGGGCGCGTCCCTGACCCAGTCCGCACTGGCCCTGCAGCTGGGCAACTGGGCGGTGCACTTCCTGACCGTGGCGATCTTCCTGTTCGCCTTCACGTCCGTGATCGGCAACTACTACTACGGCGAGTCCAACATCCGCTTCCTCACGGGCTCGCCCGCGGCGATGACGGCCTACCGCGTGCTCGTGCTGGTGTTCGTCTTCGGCGGCGCGGTGCTGGCCCTGGACCTCGTGTGGTCCCTGGCCGACCTGTTCATGGCGGTCATGGCGACCATCAACCTCGTGGCCCTGGTGCTGCTCGCCGGCGTGGCCGTCCGGGTGCTCAGGAACTACGAGGCCCAGCGCAAGCAGGGCGTGGAGCCGATCTTCCACAGCGGCGACGTCCCGGGCCTGTCCGGGCTCGGGGCGTGGGACGGCACCGACGTGGTGACCACCCGCGCCTACTGGGAGGACCGGGCGGCCGAGCGCGTCCGCTGAGACCGCCCGGCGCGGGCGCCCCGCGTGGTGCCGTCCGCGCCGGACGCTCTACAGTGGCACCATGGAATCTCGAACCCAGATGACCGCTGCGGAGCTCCGGCAGCTCCAGGCGCCCCTCAAGGACCGCTACCGGGAGGACCCCGCGGCGGCCCGCACGCCCCTGCACTCCCACGGCGACTTCCGGGACCCCGGACTGACCTGCACGGTCGACACCTGGGCGGGTCCCGTGCGGGGCGGTCCGCACGCCGCCACCGGCGGGGACGGCAGCGATGCCTGCTCCGGGGACATGCTCCTCGACGCGCTGCTGGCCTGCGCCGGAGTGACCCTGCGCAGCGTCGCCACCGCCATGGGCGTGGAGGTGCGCTCGACCGAGCTGACCGCCGAGGGGATGTTCGACGCCCGCGGCACCCTGGGCGTCGACCGGGCCGTGCCCGTCGGGGTCCAGGACGTCGTCGTGACCGCCCGCGTGGACGCCGACCTCGACGACACCGGCCTGGAGCGCCTCGCGCGGGCCACGGAGCGCTACTGCGTGGTCAGCCAGAGCCTGAAGGCCGACGTGAGGTTCGTGCTCGAGCGCGTGTAACGACCCCGCACGCAGGACAGGGACGACCCCGCCCGCAGGACGGGAACGACCCCGGAAGCTCCAGGCTCCCGGGGTCGTTCGTCGTCCCGGGCCGGTCTCAGGCCAGGACCTGCCGCTTCGCCGAGACCACGCCGGTGTTGAAGCCGGCCAGGTGCAGGCCGCCGTGGAAGCGGGCGTGCTCGATCTTCACGCAGCGGTCCATGACCACGTTGAGCCCGCCCTCCTCGGCGATCCTGGCGGCCTCCTCGTGCCAGGAGCCCAGCTGCAGCCACAGGGTCCTCGCCCCGACCGCCACGGCGTCGCGGGCCACGCCGGGGAGGTCGTCGTGGCGCCGGAACGCGTCGACCACGTCGGGCGTCTCCGGCAGCTCCGCCAGGGACGGATAGACAGGCCGGCCCATGATCTCCTGCAGCACCGGGTTGACGAAGTACACCCGGTACGGCGAGGAGGACAGCAGATAGGTCGAGACGAAGTAGGAGGCACGGGACGGCTTGTCGGACGCCCCCACGATGGCGATCGACTCGGTGTCGTGCAGGATCTTCAGCCGCTCGGGCGCGCTCGGCCCCGTCCAGGTGCGGGTCTCGGGGGTCATCGGAGCACTCCTTCGGTCGTGGTCGCCGTGGCGGCCTCGGCAGTGACATCGGCGGTGACATCTGCGGTGACATCAGCAGTGACACCGGCCGGGGCACCAACAGCGGAGGCAGCATCCCGGGACAGGCCGGTGGCCGCGGTGAGGGCCTGGTCCAGGTCCCAGAGGATGTCCTCGACGTCCTCGAGGCCCACCGACAGGCGGATGAGGTCCTCCCGCACCCCGGCCTGGAGCAGCTGCTCGGCGCTCAGCTGCTGGTGAGTGGTCGAGGCCGGGTGCAGCACGAGGGTGCGGGCGTCGCCGATGTTGGCGAGGTGACTGGCCAGCTGCAGGTTCTCGATGAACCGGGCGCCGACCTCCCGCCCTCCGAGCCGGTCCGTGGGGGAGACCCCGAACGCGAACACGGCGCCGGGTCCGAGGGGCAGGTACTTCCGGGCGCGGTCGTGGTGGGGGTGGTCCGGCAGCCCGGCCCAGTTGACGTAGGAGACGCGCGGGTCCTCCGCCAGCCACCGCGCGACGGCGTGCGTGTTGGCCAGGTGCGCGTCCATGCGCTGCGGCAGCGTCTCCACGCCCTGAAGCAGGTTCCACGCGGACTGGGGGGCCAGCGCGGGGCCGATGTCCCGCAGCTGCTCGGTGCGCAGCCGGGTCAGGAACCCGTACTCCCCGAAGTTCCCCCACCAGGTGACGTCGTTGTACGTCGGCACCGGCTCCGTCATGGACGGGAAGTTGCCGTTCGCCCAGTCGAAGCGGCCGGACTCGACGACGACGCCGCCCAGCGTGGTGCCGTGCCCGCCCAGGAACTTGGTGGCCGAGTGGATGACGATGTCCGCCCCGTGCTCGATCGGGCGGACCAGGTACGGCGGGGTCATGGTCGAGTCGACGACCAGCGGCACGCCGGCCTCGTGCGCGACCGCGGCGAGGCCCTCCAGGTCC
Organism: Kocuria aegyptia; assembly: GCF_039530085.1. NCBI lineage: Bacteria > Bacillati > Actinomycetota > Actinomycetes > Micrococcales > Micrococcaceae > Kocuria > Kocuria aegyptia. Next base: position 268,291 of record NZ_BAAAOA010000046.1, read on the forward strand.
GCGACGTCGCCGGAGGGATTGGCCACGACCTCCGTGTAAACGGCCTTGGTGCCCGGGCGCACCGCGGCCCGGTAGTCGGCGGGGTCGGTGCCGGGCACGAACGTGGTCTCGATCCCGAACCGGCGGAGGGTGACGTCCAGCTGGGTGACCGTCCCCCCGTAGAGCTGGGCGGAGGCCACGATGTGGTCCCCGGCCTGGGCGAGCGCGGCGAACACGAGGAACTCGGCGGACATGCCGGAGGCGGTGGCCACCGCGCCGATGCCTCCCTCGAGGGAGGCGATGCGCTCCTCGAACGCCGCGACGGTCGGGTTGCCGATGCGGGAGTAGATGTTGCCGTACTTCTGCAGGGCGAACAGATTGGCGGCGTCGTCGGCGTCCTTGAAGACGAACGAGCTGGTCTGGTAGATCGGGACCGCCCGGGCGCCGTGCTCGGCGTCGGGGGTGCCCCCGGCGTGCAGGGCGCGGGTGCGGAACCCGAACTGGTGGTCGGCCATGGGGAGAACTCCTCGTGCAGGTGGTGCCGCTGGTCGGTCCCGGGCGAAGAGGTGCCCCCGGTGGGCGGCCCGGGAGTGCGCTGCTCCATCGGTCCTGGCGGTAGCACCGTGCGGTCTGCGACGTGGACCACGGTTGCTGCGGCGTCGTCGATCCAGGTCTCTCGGCCGCTCGGGATGGCTGCCTCCCATTGTCGTCGTCCGGAGTGTTTCGCGCCAACCGGGCCGCCACGGTTCGCCGATCTGACACGGACGGCTTCCCTGGCCTATCGTGAGAACGCATTCAGCACGATCACGAGACCCGGCGCGAAGCTCTGGCTGGCCGGGCGGCAACCCTCTCCCGTAGCGGGGTGCCCCAGATGAGGATCGGGCCGCAGGGCACACCGCCTGCGGCAAGTACGGCGCCCTCCGCGCCGGATCTGCGCAGCACCCCTGAACAAGGTGCCGGGCCACGGGGCAGATCAGCTCAGGAAAGGCGCGCCCCGCCCGATGACCCCGCACGGCCCTGCCACTCTCTGGACACCCCCGGACTCTGCCTACAGGGACTCCGCCATGAGTCGCTTCGCAGTCGCCAACGGGTTTGACCCCCGTCGCTACGACGAGCTGCACGGCTGGTCGGTGACCCGGCGGGACGAGTTCTGGAACGCGCTGTGGGACTTCACGGGCGTGCGCGGGGACAAGGGCGACGTCGTGGAGCAGGCGCCGCCGACCGGCGGCGCCGACCTCGAGCTGCTGCCCTCCCTGCGGCACGGACGCATGTTCGGGACCAGGTACTTCCCCGCCGGACGGCTCAACGTGGCCGAGAACCTGCTGCGGGGCGAGCCGCACCGGCTCGCGGTGCTCGCCGCGGATGAGACGGGGACCCACACGCGGCTCACCGTGGGGGAGCTGCGTGGACGGGTTGCGGCGGTCCAGGCGGGGCTGCGGGCGGCAGGGGTCGGTGAGGGAGACGTCGTCGCCGGCATCCTCCCCAACACCGTCGAGAACCTCACCACGATGATCGCCACCCTGTCCCTGGGGGCCGCCTGGGCGGGCTGCTCGCCGGACTTCGGGGTGGCCGGCCTGGTCGACCGGATCGGGCAGGTGCGCCCGTCGGTGGTGGTCGCCGCGCAGAGCTACGCCTACAACGGCCGCGACTTCGACGTGCGGGACAAGGCGGAGGAGGTCGTCGCCCGCCTGGCGACCACGTCCGATCTCGTCCTGGTCGGTTCCCCCCGGTGGGAGGACGAGTTCACGGACGAGACCTCACCCCTCACGCTCGAGCGCTTCCCGTTCGACGCCCCCGGCCTGATCATGTTCACCTCGGGCACCACGGGGCTGCCCAAGGCCATCGTGCACAGCGCCGGTGGCGTCCTGCTCCAGCACCTCAAGGAGCACGTCCTGCACGGGGACGTCCGTCCCGGCGACGTGCACTCCTGGTTCACGTCCACCGCCTGGATGATGTACGCGTGGGTCGTGTCCGTCCTGGCCGCGGAGGCGGCCGTGCTGCTCATCGACGGCCACCCCTCGCCCCGCCTCCCCGACGGCACCGCCGACCACGGACACCTGTGGCGGATGGCGGACGAGGCCGGGCTCACCCACTTCGGCACGAGCCCCCGGTACCTGACCGCTCTCATGGACTCCGCGTACGCGCCCCGGGAGCACCACGACCTGCGCGCCCTGCGATCGGTCCTCTCGGCCGGGGCGCCCGTCTCCCCGGAGCAGTACGACTGGCTGTATGCCGAGGTGAAGCAGGACATGGTCTTCGCCTCGATCTGCGGCGGGACGGAGATCCACGGCTGCTTCCAGCTCGGCTCCCCCCTTCACCCGGTGCGCCGGGGCGAGATCACCTGCATCGCCCTGGGGCACGCCGTCAGCGTGCTGGACGAGCGGGGAGCGCCGGTGGTCGGGGAAAAGGGCGAGCTCGTGTGCACCGAGCCCTTCCCGTCGATGCCTCTGACCTTCCTCGGGGAGGGGGGGCTGCAGCGCTACCACGACACCTACTTCGCCGAGCGCCCGGACGTGTGGACCCACGGCGACCTCGCCGAGATCACCCCGCGCCGCTCCGTCGTCGTCCACGGCCGCTCGGACACGACGCTCAAGCCCAACGGCGTGCGGATCGGCACCGCGGAGATCTACCGGGTGGTCGACCAGCGCCCCGAGGTCGCCGAGTCCCTCGTCTTCGGGCACACCGCCCGCACCGACGAGGAGGTCGTCCTCTGCCTCGTGATGGCCGACGGGCACGAACTGACCCCCGGCTTCACCGCGGAGCTGCGGGCGGACATCCGCACCCAGGCCTCGCCCCGGCACGTCCCCGCCCACGTCTTCGCCGTCGCCGAGGTCCCCTACACCCTCAACGGCAAGAAGGTCGAGGGCGCGGCCCGCCTCGCCGCCGGCGGCGAGGCCGTGAAGAACGAGGCGTCGCTGGCCAACCCCGGCTCCCTCGACGAGTTCCGGAGGCTGTTCGCATGAGTCGCGACCGGGGAACGGCGCGCGGCACGATCGTCGGCGTGGGCGAGCTCCCACCGACCCGCCGGACGGAGGACGCCACGACCATGGGCCTGCTGGCCCGGGCCGCGAAGCTCGCCGTCGAGGACGCCGGGATCGGCAAGGGCGAGATCGACGGGCTGCTGATGGGCCCCCAGGTCGGTGAGACCCCGCAGCACGTCCCGGCGATGCTCTCCGAGTACCTCGGCCTGCAGCCCCGGATGGCGAACGTGGTGGACCTCGGCGGGGCCACCGGGCCGGGCATGCTCTGGCGGGCGGCGGCGGCGATCGACGCGGGCATGGCGGACGTCGTGCTGTGCCTGGTCGGCAACCACCGCAATCCGGTGCCGCCCCGCTCGCCCAACCGCAACCCGATCCGCGAGTTCGACGTCCCGTTCGGGGCCTCGGGCGCCAACACCTCATACGCCCTGCTGAAGACCGCCCACATGGACCGGTACGGGACCACCGACGCCGACTTCGCGCGGATCGCCGCCGTCTCCCGGGCCCACGCCCAGCACAACCCCAACGCCATCTTCGCCGGCAAACCGGCCACGGTGCAGGACGTCCTCGACTCTCCATTCATCGCCGAGCCGTTGCACCTGCTGGAGATCGTGATGCCGGTGGCGGGGGCCACCGCGGCCGTCGTCGTCAGTCCCGAGCGGGCCGCGGCGATGGACCTCCCCCATGCTCCCGTGCACCTGCTCGGCGCGGGCGAGAAGCTGACCCACCGGGCCATGAGCCAGTCGCCCTCCCTCACGACCGGGCCGCTCAAGCCGGCCACGGCGCAGGCCTACGCACAGGCGGGGATCTCCCCGGCGGACCTCGACGTCCTGTCGATCTACGACTGCTACACCGTGCTGGCCGCCATCACCCTCGAGGACGCTGGGGTGTGCCGGCCCGGGGAGTTCGCGCAGTGGATGCAGGGCAGAGATCTCTCGCACACCGGTCCGGTGTCCTACAACCCCCACGGCGGCCAGCTGGGGTGCGGCCAGGCCGATCTCGCCGGCGGCATGAGCCATGCCATCGAGGCCGTCCACCAGCTGCGCGGCACCGCCCACGGGCGCCAGGCCGCCGACCCGCACCTCGCCCTCGTCACGGGCAACGGGGCGACCATGAGCGAGGCCGTCGCCCTGGTCATCGGCTCCCAGGAGGTCGCGCCATGACTCTGTCCCGCGAGAAGCAGGTGCTGACCGCCGCGCAACTGTCCGCCCTCACCGTGCCCCCGCCCGTCCCGACGGGAGAGACGCGACACTTCTGGGACGCCTGCGCCCGGGGTCGCTTCGAGCTCCAGCACTGCGCCGGGTGCGAGCGCTGGGTGTTCTACCCGCGCGCGCAGTGCCCGCACTGCTGGAGCCAGGATCTGCGCTGGCGGGAAGCCTCGGGGAAGGCCACCGTCCGCAGCTTCACCGTGGTGCACAAACCCGGGCACCCGGGCTGGGCCGACGCCGCCCCCTACGTCGTGGCGGTCCTGGTCCTCGCCGAAGGACCCACGATGCTGACCACCCTCTGCGACGTCGCCCCGGCGGACGTCGCCGTCGGCATGCCCGTCCGGATCTCCTTCACGCCCGTCGGGGAGTACACCCTGCCCACCGCGGTCCCGGCGGGAGCACCCCGATGAGCCCCGGCGCCTACCTGCTCGACGGGATCCGCGTCCCCTTCGGGTGCACCGGAAAGGCCCTCGCAGACCGGAGCGCCATCGAGCTCGGGGCCCTGCCGATCGCGAAGCTGCTGCGCCGCCACCCGGATCTCGCGCTCGACGCCGCCCTGCTGGGCGTCGTCGTTCAGGCCGGGCTCGGCCAGAATCCCGCGCGGACGGCGGCGCTGGCCGGCGGCGTGGACCCGGAGGTGCCCGCACTGACCCTCAACAGCGTCTGCCTGGCGTCCCTGGAGGCGGTGTGCGACGCCGCGCGGCGGATCACGGTGGGGGAGGGCGCCGCCTATCTCGTGGGCGGGTTCGACTCGATGTCCACCGGTCGACGGCTCGGAGGGGACGTCGACGCCGTCCTCCACGACGGGCTGCTGGACGCCGCCTCCGGCCGGTCGATGGGGGTCGTCTCGGACCGGGTCAACGCCGAGCTCGGCATCAGCCGCGAGGACCAGGACGCCTGGGCCCACGGCTCCCATGCCCGGGCCCTGGCCGCGCGCGACTTCCTGCGCGGCGAGACCGTGCCCGTGCCGCTGCCGGACGGCAACGTGCACACCGACGACCAGGGCGTGCGGGCGCAGTCGTCGATCGAGGCCCTCGCCGGCCTGCGTCCGGTGTTCACTCCGGACGGGACCATCACCGCGGGCAACGCCTCCCAGACGGCCGACGGCGCGAGCGCCGGCCTGGTCGTCTCCGAGGAGGTCCTCGACCGTACGGGTGCCGTGCCCCACGCGCGGATCGTGGACTGGGCGTTCGTGGCCGGTCCCGACACCAGCCTGCACCTGAAACCGGCCCGTGCCGTGCGCCGGGTGCTCGACCGCCAGGGCCTGGTCCCCGCGGACGTCGACGTCTACGAGATCAACGAGGCGTTCGCAGGGGTCGCGATCGCCTCCGCCCGGGACCTCGGGGTGCCCGGCGAGGTCGTCAACGTCCACGGCGGGGCCGTCGCCGTGGGGCACCCCCTGGGCGCCAGCGGCTTCCGGCTGGCACTGACCGCGGCCCGGACCCTGCAGGTCCGCAACGGCCGCCGTGCTGTCGCGACCCTGTGCGGCGGCGGAGGACAGGGCCTCGCGGTCCTCCTCGAAGCCGTCTCCTGAACGATCACTCCCTTCCCGCACCGAGAGAAAGACCACCCATGAGCACCACCACGTCACCGCCCCCCGCCGCCCCGCCCGGCCGAGTCGTCCTGGACACCCGGAAGGAGTCCCGCAAGGTCGCCGTCGGCAGCTTCGTGGGCACCACCATCGAGTGGTACGACTACTATCTCTACGGCACCGCCGCCGCGCTCATCTTCCCGGCCGTGTTCTTCCCCGAGGACGACCCGGCCATCGGTGTCGTGAAGGCCTTCGCCACCTACGCGGTGGGTTTCGCGGCCCGCCCCCTCGGTGGCTTCATCTTCGGTCACTACGGCGACCGCATCGGCCGCAAGACCATGCTGATGCTCTCCCTCATCCTCATGGGCGTCAGCACGTTCCTGATCGGGCTGCTGCCCTCCTACGACGCCATCGGTCTGTGGGCCCCCGCGTTGCTCTGCCTCATGCGCCTGATCCAGGGCTTCGCCGTGGGCGGGGAGTGGGGCTCGGCCGTGGTGATGGCCGTCGAGCACGCGCCGAAGGGCAGGCGCGGACTGTTCGGCAGCTTCCCCCAGCTGGGTGTACCCGCGGGACTGCTCATCTCGTCCGGCGTCTTCGCGCTGATCAGCAACGGACTGGGCCAGGAGGCGTTCACGGCCTGGGGCTGGCGCATCCCGTTCCTGCTCTCGGCCGTGCTCATCATCGTCGGGATCGTGATCCGGATGGCCGTGGCCGAGTCCCCCGTCTTCCAGGAGCTCCTGGACACGGACACCCGGGCCGAGAAGCCCTCTCGGGAGGTCATCGTGCACCACTGGCGCAACCTGCTGCTGACCATCGGCATGAAGATGTTCCAGAACGCCGTCTTCTACATCTACACCGTGTTCATGCTCGCCTACATCAGGGACTCCCTGGAGATGGACTACCAGGTGGGGCTCAACGCTGTGATGATCTCCTCGGTGGTGGGCTTCCTCACCATCCCGGGTTGGTCCTGGCTCAGCGACAAGGTGGGACGCAAGCCCGTCTACCTGGCCGGATGCGTGCTGGGCACCCTCTACTTCCCGTTCATCTTCGTCATCGCGGACACCCACAGCGTCCTGTGGGTGACGCTGGGCATGGTCATCGGCGCGAACTTCCTGCACGACATGGTCTACGGCCCGCAGGCCGTGTACTTCTCCGAGCTGTTCGGCAGCAAGGTCCGGCTCTCGGGCGCCTCGATCGGATACCAGGTCGGGGCGATGCTCTCGGGCGGTCTGGCGCCGCTGATCGCTGCCTCGCTGCTGGCCGCGCAGGAGGGCGCGACCTGGGGCATCAGCCTCTACATCGTGGCACTCGGCGTGATCTCGACCGTGTGCACGCTGCTCGCACGGGAGACCTTCCGCGAGAAGTTCTGACGCCTGTCCGGCCGCCGGGGCGGACCGTCACGGGCCGCCCCGGCGGGCTATGCTCGGCACCAGCTGCGGAACGCGCCCGCCTCCGCGGTCCGGACGAGGTTGCGGAGGATCCCTGTGACAGGCCAACGGCACTACACGATTGACGTGATCGCCGGCGACGGCATCGGCCAGGAGGTCATGCCGTCCGCGCTGCGCTGCGTCGACGCGCTGGCGCAGGCGCACGGCTTCGCCGTCGAGTGGCGCGAGCGCCACTGGGGCTCCGACCACTACCGGGCCCACTCCCGGATGATGCCCGTCGACGGCATCGAGCAGCTCGCCTCGGGCGACGCTGTCCTGCTCGGGGCGGTCGGCGCCCCGGACATCCCCGACGACGTCACCCTGTGGGGCCTGCTGATCCCGATCCGCCGCGAGTTCCACCAGTACGTCAACCTCCGGCCGATCCGGATCCTGCCCGGCGTCACCTCTCCGCTGCGCGGGCTCGACGAGCTGGACCTCGTCGTCGTCCGCGAGAACATCGAGGGCGAGTACTCCGAGGTCGGTGGCAGGCTCTATCGCGGCCGGCCCGAGGAGATGGCCGTCCAGGAGTCCGTGTTCACCCGCGCCGGCGTCACCCGCATCGCCCGCTACGCCGCCGAGCTGTCCCGGCGCCGCTCCGGCCGGCTGGTCTCGGCCACGAAGTCCAACGGCATCATCCACACCATGCCGTTCTGGGACGAGGTCGTGGACGCCACGGTCTCCGAGTACCCCGGCGTGACGGTCGAGAAGGTCCTCATCGACGCACTGGCCGCCCGGATGGTCCTCAAACCGCGCAGCCTCGACGTGATCGTCGCCTCCAACCTCTTCGGCGACATCCTCTCCGACCTCGCCGCCGGGGCCGCCGGCTCGATCGGTGTCGCCCCCAGCGCGAACCTGAACCCGGAGAAGAGCCACCCGTCCATGTTCGAGCCGGTGCACGGCTCCGCCCCCGACATCGCGGGTCAGGGCATCGCCAATCCGGTGGGCACGATGTGGGCGGCAGCCATGATGCTCGACCACCTCGGGGAGGACGGGGCCGCCCGGCACCTGGAGTCGGCCTTCGAACAGGCCCTGGCCGACGGCACCCGCACCGGCGACCTCGGCGGAACGGCGACCACCGAGGAGTTCACACAGGCCGTGCTGGCCCGGTGCGCCGCCGCTTCGTGACGGGGGCGGCGACACGCCTCGGGGGCCCGTGGGCGCCACGGACCCCCGAGGTCGGGGCAGGGACCGGCTAGATCACCAGGCCCAGCGCGAAGGGGCCGATGAGCACGGTGAAGATGGTGATCAGGATGACGCCCACGATGTTGAGCACGATGCCGCCGCGGACCATCTCGGTGATTTTGACCTGGCCGGTGGCGAAGACGATGGCGTTGGGCGGGGTGCCCACCGGCAGCATGAACGCGCACGTGGCGGCCAGGGCCGCCGGGATGAGCAGGGTCATGGGGTCCACCCCGATGCCCACGGCGACCCCGCCCAGGATCGGGATGAACGTGGCGGCCGTGGCGGTGTTGGAGGTGATCTCGGTCAGCAGCAGCACGATCGCGACCACCGCGGCGAGCAGCAGCACGATCGGCAGCGCCCCGAGCCCGGAGACCTGCGCGCCGAACCAGGCGTCCAGTCCGGTGCCGGCCACCGCGGCGGCCAGCGACAGGCCGCCGCCGAAGAGCAGCAGCACGCCCCAGGGCAGGCCCTCCTCGGCGTCGTTCCACTCCAGGGTCATGTTCCCCTGCTTGTCCCCGGGCAGCAGGAAGAGCAGCACGCCGGCGCCGATGGCCACGACCGTGTCGTCGAAGAGCTCCAGCCACGGCAGCTGGGTGCCGAGGTCGCCGATCCCGGTCAGCAGCCCGGGCACGATCCAGAAGAACGCCGCGATGACGAACACCGTGAGGACGATCTTCTCGCCCTGGCTCATCGGGCCCAGGGCCGCGATCTCCTCGTTGATCAGCTCCTTGCCCCCGGGCACCTCGGCCAGGTTGAACCGGAAGATCACGCGGGTCAGGAGCAGCCACGCGAGCCCGATGAAGACGATCACGATGGGCACCCCGAGCATCATCCACTGGGCGAAGCCCACGGTGCGGCCCAGCTCCTCGCTGATGTAGCCGGCCACGATGGCGTTGGGCGGGGAGCCCAGCAGCGTGCCCAGACCGCCGATGGTCGCCGACCAGGCGATCGCCAGGACCAGGGCCACCCCGAACAGGCGGACGTCGCGGTCGTCGATGACGTCGCTGATGGCCTTGCCGCCGCGGATGTCCTCGCCCAGGGCCTCGGCCTCGGCGCGGGTGCCGCCCTTGCGGCTGTTCTCCACCACCAGGGTCAGCACGGACAGCCCGATGGGCAGCATCATCAGCGTGGTCGCGGTGTTGGACACCCACATGGACAGGAACGCGGTGGAGATCATCAGCCCGAGGATGATCTGGCGGGGATGGGTGCCGACCCGCCGCAGGGTCAGCAGGGCGATGCGGCGGTGCAGGTTCCACTTCTGCATGGCGATCGCGATCAGGAAGCCGCCGAGGAACAGGAACACGATCGGGTTCGCGTAGGGGGAGGTGACCTCGGAGACCTCCAGGGCGGTGAGCACCGGGAACAGCACGATCGGCAGCAGCGAGGTGATGGACAGCGGCACCGCCTCGGTCATCCACCAGACCGCCATCAGGGTCGCGACGGCACCCACCACGCGGGCGTCGGCCGAGATGTCCGCACCGCCCAGCAGGAACCAGACGAGCAGGGCCAGGAGCACGCCCAGACCCCGGTACAGCCAGGTCCGGCCGGGGGCGCGGGCGGGCTCGCGGTCCTCCGGCTCGTAGTCGAACTCGCCCTGCTCGGGGACGATCTTTCCGGAGCGCTCACTCATGTGACCCACCTCACCGTTGTCGGGACGTGCCCGAAAGGTAGCAGTCACGTTCCGGGGCGGCAAGGCGCCCCGCGCGGAGTCACTCGGGGCGCGGCGTGTCCCCGCCCCTGCGCGGGAAACGGTTGCGCAGGTACTCCTGCGCCACCGCGGAGAGGTTCTCGACCGGCAGCCCGGCCGGGCAGACCTCCACGCAGTCGCCGAGCATCGAGCACGGCCCGAACTGCTCCTCGGACGCGTCGATCACCTTGGCGGAACGCTCCCGGCGCTCGGCGTCGTCCTTGGCCAGCGGCGGCAGCTCCCGCAGCATCGTGCCCACGAACAGCTGGCCGGAGCCGTTGGGGCAGGACGCGACGCACGCCCCGCAGCTGATGCAGCCGCCGTTGGCCAGGGCCTTCATCGCCACCGGGAACTTGCCGGCCTTCGCCACCAGGCGCAGCGCCTTCTTGTCCACGGAGAGGTCCTGCTTCACCGGGAAGGAGGACGCCCGCAGCGGCTCGATCCGCACGCGGTCCCCGTCCCGGTAGGCCCCGAGGTGCTGCATGCAGCTCGCGGCGTTGCGCTCGGGGCCGTGCGCCACGCCGTCGACCGTCACGCCGCACTTGCCGCAGACCCCCTCGCGACAGCCGTCGTCGAAGACCACCGGGTCCTCGCCGGCGGCCTCCAGCTGCGCGTTGATCCGGTCGAGCAGCTCGAGCACGGTCATGTCCGGGCTCGCGTCCGGGACGTCGTAGGCCGTGAAGCCCCCGGGCTCCTCCGGGGAGGGCTGGCGCCACACGTCCACGGTCAGGCAGAAGGTGCTCACTCGCTCGGGTCCTTGTCGTCTCGAAGAAGGTGGTCCCGCGAGAGGTCGTCTCGCAGCAGGGGGGAGGGCGGCCACGGGGTTCAGCGGACCGCGCGGGTCAGCACGGCCACCGGGATCGTGGTGTTGCCGGCGGCCACGGCGGCGCCGAAGGCGTTCGCGGCGATCCGCAGCCGACGCTGGAACCGCCGGTCACCGCTCACGCCGACGTCGTTGGCGATCTCGGGGATCCCGTGCACCAGATGCGCGGCCAGTGCCGCCATGGACAGGGCGTAGGCGGCGGCCACCGGCGGGCGGGAGAGGCTGGCCACGAGGTTGGCGTGGGCGCTGCCGTGCTCGAAGCCATGGGCCGCGGCGGGCCGGGCGCCCAGGGTCAGGTCGAGGACGTGGAAGACCGTGAACAGCCCGAGCACGCCGCCCGTGCTGCGCATCGAGCGCTTCGCCACCGCCCACGGGGAACGACGGCGACCCCGCGGGCGCCGGCCGGTGCGCGGCAGCAGCGTGCCGTTCGCCGCCCAGGACCGCGCGGCCAGCACTGCGGCGCCGCCCGCGTGGACGACGAGGCCGGCGGTCAGGACGCCGCGGGCCGCCCAGAGCACCGTGCCGCGCGGCAGCACGGGGGCGCCGGCGGTGCGGAGGAACTCGGCGTAGGCGTTGAACTTCTCCTCGCCCTGGTAGATCTTCAGGTTCCCCAGCATGTGCACCAGCACGTAGCCCGAGAACAGGGCGCCGGAGGCGGCCATCGCGAGCTTGAGGTCGGCGTTCGAGAGGGCGGGCAGCAGCCCGTCCGGCGCGGAACGGGCGGTGCCTGCGGTGCGGGGGGAGTCTTTCACGGCATTCATCCTAGGGGCGGTGCGGGCCGAGACGTCACAAGTCTCAACGTCCTTGCGGAGGGGGTCACGGGCTGTCACACGGCGCTGAGGGGTCCTCTCCCGGCTCCGCGCCGGCCCCGGGGGACGCTTGTCCACCGGTGTGAGCGGCTCGTGCCGACAGGCAACGACCTCTCGGGTGGGGCAGCGCCGGCAACGACCCCTCGCGGCGGGGGCCTACCGCCGTGCGGCCAGGACGCCGGCGATGCGCTCGAGCGCCTCCTCGTTCTGCAACGAGGACCGGTCGCCCAGCGGGGCGCCCTCCCACAGCTGCGCGAGCAGGCGCCGGGTGATCTTCCCGGACCGGGTCTTCGGCAGGTCCGGGACCGCGACGACCGCCTTCGGCTTGGCGATCGGGCCGATCTCGTGCGCCACGTGCTCGCGCAGCGCCGCGGTCAGCTCGTCCGCCGGGACCCGCGCGGCCTCGGGCGCCAGCACCACGTAGGCGAGCACCGCGTGCCCGGTCAGCTCGTCGCGCACCGGGGCGGCTCCTGCCTCGACCACCCACGGGTGGGTGACGAGCGCCGACTCGATCTCGATGGTGGACAGCCGGTGCCCGGAGACGTTGATGACGTCGTCGATCCGCCCGAGGATGTAGATGTCCCCCTCCTCGTCGTAGCGGGCGCCGTCCCCGGCCAGGAACCAGCCCTGCTCCGCGTAGGCCTCCCAGTAGGAGGACAGGTAGCGCTGCGGATCGCCCCACACGGTGCGGGCCATCGAGGGGCCCGTCCGGTCCACCACCACGAAGCCCTGCACCCCGGGCGGGACCGTCTCCCCGGCCTCGTCGACCACGCGGGTCGAGATCCCCGGGACCGCACGGGTCGCGCAGCCGGGCTTGAGCACGGTGCGCGGCGCCCCGGCGTCGAACGTCCCCGGGGGCGCGAACTGCGGGTCGTGCGGGCGGGGGGACATCACGGTGGCGCCGGTCTCGGACTGCCACCACGTGTCCACGAACGGCACCTCGTCGCGGCCCAGCTGCGCGCGCAGCCAGCGCCAGGCCTCGGGGTTGATCGACTCGCCCACGGAGCCGAGCAGCCGGATCGAGTTGAGGTTGTAGAGCGGCGGGACGCCCTTCGGGAACGCCCCCATGAGGGAGCGGACCAGCGTGGGCGCCGTGTAGTACGTGGTGACTCCGTAGCGCTCGACGACCTCGAAGTGCCGGCCCCAGTGGGGGGTGTTCGGGGTGCCCTCGTAGATCACCTCGGACACGCCGTTGACCAGGGGCCCGTAGATCTCGTAGGTGTGCGCGGTGACCCACGCGAGGTCGGCGGTGCACCAGTGCACGGTCGAGTCCACCTTGGCGGGGTCGTTGACGGTGGCCAGCTCGTCCGGGCGCAGCCGCCCCTCGTCGTCGGGCACGTCCGGGAGCAGGTCGAAGAGCAGGGCGTGCGTGTAGGCGGCCTGGACGAGGTAGCCGCCCATGGTGTGCACCAGGCCCTTGGGCCGCCCGGTGGTCCCCGACGTGTAGATGATGAACAGCGGCGCCTCGGCGTCGAAGGCCTCCGGCACGTGCACGTCGGACTGCTCGGCGACCAGCTCGTGCCACCACACGTCCCGTCCGCGCGTCCACGGGACGGCGTCCTCCTCCTTGGAGTGCGTGCCCCGGGTGCCGCGCGGCAGGTCCGCGCGGCCCGGCCGGGACGTGCGGCGCACGACGACGACGTGCTCGATCGCGTTGTCGCCGCCGCAGGCCTCGTCGGCGACGGCCTTCACGGGCACCACGGCCCCGCGCCGGTGCTGCCCGTCCGTGGTCACCAGGACCTTGGCGCCGGTGTCCTCGACGCGGAAGCGCAGCGCCTCGGCGGAGAACCCGCCGAAGACCAGGGAGTGCACCGCGCCGATCCGGGCGCAGGCCAGGGTGATGATGACGGTTTCCGGGATGACGGGGAGGTAGAGCACCACGCGGTCGCCCTGCTCCACGCCCAGCGCGAGCAGGGCGTTGGCGGCGCGGGAGACCTCCCGCTGCAGGTCGGCGTAGGTGTAGACCAGCCGGTCCCCGGGCTCACCCTCGAAGTGCAGGGCCACGTGGGCGCCGCGGCCGGCCTCGACGTGGCGGTCCACGCAGTTGTGGGCCACGTTGAGCTTCCCGCCCTCGAACCACGCGATCTCCGGGACCGACCAGGTGGGCCGGCCCTGCTCGTCCGTCCCGATCCGCTCGGGACGCACGAACCGGTGCGCGGTGCTCCACGGTTCGGCCCAGTCCAGCCGGGACGCCTGGTCCTCCCAGAACGCGATCCGGGCCTCGTCGGAGACGAGCGCGGGATTGGGGGTGGGGGAGGAGGGGTTGCTCCAGCTCTGGCTCACGGTGCTGCGGTCCTTTCCCGTCTGCACAGGCCCTGTCTGCCCAGGCGCTGTCTGTACGGGCCCGGTCTGCTCGGTTCCGGCCTGCGCGGGGACTGACCGGACAGCTCCCGTGGGCGCAGGCCCCGTCCGGGCAGTCCGTGCTCGCCCGGACGGGTCCACTGTGCCAGGCGCACGTGTCAGGCCCATTTCTTGACGGCCCACTTCTCGAACACGCCCAGCAGCGCGTCCGAGGCCTTGCCGAGGACCGCCAGCAGGACGATCGCCAGCAGCAGGCGGTCGGTGCGGCCGTTGTTCTGCGAGTCGGTGAGCAGCCAGCCCAGGCCCATGGACGCCCCCAGCAGCTCGGCGGCCACCAGGAACAGCCATGCCTGGGCCAGGGCCAGGCGCAGCCCCGAGATGACCGACGGCATGACGGCCGGCAGCTGCACCGTGGTGAGCAGGCGCATCCCGTGGAGGCCGAAGGCCCGCGCCGCCTCGATGAGGTTGCGGTCCACGTGCTGCAGGGCGGCGGAGACGGTGGTGTAGACGGGGAAGAACGCGCCGATGGCCACCAGCGTGACCTTGGAGTCCTCGCCGAGTCCGATCCACAGCAGCAGCAGCGGCACCCATGCCAGGGACGGCACGGCGCGGAACGCCCCGATCGTGGGCCCCACCAGCGTGGAACCCCAGCGGGAGAGGCCGATGAAAGACCCGGCCACGAGTCCCAGCCCGGCGCCGGCCAGGAAGCCGATCAGCACGCGCTGGGTCGAGATGCCCACGTGCGTCCAGAGGTCCCCGCCGGACAGCAGGCCGATCCCGGCCTCGAGCACCGCGAGCGGGGCCGGCAGCTGCACGGCACTGAAGACCCCGGCGGTGGACAGCACGTGCCACAGCACCAGCAGCGCCGCGGGCAGCAGCAGGCCCAACCCGGTGCGCAGCAGCGGCCGCCGCCGGGGGGCCGCCGCGGCGGGGGCGGGTGCGCCGTCGACGCGCTCCGCCTCCTCGGCGGGGGGAAGCGGCTGCGTCACTGCCGGCCCCCGACCAGCTCGGCCGCGCGGGAGGCGTCGGCGTTCTCGGCGTAGGAGCTCTCCACGATGCTCCCGAGCGCCTCGTCGATCTGCTCCTGGCCGGCCACGTCGTCGGACTCGACGAAGATCGGGCCGACCTTCTCGAGGACCGCCAGCTGCTCGTCGCCGGGCACGTGATCGATGTCCAGGTTGGTGCGCTCGAGCACCTTCTCGGCCACGGACAGCTCGATCCCGGCGGCCTCGGCCAGCAGCTGCGCGGTCTCCTCGGTGTTCTCCTGCGCCCACTCCCGGGCGTAGGCGTAGACGTCCACCACGGTCTGAGCGGCCTCGGGCTGCTCCTCGAGGAAGTTCTCGTGGGCGTTGAGGAAGCCGTAGGTGTTGAAGTCGACGTTGCGGTAGAACAGCTCCGCGCCGTTCCCCTCCGCGGCGGCCATGATCGGGTCGAGCCCGGACCAGGCGTCCACCTGGCCGTTCTCCAGGGCGGCGCGGCCGTCGGCGTGCTGCAGGTTCTGGATCGTCACGTCCCCGGCGTCCACCCCGGCCTCGTCGAGGGCCTGGAGCAGGAAGAAGTACGGGTCGGTGCCCTTGGTCGCGGCCACGGTCCGGCCCGCGAGGTCCGCGACCTCCTCGACCCCGCTCCCGGCGGTGGTGACCAGGGCGGACCACTCCGGCTGCGAGTAGAGGTCGATCACCTGGATCGGGGTGCCGTTGCTGCGGGCCAGCAGCGCCGCGGAGCCCGCGGTCGAGCCGATGTCCACCGCCTCCGCCCGCAGGGCCTCGTTGGCCTTGTTCGACCCGGCGGACTGCACCCACTCCACCTCGATGCCCTCCTCGGCGAAGGCGGTCTCGAGCCATCCCTTCTCCTTGATCACCACGGAGAGCGGGTTGTAGGTGGCCCAGTCCACCCGGACGGTGCCGCCCCCGGTGGCCTCCGCCGGCGCCTCGCCGGAGCCCTCACCGGCCATGCACCCGGTCAGGGAGAGGGCCAGGACGGCGGCGAGCGCGGGGATCGTGCGGACGGAACGCTGGGACAGGGGCATGGCGGAGCCTTTCGCAGGTGCGGGCGGTGCGGGCGGTGCGAGCGGTGCGGGCGGCGCGGACTGGCGCCGCGACCGGATCTGGCGAGCGGGGCGGGAGGGTCCGCGTCAGCGGGTCGCTGGGTGGTGGGCGTCGACGCCGAGGTGGCTGAGGAGCTGCACGCGCAGCTCGGCCAGGACGTCGGAGGCCCGGTCCCGGGGGCGTTCCCCCGGCACCGCGAGGACCGTGCTGATCGAGGCGGGAGCGGTGGGCCCGGTCCGGCCCAGGACCACGATCCGGTCCGCGAGCTGCAGCGCCTCGTCGACGTCGTGGGTGACGAGCAGGACGGTGGTGGGCTGGGCCGCGTGGATCGTGAGCAGGAGGTCCTGCATCTGCAGCCGGGTCAGGGCGTCGAGTGCGCCGAAGGGCTCGTCGAGCAGCAGGACCCCGGGGTTGCGGGCCAGGGCGCGGGCCAGGGACGCGCGCTGGGCCATGCCGCCGGAGATCGCGCGGGGGCGGTGGCGGGCGTGCGCGGTGAGCCCGACCAGGCGCAGCAGGTCGTCGATCACGGCGTCCCCCTCGTCCCGGGGCAGCCCGCGGGGCAGGCCCAGACGGACGTTCTCGCGCACGGAGCGCCACGGCAGCAGACGCGGCTCCTGGAAGGCGACCGCGCAGCGCGGGTCGATCCCGGACACCGGGGTGCCGTCGATGAGCACCCGGCCCGTCGAGGCGGTGTCGAGGCCCGCGGCGGCCCGCAGGAGCGTGGACTTGCCGCACCCCGAGGGCCCCAGGATCGCCAGGACCTCGCCGGGCCGGGCCGTGACGTCGACGTCCTGCAGGACGTGGTGCGTCTCGTGGTCGGCCGGGAAGGCCTTGCCGACGTGCTCGAACGCCACCGAGAAGGCGCGCTTCGGGGTGCCCGGCGCGGCGGACGGCGCAGAGCCCAGCAGAGAAGTGCTCATGGTCAACTCCATCGGTCCTGGCATTAGCACCTCGCACGGAGGATCAGACGGATCCGTGCCGGTTGCTGCGACGTCGACGAGCCAGGTCTCTCAGCCGCTCCGGATGGTTACGCCATCCATTGAACGGCCTCGGCGTGTTCCCTGGCAAATCCGCCGCATCCGGGGTCGCTGCGGCGCAGCGCTGGCACGGGAGCCCTCCGTGCCCCACCATGGACCCATGACGAGCCGCAACGCCCCGGCCCGGGCGGACCTGGTGCGCGACGCCTGCACGGCGTTCGGCGCGGTCCTCGACGGGCTCGGCGACGACGACTCCTGGGCCGCCACGGGATGCACGGGGTGGACGGTCCGGGACCTCACCCACCACTGCGCGATGGACGCGCTGCGGGGGCTGGTCGCCCTGCACACGCCCACGACCGCCCGCCCGGACCGGGACGCCGCGACCTACTGGACCGGCCGGGGCGGCGACCCCGCGGGGGCCGCCGAGGACCGGCGCCGCACCCGCGTGGCCGCGTCCATGGCCCGGGACTGGGACCCGGTGCGCGAGCTCTACCGCGAGTCCGCCCGGGCGCTCGTGCACGCGGCGGAGCACTGCGGCGGCGGAGTGGTCCGCACCCAGGGGCACGTGCTGCGGGTCGAGGACCTGCTGAGCACCCTCGCCGTGGAGGCCACGGTGCACCACCTGGACCTGATCCAGGACCTGGACGGCTCCCCGGGTCCCGCCGTGGACGGGCTCGCCGAGGTGCGCCGGGTGCTCACCGACCTGTGGGAGCGCGAGCCGCTCGAGCACTGGAGCGACGAGCACTTCGCCCGCGTGGGCACCGGCCGGGCGGAGCTGACCGCCCCGGAGCGTGCGGTGCTGGGCGCGCACGCGGACCTCCTGCCGCTGTTCTCCTGAGATTCCCGCCCGCGAGCCGGCACGTGTCGGCGACCGCTCGACCTTGAGCGCGTCCGGTGGCGGACACGTGCAATCTCGCGCGGAGGGGGGAGTTCCGTGCCAGGCTGGTGCCATGGCCCGCAACGACCCCGCCGTCCTCGACCGTCTCATGTCCCGGCCCGGCCGGTGGGCCGTGGTGGGACTGACCGGCAACACCGCCCGCCCGGCGCACTCGGTCGCCCGGCGGATCCGGGACGACCTCGGCATGACCATCGTCCCGGTGAACCCGAAGGGCGAGCCGGTGCACGGCGAGCCCGGCTACCGCACGCTCGCCGAGGTGCCGGGACCGATCGACGTGGTGGACTGCTTCGTGAACTCCCGCCGCGTCGGCGCGGTGGTGGACCAGGCCATCGCCGCGGGCGCCGCGGCGGTGTGGCTGCAGCTGGGCGTCGTCGACGAGGCCGCGGCCGCCCGGGCGGAGCAGGCCGGCCTGGACGTGGTCATGGACACCTGTCCCCTGATCGAGCTCCGGTCCATGCTCCGGCGGGGCTGGACCCTGGACCCGAGCCGGACCCCGCCGCTCGCCCCGCCGGCCTGAGCCGCTCGCCCCTCCGTCCGCTCGGAGGGCACGGTCCCGACGCGGCCGCAGGGGGTTGCACCGGGCCCGGGGCCACCCGCTAAGCTGTCCCCCGACGACGATGACGAGTCCCGACGCGAAGCTCTGGCTGGTCGGGCGGCAACCCTCTCCCGTAGCGGGGTGCCCCAGATGAACATCGGGCCGCGGTGCACGTGCTCCGTGGCAAGTACGGCGCCCACCAGTGCGTCGGACCCGCGAGCAGGTCTCCACGACGCACGGGCGCGGGTCGGCATCGACCCGGGAGGTCCACCCTTGAGCAAGCGCATCGCCCTGAACGCCTTCGACATGACCTGCGTGGGCCACCAGGCCCCCGGCCTGTGGAAGCACCCCCGTTCCCGGGCCGACGAGTACAACACGATCGAGTACTGGACGGACGTCGCCCAGGTCCTGGAGAAGGGGCTCTTCGACGCGCTGTTCCTCGCGGACGTCGTGGGGTACTACGACGTCTACCAGAACTCCGCGGCCCCGGTGATCCGGGACGCCACCCAGATCCCCGTCAACGACCCCTTCATGCAGATCTCCGCGATGGCGGCCGTGACGAAGCACCTCGGCTTCGGCGTGACCAGCGCGATCACCTACGAGCAGCCGTACCCGCTCGCGCGGAAGTTCGCGACCCTCGACCACCTGACGAAGGGCCGGATGGGCTTCAACGTGGTGACCTCCTACTTGAAGTCCGCCGCCGAGAACCACGGGCTGACGGAGCAGATCTCCCACGACGAGCGCTACGAGATCGCCGAGGAGTTCATGGAGGTCTGCTACAAGCTCTGGGAGGGCTCCTGGGAGGACGGCGCGGTCAAGCGCGACCGGGCCGGCGGAATCTTCGCCGATCCGGCGCTCGTCCACCCCATCCAGCACCACGGCAAGTACTTCGACGTCCCCGGCATCGGGCTGACCGAGCCGTCCCCGCAGCGCACGCCCCTGATCTTCCAGGCCGGGGCCTCCTCCCGCGGGCGCGCGTTCGCCGGCCGCCACGCGGAGGCGGTGTTCGTGGGCGGCATCCGCCCGGACCTGACCCGCGTGGTCACCGACAAGCTGCGCGACGAGGCGCAGGCCCAGGGCCGGGACCGGGACGACCTCAAGATCTTCGCCATGCTGCACGTGATCGTCGACGAGACCGACGCGAAGGCCGAGCAGAAGCGCCGCGACTACGAGCGGTACGCGGACGCCGACGGCGCGCTGGGCCTCGTGGGCGGCTGGTCCGGCGTGGACCTCGGCCGGTACGACGAGAACGACGTCCTGGAGTACATCAAGACCGACTCGATCCAGTCCTTCCTGACCCCGTTCACCACGGCCGACCCCCACAAGAAGTGGACGGTCAAGGAGGTCGCGAAGCACATCTCGATGGGCGGCATGGGCGTGCCGATCGTCGGCTCCCCGCAGACCGTGGCCGACGAGCTCGAGCGGTGGATCGACGACGGCGGGCTGGACGGCATCAACCTCGCCTACCACGTGTCCCCGGGCTCCTTCGAGGACTTCGTGGAGTGGGTCGTGCCGGAGCTGCAGAAGCGCGGCCGCTACCGGACCGGGTACGAGGGCACCACGCTGCGCGAGAACCTCTACGGCGCGGGCCGGACCAAGGTGCTCGGCACCCACCCCGCCGCCGCGTACCGGGGCGCCTACGCGGGCAAGCCGTCCGCCGCGGACACGCCCGCCCGCGAGCTGGCCCTCTGACCCCCGCCCCCTGACGGGGCCCCGCCGGTGCCGGAGCCCCCGGGCAGGGGGCGGACGAGGGGCCCCGCACCGGGGCCCCTCGTCCGCTCCCGGGTCAGGACGCCGGTGCGGCGCTCCAGCGCAGCAGGGCCGCCACCTCGGTGCCGTCCGGCAGGGCCCCGTGCGGAAGGAAGACCGGGCGGCCGTCGGTGAGCACGGCAGCCCGCACCAGGGCGGCGTGGGCGGGGACCCGGTCGAGCACCCGAACCCCAAGGCTCTCGGCCTCGGACTGGTTCGCAGCGATCCACGGCTCGGCCTCGAGGGCGAGCAGCTCGGTTCCCGTGTCCGAGGAGGTCTCGTCGATGAGCAGGGTCTCGGCCTGCGCCTGCTGCAGGGCCGCGACGACGGGCCCGATACCGTGCACGGCCGTGTGGTCCGGGCGGTTCTCCTGCTCCGCCAGCCGCTCCAGGAGCTCCTGCTGCCGCCGCGCGATCACCTCGCCCACGCTGCGGTCGACCTGCTCCTCGAGCTCGGCGGTGTCGCTGCCGTCGGCGCGGGTGTTGGCGTTGACCATGCTCACCAGGGGCTGGGTCGACTTGGCGAGCTGCTCCCCGACGAGCACCCTGGCACGGATGTCCCCGGCGATGACCACCAGTTGCGCTCCGCTGTCGGCCACCACCTGATCGATCTGCTCGGCGACCTCCTCGGTGTTGCGCCGCCACACGTCCTCCGTGTGCCGCTGCCACCGGGCGTGCGCCCAGCCGCCGCCGCCGATCTTCTTGAGGTGCTCCGTCTCGCCCTCGATCTGCTGCTCCGACTCCGCCCGTCCCCGGCTGGCGTACTGCAGCCGGATCTCTCCTCCGTCGCGGCTGACCTCGGCCACCACGTAGGGGAAATCCTCAGGTCGGTGGCGGAACAGCGGCGTGAGGTCGGGCACGGTCTCCACGCTGACCCTGCTGGGGCCGGCCAGCGGCCCCGGCAGGACCTCGTCGATCACCACGGCCCCGTCGCGGACGACGACGAACCGGCTCACCGGGTCCGGCAGGCCCTCCGCAGGACGGATCGCCTGCTCGACGGCGTCGAGGTCGGCCTCGCTCGCGCCGAGTCCCTCCAGCTCCCGGCGGACGTTCTCGGGGTGGACGTCGATCGCGTGCAGCGAGTCGACGGTGCCGGTGCTGACGTCCGTGTACACGGTGCACCAGGGACCTTCCTGCTTGAACAGCTCGGCGTAGCGGTGGAATCGACTGGTCATGATGCAAAACCCCCTGGTATCTCGGCGGTGCTTCCTGCAGGCGTGTGCAGAACACGCTATCGGATAGTAAGGGTGCTGGGAACACTGTGCCTGAGACGGCGAGACGGCGAGCCGGGAGCGCGGATCACTAGACTGAGGGCTCCGTTGGTCCCACGACGCAGGAGGTAGCCATGAGCGACGTACCCGGCTCGAGCAGCGAGTACAACGAGGCCGACCGGCTCGAGCAGTCGATCGACGCCCTGCCGCCCGAGATGGACGACCAGGACGTCGAGGCGTCGGCGCACACCCCCGACCGCTCGGAGGCGTCCTCCCTCGAGGCGAACCCCGCCGACATCGAGGAGCAGCATCAGGAGGTCGACCTCGGGGAGCCGGAGGAGGGGTCCACGCTCGAGGAGATGTGAGGCCGACGCACCGGGGCCGCCCCGCCCGTCCCCCGCGGAACGGGAGGGGCGGCCGGTGCCCCGGCACCGAGGACGGGCCTCAGACCGCGGACCAGCCGCCGTCCGAGGGCAGGATCACGCCGTTGACGTTGGAGGCGTCGTCGCTGGCGAGGAAGACGATGACGGCGGCGACCTGCTCCGCCGTGGCCGTGTAGGGGACGTTCCGCAGGAGCCCCGCCATCCGCCCGGGGAGAAGGTCCGAGTCCATGGGTGCCTCGATGCCCGTGTCCGTGGCGCCGGGGGCGACCGCGTTGGTGCGGATGCCGTCCGCCGCGTGCATGAGAGCGGTGCTCTTCGTCAGTCCGGCCACGGCGTGCTGGGAGGCGGTGTAGGCCGCCCCCGCGGCGGAGCCGCGCAGGGACGCCTCGGACGCCACATTGACGATCGCGCCGCGTCCGGAGGCCCGCAGCAGCGGGATCGCCGCGCGGGTCAGCCGCATGACGGAGCCGACGTTGACGGCGAACACCCGGTCCCACGTCGCGTCGTCGACCTCGGCGACGGACTCGAAGCGGTCCATGGTCCCGGCGGTGTTGACCAGCACGTCCAGCCGGCCCTCGGTCGCCGCCAGCACCCGGCTCACCGCGTCCTGCTCCGTGAGGTCCGCGAGCACGGGGAAGAGCGGCAGGCGCGGCTCGTCCGCCACCAGGGCCTCCAGGCGGCGCGCCGACCGGTCGGCCACCACCACGGCGGCCCCCTCGCCGGCCAGCCGCAGCGCGGTGGCGCGGCCGATGCCCGAGCCCGCCCCGGTGACGACGGCGGTCCGGCCGGTGAAGCGGTGGGTGTCCACGGTTCCTCCTGGAGGTGCGTCAGGCGCTCGGGCGGGCGCTCCCGCGGGCCGCGCGGACCGTGGCGCCGCCCTCTTCATTGTGGTGCGGAAGGGGTCCGGAAGAAGTTCTCGAAAAAACTGTGACCTGCTGCATCCGCGGCGGGGCCCGGGGCAGTAGTACGGGTGCAAGGTCGATCCCGCTTCCGCCAGGGAGCCCGTTCAAGGAGCAGTTACCATGCGCAAGACCCTTTCCGCCGCAGCAGTCCTCGGCCTCGGTGCCGGTGCCCTCAGCATGAGCCCGGCGTTCGCCGCCGAGCACGCGGAGCTGTCCGTGCTCCACGGCGTGCCCGACACCGTCGTGGACGTCTACGTCAACGGGGAGCTCACCCTCGACGACTTCCAGCCGGGCACCCTGGCCGGCCCGCTCGAGCTGCCCGCCGGCAGCTACGACCTGGCCATCACGGCCCCCGACGCCGCCGACGCCTCGGCGCCGATCATCGGGCCCGTCACCGCGGACCTGCAGACCGGGATGAGCTACACGGCCGCGGCCCACCTCGATGCCGAGGGCAACCCGACGGCCGCGCTGTTCACCAACGACATGTCCGAGATCGAGGCCGGGAAGTCGCACCTGACCGTGCGGCACGTGGCCGCGGCCCCGGCGGTGGACGTCCTCGCCGGTGACCAGCCGATCATCACCGGTCTCGAGAACCCGAATGAGGAGACCCTGCCGGTCGACGCGGGCACGGTCTCGGCGTCCGTGGCGGCCGCGGGCACCACCGACCCGGTCATCGGTCCGGCCGATCTCCAGCTGGCCGAGGGCACCCACAACATCGTGTACGCGTGGGGCTCCCTGGAGGCCGGGAACCTGGCCCTCGCCGTCCAGACCCTGGAGGGCATGGAGCAGGCCCCCGAGGCCGTGCCGGGCGGCCAGTCCGGGCTCGCGGCCCAGGAGCAGCGCACCATGCTGACCGCGGGCCTCGCGGCCGCCGGTGCGCTCGGACTGATCGGCGCGGCGTACGGCGCCCGCCGAGTCCTCGCGGGGAACCGCCGGTAGTGAGCAGTCCTGACAGGCACGGCCCGGGTGCACCGCGGGCTCCGGCCCACCGTGTACCCGGGCCGACAATTCCCGGCACCCGTCGTCGTCGCTTGGCGGCGGTGGGTGCCGGGGCGGTCGCCTCGGTGTCCCTGCTCGCGGCAGCGGCCGTCACCGCCCTCCCGGAGGGCGGGGGCACGCCGCCCGCGAACTCCCTGGCGGCGGGACCGTACCAGGGCGAGGACGCGGTGCCGGCACTCGCCGGCCTCGACCGTCCGGTCTCCGCGGAGGGCCCGGCGCAGTCCGCCGCGGCGCCCGCGGAGATCCCGGTCGCCCCCGCCACCCCGTCGCCCGCCGAGAGGATCCCCGCCCCCGTGCGGGTGGTCGTGGACGGCTCCCCGATCGACATGCCGGTGGTCCCGGTGGGGGTCGAGGACAACGGGGCCATGACCATCCCGGACAACCACGTGGAGCTGGGCTGGTACCGGTACGGTCCGTCCCCCGGGGCGGACGAGGGTGCCGCGGTCGTCGCCGGCCATGTCGACACCCTCACCGAGGTCACGCCGATGGCGCGGCTGAAGGACGTGCCGGTCGGGGCGGAGGTCCGGGTGGAGCGCGCGGACGGCAGCGTGCAGCGCTACCGCACCGAGTCCGTCCAGCACGTGCACAAGAAGTCCCTCGCGGAGGCGGACCTGTTCCGCCGGACCGGCGAGCCGGTGCTCCACCTCGTGACGTGCGGCGGGGAGTGGCTCGAGGAGATCGGGGACTACGAGGACAACGTGGTGCTGCGGGCCGTCCCGGTGCCCTGAGCGGCGGAGGGAGGCGAGGCGCATGACCCGGTGGCCGGTGTCCACTAGGCTGGGCACGACGCGGACGCCCGGGCTCCGCCCGGTCGCCCTCCACCACGACCTCCGGCCCACGAGGAGCCCTTCCACGATGCCGACGCCGCCCCCGGAATGGGGACCCGAGCTCGACACCGCGTTCGCCGCGGGGGACGAGCAGGCGCTGAGTGCCGCGTACCGGCACTGCGCCGGGGTCGTCCGGGGTCTCGCCGTCCGCGCGCTGCGCGACGACGCGGCGGCGGACGACGTGGTGCAGGAGGTCTTCATCCGGGCGTGGAAGTACCGGTCCGGCTACCGGCCCGAGCACTCCTCGGTCCCCGCGTGGCTGATCGGCATCACGCGCAACTGCATCGCTGACGCCGCCCGGACCGCCGGCCGGGAGGCGGAGCGTCGGCAGGCGGACGCCGTGCGCACCGACCGGGAGCCGCGGCACGAGGAGGCGGACCTGCTGGTGGACCGGCTCGTGGTGCGGGCGGAGGTCGAGCGGCTCGGCCCGCCCCGGTCGACGATCCTGGCGCTGGCCTTCTACGAGGAGCTCACGCACCAGCAGATCGCGCAGCAGCTGGAGCTGCCGCTCGGCACGGTCAAGAGCCACCTGAGGCGCGGCCTCACGAACCTACGAACACGATTGGGAGACGGTCATGGCACACCTGAGTGAGGAGTCGCTGACGCTCCTGGCTCTGGGTGAGGCCGCGGACCCCCGGAGCCAGGAGCACCTCGCCGCCTGCCCCGAGTGCGCGGCGGAGCTCTCGTCCCTGCAGCGCGTCGTGCGCGCCGGGCGGGCCGAGGCGCCCGCCCTGACCACACCCGGCCCCGGGGTCTGGGCCGCGATCCACGCCGAGCTGGGCCTCTCCGACGCGGTCGCGGCCGACCCGCTCGCCGGCGCCCGCCAGGATGCCCGCCCCGATGCCCCGGGCAGCGGTGCGGAGGGCACCACGGGCGACACCACGGGCCCCGGGGAGGACGTGACGGCCGACGACGGCGCAGACCGCCGTGGGGCGAGCGTCGTCGACCTCGACGCCCGCCGGAGCAGGCCCCGGCGGGCGGTGCCGTACCCGCTGGCCGCCGCCGCGGCCGCCGCGGCGCTGCTCGTGGGAGGTGTCTCGGTCTGGGGCGCGCAGCGGCTGGGCCTGGAACCGGACCCCACGGTGCTGGCCACCGCCGAGCTGGAGCCCCTCGCCGGCTACACCGCCCGGGGCTCGGCCGAGGTGGACGAGCGCCCGGACGGGAGCCGTCGACTCGTGGTGCGGACCGACCCCGCCGACGTGGACGGGTTCAAGGAGGTCTGGCTGCTCGCCCCCGACGCGCAGCGGATGGTCAGCCTCGGGGTGATGGCCGGGGACGAGGGCGTGTTCGTGCTGCCCGAGAACCTCGACGTCGGAGAGTTCCCGGTCGTGGACGTCTCGAACGAGCCCATCGACGGCGACCCCACGCACTCGGGGGACTCGATCGTGCGCGGCGTCCTCGAGGCCTGAGCGCGGGCCGGGCGCCTCAGAGCAGGGCCGAGGTCAGCCGCGCCACGTTGTCGGCGTACTTGTGCCACAGCGGCCGCCGTTTCCACGCGTCGAAGTCCAGCAGCGTGCTCGCCTCGTGGAACTCGGCGACCACCTCGTCCATCCGCCGCCGGAAGTCCCGGTCCACGATGTAGACGGAGACCTCGAGGTCCAGGGCGAAGGAGCGCTCGTCCATGTTGGAGGACCCGATGACGGAGACGTACTCGTCCACGAGCACGAACTTCGCGTGCAGGACGGTCGGGGACCGGTACCGGTAGATCTTCACCCCGGCCTCGACGAGCTCCTGGTAGTAGGAGTTCTGGGCGTGGTAGGCGAGGAAGTGGTCCGAGGTCTCGCCGACGAACAGCTGCACGTCCACCCCGGAGCGCGCCTCGGTGGTCAGCGCGTGCATCAGCGACTCGTCCGGGACGAAGTACGGGCTCGAGATGATGATCCGCTCGTTGGCGTTGTAGATCAGGTGGTTGAACAGGCGGAGGTTGTTCTCCGTGTCGAACCCCGGGCCCGAGGGGAGCACCTGGGCGAACACGGGCCCCTCGATGTCCGGCAGCTCGCGGGTGGCCTCGTCCAGCAGGAGGTCACCGGTCTCGGAGTACCAGTCGCTGGTGAACAGTGCGTTGAGCTCGGCGACCACCGGTCCCGTGCACTGGATCATCAGGTCCTTCCACTCGAGGCCCTTCCGGCGGTTCCGGCGCTTGTTGTAGGAGCGGTGGATGATGTTCTGCGAGCCGGTGAAGGCGCAGGTCCCGTCGACCACGAGGATCTTGCGGTGGTTGCGCAGGTCGGGCCGCTGCCACTCGCCCTTCCACGGGCGCACGGGGAGCATCCGCCGCCACGGGAAGCCGACCCGGTCGAAGATCCGGACCATCTCGGCGTAGCCGGGGTAGCCGACCGAGCCGAGGTGGTCGATGAGCACCCTGACCCGCACGCCCCGCTCGTGGGCGCGCACCAGGGCGTCCAGCAGCACGCGGGACGTGTCGTCGATGGCCACGATGTAGAACTCGAAGTGCACGTAGTCCTCGGCCCGGTCCACCGCTGCCGCCATGATCCGCAGGGACTCGTGGTTGTCCGTGAGGATCTCGAAGGAGTTCCCGCCGACCATGGGGAGCGCCCCCAGCGTGTAGTTGAGCGCGGCCGTGGACTCGATCCACTCCGGCAGCTCCTCGTGGGCGTTGCCGAGGATGTGCGAGTCGGGGGTGTTCTCGCGGATGACGTCGTTCATCTTCGCCTGCATGGCCATCCGCTTCCGGGGCAGCTTGGCGGAGCCGATGACGAGGAACAGGACGATGCCGACGATGGGCACCAGGGCGATGGCCAGCAACCAGGCGAGTGCGACCGAGGGGCGGCGGTTGTGCGGGATCCAGCCCAGCGCCACCAGCCGGACGATCCAGTCCACCACCACGAGGGCCACGAGGATCCACTCGGGCGCACCGTCGAGCGGCAGCAGGTCGTAGGGGAAGAGGGGCGTGTCCACGGGCCCAGCCTATCGGCGCGCTGGAGCGCGGCCGGCTACCCGGGGCGCGGCAGGAAGTAGTCGGTCTCCGGGCCCGGGGCCTCCCGGTGCGCGAAGCCCGCGGCGAGGAGCACCTGCGCTGCCGGGGCGTTGTCCCCGGGCACGCTGGCGCGCACCGCCGTCACGGATGGATCGGTGAACGCGACGCCGAGCAGCGCGGCCACGCCCTCCTGCCCGTAGCCGCGGTTCCGGCGGTCCGCGGCGAGGGAGCCCACGATCTCGAGCTCGGCGTCGATCGGGGGCCCCACGAAGCCGGCCGTGCCGACGATCTCCCCGGTCGACTTCTCCACGATGGCCATGCGCGCGTACACGGACTCCGTGAAGAAGTAGCCCCCCGCCATCAGGGACTCGCGGGCGAAGTCCATGTCCTCGGCGGTCGGGAAGCCGCGGGCGAAGTGGCCCGCGTGCTCGCCGGCCGCCACGGCGTCGAGCTCCTCCACGGTGAAGGGGCGGAGCAGGAGTCGATGCGTCTCCAGGACGGGTGCGGGGCGCTGGGCCTCGAGGTCCTCGGTCATGCTGGTGCTGCTTTCTGCGTGTGCGGGTGCCGGCGGTGGAGGGAAGGATCCGGGGGCGGGCGGCGGGGATCCGCCCCCGGAGGGTCAGCCGAAGTACTTCGGCAGCGTGCCCTCGTGCGCGGCGCGGAGCTCGTCCAGGCTGATCCCGAACTCGCTCTGCACGTCCAGCGCCCGGTTCTCGGTGTCCACCACGCCGATCCGCGTGTGCGGATAGGCGCGCATGGTGCACATGTCCTTGAACCGGACCTCCTCACTGCGCGGCACGGCCACCACGGCCCGTCCCTGCGTCTCGGAGAAGAGCATGGTGAACAGATCCACGCCGTCGCGCTCGCAGACCTCGCCGAGCCCGATGCGCGCACCGGTGTCGAAGCGCAGCGCCATCTCGGCGAGGGTCGCCGCGAGGCCGCCCTCGGCGACGTCGTGCGCGGCGTCGATCATGCCGTCGCGGGACATGTTGATCAGCAGCTCGCCGAGCAGCTTCTCCTGGGCGAGGTCCACGGCCGGGGGGAGCCCGCCGAGGTGCCCGCGCAGGTTCGCCCACTCGGAGCCGTCCAGCTCGTCCCGGGTGGTCCCGAGCAGGTAGATCGCCTGGCCGTCCTCGCGCCAGCCCGAGGGGGTGCGGCGGCGGACGTCGTCGAGCACGCCCAGCATCGCCACCACGGGCGTCGGGTGGATGGCCACGCCGCCGGTCTGGTTGTAGAGGGACACGTTGCCGCCCGTCACGGGCACCCCCAGCTGCTGGCAGCCGTCGGCGAGCCCGCGCACGGCCTCGGCGAACTGCCACATGGTCTCCGGGTCCTCGGGGGAGCCGAAGTTCAGGCAGTCGGAGACGGCCGCGGGGCGGGCGCCGGAGGTCGCCACGTTGCGGTAGGCCTCGGCCAGGGCCAGCTGCGCGCCGGCGTAGGGGTCCAGGTACGCGTAGCGGCCGTTGCAGTCGGTGGACAGGGCCACGCCGAGTCCGGTCCGCTCGTCCACGCGCACCACCCCGGCGTCGTCGGGCATGGCCATGGCGGTGTTGCCCTGCACGTAGCGGTCGTACTGGTCGGTGACCCAGTCCTTGGCGCACAGGTTCGGGGAGGCCATGAGCTCGAGGACGGCGTTCTTGAGCTCCGCCCCGGAGGGTCGCCCGGCATCGGCGGGCGAGCCGGAGAAGTGGTCCGCCTGCAGCCGGTCCTGGTCCGCGGGGCGCGTGTAGGGCCGGTCGTAGACGGGGCCCTCGTGCGCGACCGTGCGGGGGTCGACGTCGACGATGACCTCGTCGTCCCACTCGATCACGAGCCGGCCGGTGCCGGTGACCTCGCCGATCCAGGAGTGCTCGACGTCCCACTTGTCCATCACGGCCTCGAAGGCGGCGACCTTCTCGGGGGTCACGACCGCCATCATGCGCTCCTGGGACTCCGACATGAGGATCTCGCCCGGGGTCAGGGTCGGGTCGCGCAGGAGCACCTGGGTGAGGTCCACGTGCATGCCGCCCTCGCCGTTGGAGGCCAGCTCCGAGGTGGCGCACGAGATGCCCGCGGCCCCCAGGTCCTGGATGCCCTCCACGAGGGAGCCCTTGAACAGCTCGAGGCAGCACTCGATGAGCACCTTCTCCGCGAACGGGTCGCCCACCTGGACTGCCGGCCGCTTGGACGGCTTGGCGTCGTCGAAGGACTCCGAGGCCAGCACCGAGGCGCCGCCGATGCCGTCGCCGCCGGTGCGGGCGCCGAACAGCACCACCTTGTTGCCCACGCCGGAGGCGTTGGCGAGGCGGATGTCCTCGTGGCGCATCACGCCCACGGCGAGCGCGTTGACGAGCGGGTTGCCCTGGTAGCAGGAGTCGAAGACGACCTCTCCGCCCACGTTGGGCAGCCCCAGGGAGTTGCCGTAGCCGCCCACGCCCGCCACCACGCCGTGCACCACGCGCGCGGTGTCCGGGTGGTCGATCGCCCCGAAGCGCAGCGGGTCCATGACGGCCACGGGCCGGGCCCCCATCGAGATGATGTCGCGCACGATCCCGCCGACGCCCGTGGCGGCGCCCTGGTAGGGCTCCACGTAGGACGGGTGGTTGTGGGACTCGATCTTGAAGGTCACGGCCCAGCCGTCCCCGAGGTCGGTGACGCCGGCGTTCTCGCCGATGCCGACCAGCAGGTCCTTCTTCATCTCCTCGGTGACCTTCTCGCCGAACTGGCGCAGGTGGACCTTGGAGGACTTGTAGGAGCAGTGCTCGGACCACATGACCGAGTACATGGCCAGCTCCGCGGCGGTGGGCCGGCGGCCGAGGATCCTCTTGATCTCCTCGAACTCGTTGTCCTTGAGGCCCAGCTCGGCCCAGGGCAGCTCGGTGTCGGGGGTGCCCGCCGCGTGCTCGACGGTGTCCAGGTTGAAGTGCTTGTCGCTCATGGAGTGCTCGGTGTCCTTACTTGACCAGTGCCTTGAGGGCGGAGACGAACAGGCCCAGCCCGTCCGTGCCGTCGCGCATGCCGACCTCGCCGGAGGCCGAGGAGTCCGCGCCGAAGCCCGGCTCGACCGCGTGCTCCGGGTGCGGCATGAGGCCCACCACGTTGCCGCCGGCGTTGCAGATCCCGGCGATGTCCCGGCGGGAGCCGTTGGGGTTGCCCCCGACGTAGCGGAACACCACGCGGTCCTCGGCCTCGAGGGCGTCGAGGGTCCTCTCGTCCGCCACGTACTGGCCGTCCTGGTTCTTGAGCGGGACCACGATCTCCTGGCCCGGCCCGAACTCGGTGGTCCACACGGTGGTGTGGTTCTCCACGCGCAGGCGCTGGTCCCGGCACAGGAACTTCAGGCGCTCGTTCTTGATCATCGAGCCCGGCAGCAGGTGGGACTCGGTGAGCATCTGGAAGCCGTTGCAGATCCCGAGGACCGGCAGCGGGGAGGACCCGGAGGTGCCCGCGGCGTTCGCGCCCTCGATGATCCGCTCCATGATGGGGGCGAACCGGGCGATGGCCCCGGCGCGCAGGTAGTCGCCGTAGGAGAAGCCGCCGGGCAGGATCACGGCGTCGACGTCCTGCAGGTCCTCGTCGGCGTACCAGAGGGGCACCGGGGTGCCGCCGGCGACCACGACGGCCCGCGCCGCGTCGCGGTCGTCGAGGGTGCCGGGGAAGGTCACGACGCCGACGCGCGCGCCGGCGAGCTCGGTGTCCGGCGCGGGACCGGAGAGGTCCGCGATCAGGGGGGTCTCGAGACCGGGCATGCTCAGTTCTCCTCTGCCTCGTCGAGCACGGCCACGCGCACGACGTCCTCGATGACGGGGTTGGAGAGCAGCTTCTCGGCGGCCTCGCGGGCCTGGGCCAGCGCGTCCTCGGTGGCCTCGCCGTCGACGGTCAGTTCGAAACGCTTGCCCTGCCGGACACCGGCGAAGCCGTCCAGGCCGATGCGGGGCAGTTCGTTGGCGATCGCCTTGCCCTGCGGGTCAAGGATCTCGGGCTTGGGCATGACGTCGACAACAATGCGGGCCATCGGGGAACTCCTGAGGGTCGAGCAGCGGGCCGGGATCCGGCGAACGTCAGCCATTCTATCGTTTCGGGCACACCGGTCGCGCCGGGCCCGGTCCGCCCGCCGGATGTGGTAGGGGTCACCGGCCGGCCTCCCGGATTTTTCCAAGGCCGGTCCGGTAGACCGTGGTGCCATGAGCACCGCACCGGGTTCCGCAGCGGCCGGCGCCGACGACGCCCGGCTGGTCCCGATCTACCGCCGGGTCCTGACGCTGCTGGGGATCGGCACCGTCCTCGGTGCGCTGACCGAGCTGGCGATGCTGCGGCACTGGCAGGGGCCCGCCCAGCTGGTGCCGTGGGCGGTGCTGGCCGTGCTGCTGCTCGGCGCCGTGGCGTGGCTGGTGCAGCGCACCACCGGGACGGCCCGCACCGTGCGGGTCGCCGCGGTCGTCTCCGTGCTCGGCAGCGCCTACGGCGTCTACGAGCACGTCCTGGCGAACCTGCGCGCGGGTCCGCTGGACCCGCGGTACGCCGGGGTCTGGGACTCGATGTCGGCTGCGGCCCAGCTGTGGGCGGCGAGCAGCGGAGGTGTCGGGCCCTCTCCCGTGCTCGTGCCCGGGACGATGGGCCTGGCCGGGGTGCTGCTGTGGCTCGCCGTCCTCCGCTGGCGGGGCGGGGGCGAATGAGCCGGGCCCACCGTCCGCCACCCCGGACCCGCCGCTCCCCGGAGTCACCGGTCCTGCCCGAGGACGGTGGGCTCATGCCGCCGTCCCGGGGCGAACCGGTGGGTTCGGCGGGACCTGGGCAGGGCCACGGCGGAAGCGGGGTGCGAGCGGCGCGGGAGCGTGATGGGGGCGGGGCGAGGCGCGACAACCCTGCCCCGAGCACCTAAAGTGAACAGTGTGCTGATCATCGGGTGTGCCCGATGAGCGGTGCGTGCACCGTCCGGAAACCCCAGACCACGGAAGGACCACGCCATGAGCCAGCCAGAACAGCAGCAGGAGGTCCCCGGCGTCCAGGCCGAGATGACCCCCGTCCCGGACTGCGGTGAGCAGAGCTACCGCGGCTCCGGCAAGCTCGAGGGCAAGGCCGCGATCGTCACCGGCGGGGACAGCGGCATCGGCCGTGCCGCCGCGATCGCCTACGCCCGGGAGGGCGCCGACGTCCTGATCGCCTACCTCGAGGAGGACGACGACGCCCAGGACACCGCCCGCTGGATCGAGGAGGCCGGGCGCAGGGCCGTGCTGGTCCGCGGCGACCTCTCGGACCCGGCCCACTGCCGGGCCGTCGTGGAGAAGGCCGTCCAGGAGTTCGGCCGGATCGACGTGCTCGTCTCCAACGCCGCCTACCAGATGAGCCACGACAGTCTCGACGAGATCAGCGACGAGGAGTGGGACTACACGTTCCGGCTCAACGTCGGTGCCATGTTCCACCTCACCAAGGCCGCGGTGCCGCACATGGTCCCGGGGTCCTCGATCATCGGCAGCTCCTCGGTGCAGTCCGACCAGCCGTCCCCGCAGCTGGCACCCTACGCGGCCACGAAGGCCGCGATCGCCAACTTCTCCGCCGGGCTCGCCCAGATGCTGGGCGAGAAGGGCATCCGGGTCAACAGCGTGGCGCCCGGCCCGATCTGGACCCCGCTGATCCCGGCCACCATGCCCGCGGAGAAGGTCGGGTCCTTCGGCGACGACGTCCCGCTGGGCCGCGCGGGCCAGCCTGCCGAGCTCGCGCCCGTCTACGTGCTGCTGGCCTCGGACGACGGCAGCTACATCTCCGGGTCGCGGGTCGCCGTGACCGGGGGCAAGCCGATCCTGTGAGGCCGGCGCCCGGGGCGGCGGGCCGCCCCGGGCGCCCCGGAGGCGCGCGGACCCTACACGCGGTCGGTGAGACCCTCGGCGCCGGAGTGCTGCGCGCAGTGGGCGCAGCAGTAGACGGCCTCACCGGCCTCCACCCCGTGGCCCAGGATGCGGCAGCCGCAGTGGGCGCACGCGGGCGCCATGGCGTGCGCGGCGCACTCGAAGCTGTCGAAGGTGCTCGTGCGATCCCCCTGGGTGATCGTGAAGGCCTTGTCGTAGTCGTTTCCGCAGGTGTCGCAGACGGCCATGGTCGTTCCCCTCTGCTCGGTGCGTGCCCGGTCAGTACTTGTCGAACGAGATGAGCTCCACGAGCTCGCCCACGCGGTCCTCGGGCATGCTCCGGGCGATGTCGGCCTGGCTCACCATCCCGACGAGGTCGTGCCCGTCGATCACGGGCAGGCGGCGCACCTGGTGGTCGGTCATCGTCCGGATGGCCTCGTCGACGCTGTCGTCCGCGCCGACGGTGACGGGTTTGCCCTCGGCGAGCTGGCCCGCCTTGACCTGCCGGGGGTCGGTGCCGATCGCCAGGCAGCGCACGACGATGTCACGGTCGGTGAGCACGCCCATCAACCGGTCGTGCTCCCCGCAGATCGGCAGGGCGCCCACGTCGAGGTCCTTCATCTTCCGGGCTGCGTCCTCGAGCGTCTCGTTCTCGCCGACGCACTGCGCGCCCGGCGTCATGATCTCTCGTACCGTGGTCATGTCGGTCCTCCTGTCCGTCGGACGTGGTCCGTCAGTTCACTGATCGTTCCGGTCCCTCCAGGGTAGGAGCCGCGCCGCCCGTTGTCTGCCCCCGTGCCCGCATCCGTCCTCCACGACGTGCGCCCGGCGGACAGGAGTCCTCCGCGGTCGCGATCCAGCACAGCCGGAGGAGCCTCTCCGCTGCCGCCCGGGGCGGCCCCGCGGCCGGGGGCGCGGCGCGGTGCCGGACCCGGGCGAGGACGGCCGGTGGCGACGGGCCCCGGTGGGGCTGGAACAATGGGCCCATGACCCAGCACCGTGCGACGACCACCCCCGGGCTCAGCGGCCGGGAGGCCGAGCGACTGGCGGACGCCCTCGAGGCCCGGGACGTGACGGTCTTCGTGGACGGCACCTCCCTGCGCCTGCCGGAGGGGGCGCGCGACGCCGTCGTCGACCTCCTGTCCCGGTTGACCCGGGGGGAGGCCGTCACGGTGACGTCCGCCGCGGTGTCGCCCGCCGCGGTGTCGCCCGCCGCCGGAGCGCGCGCCGCGGAGCCGCCGGCGGTTCCCGAGGATCTCCTCACCACCTCGCAGGCGGCTGCGCTCGCCGGGATCTCGGCCACCTATCTGCGCAATCTCACCACCGAGGGCGTCATCCCCGTGCAGTACCGGGGCAGCCACCGCCGGGTCCGGCGCGCGGACGTGCAGGCCTGGCTCGCGGGCCACGGCGAGGCCGGGGCCGCCTCCAGCTCCCCGGAGGACCTGCTGACCACCTCGCAGGCGGCTGCGCTCGCCGGGATCTCGGCCACCTATCTGCGCAACCTCACCACCGAGGGCGTCATCCCCGTGCAGTACCGGGGCAACCACCGCCGGGTCCGGCGCGCGGACGTGCAGGCCTGGCTGGCGGGGCGGCGGCGGCCCGGCGACGACGGCGCCCCCGGGCCGGACTGATCCCGGCTCAGCCGAAGCGGGCCACGACCCAGCCGTCGACCACGTCGACCGCCGCCGCCGAGAGGTCCTTCGCGGGATCCGGCGGCGCCGCGCGGCCGGCGGCGAGGGCCAGGCGGGACCCCACGAACCGCCCGTCGGGGGCGAAGACCCAGAAGTGGTTGGGGCACTCGAACGTCTCGGCGTGCCCGGCGGCCTCCCGGCACACGGTGGCCTGCTGGTGCGTGCAGGTGTTGCGCAGCACGTGCAGGGCACCTGCGGCATCGCGGGTGACGAGGACCTGTCCCGTGCCGGTGGACGCGGTCACGAAGTCGAGCGGGCCGGGCACGGCGGAGACCGCCACGATCCGCTCCCAGCCGCCGTCGGACTGCCCGGGGGTGCTCACGCCGCCGCCCCGTCGGTGGCGCGGGCCGGGTCGAGGACCTCGAGCGCCGCGCCGAGCCGGCGGCGCAGCGGCTGCGCACGGCGGGCGAAGTCCCGCTGCCGGCGCACGTACTCGGCCTTGCCCTCCGGAGTCTCGATCCGCACGGGCTCGTAGCCCCAGCCGGTGAGGTCGTAGGGGGCGGCCTGCATGTCCGTCTCCCGCACGTCCCACGCCAGCTCGAAGCAGTCCATCAGCAGCTCGGACGGGATCGCCGGGACGAGCTTGTACGCCCACTTGTAGAGGTCCATGGTGGCGTGCAGGCAGCCCGGCTGCTCCATCCGGCGCTGGGACTCCCGGGTGGGCTGCAGCTCGTTGAGCGGCACGGCCTGCGGCTGGAAGAACCGGAACGCGTCGAAGTGGGTGCACCGGATCCTGGCGGACTCCACCACGGCGTCGGTGCCCGCCGCCCCGAGCCGCAGCTCGAGCTGCTCGTGGCGGAGGTCGTTGTCTCCCGAGCGGTAGGCCATCGCCCACTCGTGGAGGCCGAAGCAGCCGAAGAAGCCCGGGTTGCCCGCGTGCGCGCCCAGCACCGCCCGGGCGAAGTCGATCGCGGGCGCCCGCCGGTCCCGGAAGGCGCCGTCGTCGACCACCACGGCCCCGTCGCGGACGGTGAGGCCGAGGGCCGCGAGCTCGGACCCGGTGAGCGGGCGGTAGAACTTCTCCCGGGCGCGCTCGGCGGCGTCCAGCAGCACGGTGCCCGCCCCGGGGTGCCAGCGCTTCAGCTGCGCCGGCTTGAGCGTGTAGTAGGTGAACAGGAAGTCCTCGACCGGGTGCTTGTGCCCGCGGTGGCGGCGGGCCACGAAGGGGTCCGCGTAGCGCGCCGCGCGCTGCTCGTGGTCGTGCGCCCGCGGCGCCCACTCGTCGCGGGACAGGACGACGACGGGGCGGGTCATCGGACCCGCCCCGTCGTCGCCGGACCGGTGGAGCGCTGCACGGTGGTCAGCGGCCGGTTCCCGCGTAGACCGTGGCCTCCTCGTCGGAGTCCAGGCCGAAGGCGTTGTGCACCACGCGCACGGCCTCGTCGAGCCGGTCGGCGGCCGTGACCACCGAGATCCGCACCTCGGAGGTGGAGATCATGTCGATGTTGATGTTCGCGCCGGCGAGCGCCTCGAAGAACGTGAACGTCACGCCGGGGTTCGACTTCATGCCGGCCCCCACGAGGGAGAGCTTGCCGACCTCGTCGTCGTACTCGAGGCCCGCGTAGCCGATCTTCTCCTCGGCGGCGCGCAGCAGGCTCATGGCCAGGTCCCCCTGCGACTCGTCCACCGTGAAGGAGAGGTCCGTCAGGGGGTTGTCGCCGGTGGAGATGTTCTGGACGATCATGTCCACGTTGACCTTCGCCTCGGCGAGCAGCCGGAAGATCCGGGCGGCGATGCCGGGCCGGTCGGGGACCCCGACGACGGTGACCTTCGCCTGCGTGCGGTCGTGGGCGATGCCGGCGATGAGCGGCTGTTCCAACGGGATCTCCTTCGGGGAGGTGGCGGCGTCTTCGGGGCCCGGGATGACCCAGGTGCCCTCGTTGTGGCTGAAGGACGAGCGGACGTGCAGCTTCACGCCGAAGCGGCGGGCGTACTCGACGCAGCGCAGGTGCAGGATCTTCGCGCCGTTGGCGGCGAGCTCCAGCATCTCCTCGCTGCTGACCACGTCGAGCTTGCGCGCCTTGGGCGCGATGCGCGGGTCGGCGGTGAACACGCCGTCGACGTCGGAGTAGATCTCGCAGACGTCGGCGTCCAGGGCGGCGGCCAAGGCCACGGCGGTGGTGTCCGAGCCGCCGCGGCCCAGGGTGGTGATGTCCTTGGTGGAGCGGTGCACGCCCTGGAACCCGGCGATGATCGCGATGTTGCCCTGGTCCAGGGACTCGCGCACGCGCTGCGGGTTCACCTCCACGAGCAGCGCCGCGCCGTGCGCGCCGTCCGTGACCATCCCGGCCTGCGACCCGGTGAAGGACTGGGCGGGCGCGCCCATCCCGGACACTGCCATGGCCAGCAGCGCCATGGAGATCCGCTCGCCGGCGGTGAGCAGCATGTCGAGCTCGCGGGCCGGGGGCTTGCGGGTGACCTCGTGGGCGAGGTCCAGGAGCTCGTCCGTGGTGTCGCCCATCGCGGAGACGACGACGACGACGTCGTGGCCCCGGTTGCGCGTCTCGACGATCCGCCGTGCAACGCGGCGGATGCCGTCGGCGTCCGCGACGGAGGATCCACCGAACTTCTGCACGATCAGGCTCATGGGTTCAACTCCTGTGGTCGAGGGTGGCCGGCGGTCGACGCCGGGCCGTGCGCCCGCTCCCCGCGGCAGGGCACCAGGACATCCTACGCGAGAGCGTCAGGCGACGACCGTGCGGCCCTCGAAGGCCCGGCCGAGGGTCACCTCGTCGGCGTACTCGAGGTCGCCGCCCACGGGCAGCCCGGAGGCCAGGCGGGTCACGCGGATCCCGAGGGTCTTGAGCATCCGGGAGAGGTAGGTGGCGGTGGCCTCGCCCTCCAGGTTCGGGTCGGTGGCGAGCACGACCTCCTGCACGGTGTCGCCGGAGAGCCGGGTCATGAGCTCCCGGATGCGCAGCTGGTCGGGCCCGATGCCCTGGATGGGGCTGATGGCCCCGCCCAGGACGTGGTACCGGCCGCGGAAGCTACGGGTGCGCTCGATGGCCATGACGTCCTTCGACTCCTCGACCACGCAGATGACGCTGGCGTCCCGGCGGGCGTCGCGGCAGATGGCGCACTCGTCCAGCTCGGACACGTTGCCGCAGATCCGGCAGAACTTCACCTTGTCCTTGACCGCCGTCATGGCGTCGGCCAGGCGCCGGACGTCCTCCTTGTCGGCGTCGAGGAGGTGGAACGCGATCCGCTGCGCGGACTTCGGTCCGACGCCGGGCAATCGGCCCAGCTCGTCGATCAGATCCTGAACAGCGCCTTCGTACACGTTTCCCTCGATTTCCGGGCCGGTGCGCGGCCCTCCTGCTCGTCCTCGGTCACGGCGTCACCGGGGTGCCGGTGCGTGCTGCGCCCCGGCTCACTCCCCGGTGTGGAGGTCCCGCTCCTCGATCAGCATGCCCCCGAGGATCCGCTCGATCGCGGCGCGGCCGTAGAGGGTGGAGTCCTCGAGCGCCTCGTCGTCCGAGCTGGGCACGAAGGAGTCGTCCCATTCTACGCCCGTGTCCTGCGGCGCGGCGGCGGAAGGAGGTGCCTTCCGCCCCGCGGCGATGGCCGCGGCGTGGCGCTCCCGGAAGCTCAGCCGTGCGTTCGGGTCGGCGCCGGCCGGAGCCGCCGCCGGGGCCTGGTGCGCGGGGCCCGCCGCGGCGCCGGGTCCCTCCGGGCCTGCCGCGGTCGTCGTGGCGCTGCCCGCCGGCCCGCTCCCGGAGCCGCGTCCGGCCGCCGGCGCAGGAGCCCGCCGGGCGGTGGCCGCAGGCCGCCACTGCTCCGGGGGCGCCGCGTCCGGATCGTCGAAGCCGTCGGGGTAGGGGGGCTCGTCCGGATACGGGGGCTCCTCGGGCGGCGGGACGTCGTCGTCCGGCGGAGGCACGTCGCGGTCCCGTGCTCCCGGGGCCCCGCCGGGGAATGCGCGGGGCGGGCGCCCGGCCGTCCCGTGGCCGGGCCGGGGTCCGCGCTGCGGCGGGGCCTGCGCCTCGGCCGGCCGATCCGGCCGGGGGGCGGGCTCGGCGGGGCGCTCCGCCGTCCGCGCCGGTCCCGGCCGCTGGGTCCCGGGCTGCGCCGCGGCCCGGGACGCGGGCCCGGCCGCGGCAGGGTCCTCGGCCGGGGGCTCGGCCGGGGGCTCGGCCGGGGGCGCGGGGGAGGCCCCGGCCCGGGGAATGGTGGCCACGGACCAGCTGTGCACGGGCTCCTGGGCCCAGGCGGGGTCGGTCCACTCCGGGGGCGCGTCCGTGGCGGGTCTGCCGTGCGCGTCCCACGGGTCCTGTCCGGCGCGATCCCCGTCCCGGGGCGCCGTGTCCGCGGCCGACTCCGGCCCGGACGCCGGCGCGGCCGACTCCGGGGCGGGTGCCGGAGCGTCGCGCGGGGGCGTGCCTGCGGGCCGGGGCGGGGCCGGCCGCGCCTCCTGGCCGCGCGGACCGCCCGGCCGGTCCTGACCCGGGGGGCGGCGGTCCTGGCCTGCCGGGGCCCGGTCCTCGGGGGCGCGCCGCTCGGGGTGGTCCCCGTCGGTCCCGGGCCCCGGCTCGTTCCGGCGCCCGGGCGGACGCGTCGACGGCTCCGGGCCGCGCGGCGTTCCCCCGCCGCCCCGGCCGTGCCCGCCGCCGCCCGGCGGGACGGCCTCGGCGCGGCAGTCGATGCCGAGGATCTGCTGCACCGCCTGCCTCAGGTCGTCCTCGAAGCGCGGGAAGTTCATGAGGTCGCCCTCGGCGTCGAACATGATGCGCAGGACCTTGCCGTCGAAGGACTGCGGGGTGCCTCGCTGGACCGTGAACCACGCGACCCGGCGGATGTCCGCGAGGGCGTTGACGATCTCCGGCCAGGAGGCGCGCAGCAGGTCGATCTCGTTGCCGCCCTGCTCGCCGGCCCGGGGCGCGTCCTGGCGGGGCGCCTGCTCCGCCGCGGACTGCCGCGGCTCGGCGGGCCGGTCCCGCTCGCCGGACGGCTCCGGTCCGCCGTGCCGCTCCTGTCCGCCGTCCGCCGGGGCGGGCGTGCGCTCGGGGGCTGGCGAGGCCGGTCCCGTGCCCTGCGCGGTCCGCTCCCGCGGATCCGTCTCCCGCGGATCCGTCTCCCGCGGGACCGCCCGTTGCGCGTCGGTGCCGGGCGCGGGCGGGGCCGGTCGCTGAGGCGCGGGGGCCGCCGCGGGCTGCGCGGAGGTCCCGCTCTCGGACGGTGCGGCCGCTGCGGGCTGTGCGGCCGTTGCGGCCACGGAGGACTCGGCGGTCCGCGCGGGCGCGGTCTCGTCCTGGGCGGTGGCCGGGGCGGCGCCCCGGCCGATGTTCAGGCGCCGTTCCAGCCGGTCGACGCGGGCCGTGACGCCGCGCGTGGTGTCCTCCGAGGACGGCAGGAGGATGCGCGCGCACAGCAGCTCGAGGTGCAGCTGGGGCGAGGTGGCCCCGGTCATCTCGGTGAGCGCCGTGTTGGTGATGTCGGCGGCGCGG
Source organism: Kocuria aegyptia (assembly GCF_039530085.1). NCBI lineage: Bacteria > Bacillati > Actinomycetota > Actinomycetes > Micrococcales > Micrococcaceae > Kocuria > Kocuria aegyptia. The sequence continues at coordinate 308,642 of NZ_BAAAOA010000046.1, forward strand.
GAGAGCTCCGCCGCCCCGAGCTGGGACGCCTGGTTGCGCAGCCGCGCGATCTGGTCCTGCGGCATGCCGTGCAGGATGTTGCCCGCGGACTCGGGGACCGCGTTGACGATGACGAGGTCCCGGAACCGCTCGAGGAGGTCTTCCACGAAGCGGCGCGGGTCCTGGCCCGTCTGCACCACACGGTCCACCGCGCGGAAGACCGTGGCGCCGTCCCCGGACGCGAAGGCGTCCACGACGTCGTCGAGCAGGGCGCCGTGCGTGTAGCCCAACAGGGCCACGGCGAGGTCGTAGCCGATGCCCTGCTCGTCGGAGCCGGCCATGAGCTGGTCGAGGACGGACAGGGTGTCGCGGACGGAACCGGCTCCGGCGCGGACCACGAGGGACAGCACTCCCGGGGCCACCTGCACCTGCTCCTCGGCGCAGAGCTGCTCGAGGTAGTGCATGAGCGGTTCGGTGGGGACCAGGCGGAAGGGGTAGTGGTGGGTGCGGGACCGGATGGTCGTGAGCACCTTGCTCGGCTCGGTGGTCGCGAAGATGAACTTGATGTGCTCCGGCGGCTCCTCGACGATCTTGAGCAGGGCGTTGAAGCCCTCGCGCGTGACCATGTGCGCCTCGTCGATGATGAAGATCTTGTACCGGTCCCGGACGGGCGCGAACGTGGCCCGCTCGCGCAGGTCGCGCGCGTGGTCCACGCCGCCGTGGCTGGCCGCGTCCATCTCGATCACGTCCAGGGAGCCGGCGCCGTCCCGGGCCAGGTCGCGGCAGCTGTCGCAGCGGCCGCACGGGATGGCCGTGGGGCCCTCCGCGCAGTTGAGGCAGCGGGCCAGGATGCGGGCGGAGGTGGTCTTGCCGCAGCCGCGCGGGCCGGAGAAGAGGTACGCGTGGCTGACCCTGTCCTTGCGCAGCGCCGTCATCAGCGGCTCGGTCACGTGCTCCTGACCGATGACGTCCTCGAAGGTCTCCGGGCGGTAGCGGCGGTACAGGGCGGTAGTCACAGACGACACCTTAGCGACGGAATCCGACAGGCGGGACGGGCGGATCGGCACCGGGGAGGCGGGCCGCCGCGGGGACGAGAAGACCCCTCGCGCACCCGCCAGAGCCCATTTACCCTTGCTACCTTCCGGTCCTGGGGGAGTTCAACAGGATGACGCCACGCGAGGGGCTGTCAGGAAGTCTAGCGGATGCGACCGGGCGGGTCGAAACCCGGGGGCGGAGCCGTGGATTCGGCAATGCCCGGCGGTTCGGCTATGCTGGACCCCGCATGTTCCGGCGCCGTGAGGTCGCCGCGACGTGCGTGCCTGGAGGATTCGCCTAGCGGCCTATGGCGCACGCCTGGAACGCGTGTTGGGTTCACGCCCTCGGGGGTTCAAATCCCCCATCCTCCGCACTCGCAGAAAGAGCCCCGCACCGGGCGGAACGTCCCGGTGCGGGGCTCTTTCTCGTGCTCCCGCCGCCGGCCCGTGCGCCCGGTGACCCTTCAGGAGCGGGCGCGCCGCGCCCGGGACCGGTGGACGGCGGCGACGGCGGCCGCTGCGGCGCCCAGACCCGCGAGCCCCGCGACCCACCCCGTGGTGGCGGAGTCCCCGGCCGCGCCCTGGGCGGGAACCCGGGTCACGGTCCCCAGTGAGATGCGCGTGAGCGTCCCGGGGGTCACCTGCTGCTGCCCGGTGAGGATCTGGGCTCCGAGCGCGGACTCCTGCCGGACCAGCGCCCCGGAGCCGGGGCGGTGGGCCGCAGCGGTGCCGGGTCCGACGAAGGAGGCGTGTTCCAGGGCCGGGAGCGCCACCGCGTCCGCCTCCCCGGCCGGGTCCGGCGATGTGCCGGTGACCGCCTCCGCGCGGGGCTCTCCTGCCCGGCCGTCTCCGGCCCGGCCGTCCTCGGCACCGCCACCTGCGGGCTCCGGTGCCTCGTGCCCGTCGGGGGCGGGGGAGGGCTGCGCGTCGGGCGGCGTGCCGCCGGCCTCCGGCGCAGGAGCGCCGCCGGGCTCGGGCGCGGCGGTGGGGGCCTCTCCGGGGCCGGTCCCCGGCAGGGCTTCGGCCGGCTCGTCGGGGGCCGGGGGAGCGGGCGACGGCACTCCGGCAGGGGAGTCCGCGGCCGGCGCGGGCGGCGGCTCGGTCTCGGCGGCGTGCGCCGCCCCCTGCGCGGGGGCGAGGAGGAGCAGAGCGGCCAGCGCCAGGGGGCGAAGGGGCATGGGCGTGGTCTCTCCGGGGGAAGAAAAACGGAACAGAGCACATCGTAACGTTACGTCGCTCCACCATCGGTGTTCGCTAATGCAATACCCTGCTGATGTGGCGGAACGGGCTGTTCCGCCGCACCCGCGGCTGCCCCCCGGCCGCGCTCCCCCTGTCCTCTCTCCCCCCAAGAGGTCCTCATGAAGCTGCCCTCATTGCCCATGCCCTCGACCGCCCTGCCCGCCGCGGTCCTGGCGGCTGCGCTGCTCGCCGGGACGATGGCCGGCGCGGCCGCCCCGGCCCATGCCTCGACGACCAACACGGTCCACACCGCAGCCGGCATCTCCTCCCAGTACCACGTCTACGACGCCGGCGTGGACCGCTCGAGGGCCGTCGGCGTGGTCTTCTACTTCGACGGCGACGGACAGTACTACGCCCAGCGCCCCACCAGCTCGGTGCTCAGGACCATGGCCGCCCGTGCCGCGGCCAAGAACATGATCCTCGTCGTGCCCGTGGCCCCGGCCAACCGGTCCTGGACCTCCAACAGCGAAGCGGTCGGGGACTGGTTCCGCGCCCTGGCGGCCAAGGTCGTCGCCGAGCAGCGCGTCGACGCGACCCGCATCCACCTGGCCGGGTACTCCGGCGGCGCCGAGTTCATCTCCACCGAGGTGCTCTCCGACCGCGCCGGTTGGATCCGCGGCGGCGGATCGACTCTCATCGGCGGCGGCGGCGTCTACAACGGCAGGCTCGAGAGCACCCCCGACGCCGCGCTCAAGGCCACGGACCCGACCTGGTACGTCGGTTCCCTGGACAGCTACGGTGCCACCCAGCCGTCCACCTGGTCCGCGCTGGAGGCGGCCGGCAAGGGCGTGGCCGCCTACCAGAAGGCCGGCTTCGCGAAGGCGGACCGCGTGGTGATGCCCGGGCTGCACCACACCGCCTACGACCTGGCCGACCTGGTCGGCGACGACGTCGACCGCCTCTACCCGGGCGCAGGCACGGCCCCGAAGCCCGAGACCGTCTCGCCGGCCGGCAACGACGTCGTCAACGGCTACCAGCTCACCGGCGCGATCGGGCGCACCTGGGCGGCGCTGGGCGGCACCGCGTGGGCCACCCCGGTCAGCGCGGAGTACGCCTCCGGGCACGGCTCCGTGTACCAGCGCTTCGCCGGCGCCGACGGCCGGGACAAGGCCCTCTACTGGTCCAGGACGACCGGGACCCGGGTGGTCGACTACGGCGGGTCCATCGGCAGGAAGTTCGCGGCCGGCGGCTACGCGGGCAGCTACGGCCCGCCGCTGACGGACGAGAAGCGAGCCGCCGCCGGCGGCGCCTACCAGCTCTTCGACGCCTCCGGGAAGCGCACCAAGATCCTGTGGTCCGCGCGCACCGGCTCGAACGCGGTCAAGGAGTACGGGGCCATCGGCCGCAAATGGGCGGCACTGGGCCACGAGCGGGGTCTGGGCTATCCCACCACCGACGAGTACAGCACCCCGAGCGGCGTGGCCCAGAACTACACCGGCGGCCGGATCGAGTGGAACGCCACCACCCGGGCCGTCACCGTGACCCGGAGCTGACCCCCGGCACGCCCGGGCGGGCCCCGCAGGTGCTCCCTGCGGGGCCCGCCCCTAGGATGAACGCATGATTTTCAAGGCCGTGGGCGACTCCCGCCCGTACCCGGACCACGGCCTCGTCACACCGACCGACTGGTCCGGCATCGCGCCGCGCCAGGTCCGGCTGGACGAGCTGATCACCACGAAGACCACCTTGGACCTGGCCACCCTGCTGGACGCCGACTCCACCTTCTACGGCGACCTCTTCCCGCACGTGGTGCGCTGGGACGGCCACCTCTACCTGGAGGACGGGCTGCACCGGGCGCTGCGCACCGCACTGCACCACCGCACCGTGCTGCACGCGCGCGTGCTGGAGCTCGCTCCCGCCCCCGGCGCGCGGCCGGGGGCCGGGCGGGGCGCGGTCAGGACGCCGCGCTGAGGGGCGGCCGCTCGGGCGCGAGCGGCACGGGGCGGCCCTGGGCGTCGAACTGCGCGCCCAGACCCTGCTGGATGAAGCGGACGGTGGAGCGGATGTGCTGCTCCCGTGCCGCCCGGTCCTGGTCCGAGTTCTGGCCGCGGTCCGCGGCGGCGGTCAGGGAACCGTGGACCAGGGCGGCGAGCTCCGAGATGTCGCCCGCCGGCAGATAGGCCTGACCGATCGCGTCCCGCAGGATCGCGGCCAGCAGGCCCTGCAGCTCGTCCACGTGCTCGCCCAGCTTCTGGTAGTCCTCCGGGGAGAGGACGGTGCGCATGGTGGGGCCAGGGGGCAGGTGGCGCCGGGTGAGGTCCTCGATCTGGGCCCGGATGTAGACGGCGAGCCGGTCGACCGGATTGGCGACGCCCTCCAGGTCGCGGCGCAGATCGGTCATGAACCGCTCGGTCTCGTCCAGGGCGTAGGCCACGAGGAGCTCGCCCATGTCCGCGAAGTAGTTGTAGACCGCGGTGCGGCCCACGCCGGCGTTCTTGGCCACGTGCGTCATGGTCAGGCCGGTGAGGCCCTGCTGGTACAGCAGCTGGCCGAAGGAGTCGAGGATCGCTCGTTTGGTGTTCTCCCGCTGCGCGGCGTTGGTGGCCGCAGAAATACGAGGCATGATGACACCTTATCTGTGCGTGTCACCAAATTATGCACACTGTGCTGAGCCTTGGTGACGGTGTGTCCGACTATGACACCACCGTTTTCCTCGATTGGCCTGGTTCACGCAGACAGTCTGGGGAAACGTCCAGGGAACACCCAGTATGGGTGCGGCTGGGCACCCCGGACCCGGCCGCGCCGATCGTGCGGCCGGGCCCTCACCAGCTCACCGCTCCGCGGCCGATCCGCCCTGCCAGAGGGAGTCGAACGGGGCGCGCGAGGTGATGCGGCGCCGGATGCCGGCGGAGACGAAGGCCTTCGCGGTGCGGGCCGCCTCGAGGGGCTCGGCTCCCTTCGCCAGTTCCGCGGCCACCGCGGCCGCGAGCGTGCAGCCTGCCCCGGCCACGGGGACCTCACCCACCTTGGGCTCGGATAGCACCTCGAGGGTGGTCCCGTCGTAGAAGACGTCGACGGCCTCGGGGCCGGCGAGACGGACCCCGCCCTTGGCCAGGACCACGGCCCCGGAGATCTCGTGGATCCGCCGGGCGGCCTCGCCGAGGTCCTCGACCGTGTTGATCTCGTCCATGCCGGACAGGGAGAGAGACTCGAAGTGGTTCGGGGTCACGAACGTGGCCAGCGGCAGGATCTTCGCCTTCAGCGCCTCATCCGTGTCCAGGGCCGCGCCGGGCTCCTGGCCCTTGCAGATGAGCACCGGGTCGAGGACGAGGTGGCGCGGTGCCAGCGCGGTGAGCACCTCGGCGGTCGTGGCGATGGTCTCGGGGCTGCCCAGCATGCCGATCTTGACGGCGTCGAGCGCGTGGGCGGCCGTGATCGCCTCCAGCTGCTCGCGCAGGACGTCCTGCGGCACGGGGAACAGGCGGTGGCCCCAGTCCGCGGACGGGTCGAAGGACACGATGCAGGTCAGCGCGAGGGAACCGAAGACCCCGAGCTCCTGGAAGGTCTTGAGGTCCGCCTGCGCGCCGGCGCCGCCGGTGGCCTCGGAGCCGGCGATCGTCAGGGCGACGGACGGCTGGTCGGCGGGGTCCGCGGCGGCGGTCGTGGGTGCGGTGCTGGTGTCGGTCATGGGAGCCATTCTGCGCCCCCGCGCGGTGCCGGGGCCAACCGGCGGGGCTAGACTGTCGGACGGTCTCCGGCCGGCACGCGCTCCCCGCACGGGACACGCGGCGGCGGGAAGAGGGCTCCCGGGTGGCAGGCGGGCGCCCCGCGGCCGTTCCGCACACCGCACAGATCGCACCACGGCGTCCGCCCCGCACGGGCCGGCGCCGCGTCAATACAGATTGGTGACCGACCGTGTCCTCTTCCGCCGGCCCTGCCCCCGCCGGGTTCGCCCGCCGCCCCCGCACGTACTTCGACCTCATCGTGGCCGCGTACTGCGTGGTCCTGGTGCTCTCCAACGTCGCCGCGACCAAGGGAGTCGCGTTCGGCCCCGTCATCACCGACGGAGGCTTCTTCCTCTTCCCCCTCGCCTATGTCCTGGGCGACGTCGTGGCGGAGGTCTACGGCTTCCGGTCCGCGCGCCGGGCCATCGTCACGTCGTTCGCCGCGGGACTGTTCTCCTCGGTCGTGTTCTGGCTCGTCATCGCCCTGCCGCCGGCTGAGTTCTACGAAGGCCAGACGGCCTTCGAGACCGTGCTCGGACCCGTCCCGCTCATCGTGGCGGGCTCCCTGCTGGGCTACCTCGCGGGGCAGCTGCTCAACGCGTTCGTGATGGTCCGGATCAAGGCCCGCACGCGCGAGAGGCATCTGTGGGCCCGGCTCATCGGCTCGACCCTGGTGGGCGAGCTCGTGGACACCGTGATCTTCTGCGCCGTGGCGGCCCCGGTCATCGGCATCACCACCACGGGCGACTTCCTCAACTACGTGGTGGTGGGATACGTCTACAAGGTCCTGGTCGAGGTGCTCGTCATGCCGGTGACCTACGCCGTGATCGGCTGGCTCAAGCGCCGGGAGCCCAGCTACGGCGAGGCCCCCGCCGCGGGGGAGGCCCTCGTGCCCCTGCGCTGACCGTGAGGATGTCTCCTGCCGCCCGATGGTGCCGGGCGCAGGCCCGGCGGGTGCGGGACGCGGGCCCGCGACGGGCGCCCGGACGTCCGCGCGGGCACCGGCGTGGTGAGCGCACTGACCGTGCCCGTGACCAGGGCGGCTCGCGGCCGGCCGCCCACAGCGTCAGCTCCCGGGCCGCGGCGCGGCTCAGAAGCCGAGATAGGCCAGCTGCGCGCCCACCGAGCTCCGGGCGGCGGGCAGCACGTGTGCCGGGACATCGGCGTAGATCCGCGCCGTGATGGCCTCGAGCGTCGCCGCGCGGCCCAGGACCCGCAGCGCCTCCCGGACCTCGGCGAGGCGCTCCATCCGGTGCTCGAGAAGCTCCTCGCACACCGCCTCCACGTCCTCCCGCACGTCCGCGTGGGCCGGCAGCACCAGGGCGTCGCCCAGCACCGCCAGTCGCTGCAGCGAGCGCAGGTAGTCGCCCAGGCTCCCGTCCGGGTGGTCGAGCATCGTGGTCCCCCGCCCCAGGATCGTGTCGCCCGTGAGCACCGAGCCCGCGGCGCACGCCGGGGTGCTTCCGTCCGCGGCAAGGACGTCGTCGGGCAGGTGGAAGCTCACGGAGTCGGAGGTGTGCCCCGGGGTGTGCAGCACCCGGATCCGGCACCCGGCGGCCTCGATCGTCTCGTGGTCCGCCAGCGGGGGCGCGTCCCGGCAGAACTCCGGCAGGAAGGCGCGCACGGGCGCGCCGGTGAGCGCGTGGAAGTCGTCGACAGCCCCGGTGTGGTCGGCGTGGCGGTGCGTGACCAGCGTCAGCACCGTCCGCCCCGCGGCGGCCAGGGCGGCGAGATGGCCGCGGTCGGCCGGGCCCGGGTCCACGACGACGACGTCCTGCTGCCCCGGCGCCCCGACCAGCCACGAATTGGTGCCGTCCAGGGTCATGGGACCCGGATTGGGCGCGGTCAGCCGCCGGGTCAGTGCAGTGGTGCGGGTGCCGGCGTCCTGGGTCATGCGGGCAGACTATCCGAGCCGGGCCGCGGACCGGCAGCCCGGCTCAGCCCTCGGCCAGCAGCGCCTCGAGCCTCGTGAAGGAGCCGCGCCAGGCCGCGGCCGCTCCCGGGTGCACCGCGGCGGGCAGGGGCCCCTGCGTGAGCACCAGTAGGGTGCCGCCGTCCTGGGCGGCCACGAACTCGGTGCGCGTCAGCACGTGGCTGGAGGTGGGCTCGCCGTCCGGCCCGGGCAGCGCCTCACGGCCCTCGAGCAGGGCGTCCGGCTCGACCCGCAGATAGGTGCCGTGCACCGGGGCGGCCTGGGCGGGATCGTCGTCGCGGACCATCCGGAAGCGCTGCCGGCCCCCGGGCCTGACCTCGAGCAGCACCGACTCCCGGGACACGCTCCAGCCCGGCGGGCCGAACCAGGCGGCGAGCCGGTCCGGCTCGGTGAAGGCGGCGAAGACCGCCGCCGGCGGGTGCGCGAGGGCGTGGGAGACGGAGAAGACCTCCGCGGGGTCCAGGTCGGTGACGTCCATGTCCCCCATTGTCCCCCGGCCGCGCTCGGCCCCCGCGGCGGCGGTCGGTACAGTGGCGCACGTGAGCACCGAACCTGCGCGGGAGCCGGGGTCCCCCGAGCCCGGCACGCGGCCGGCCTGGGTCACCGCGCTCAAGGGCGGTGCGCTCCTGCTGCTGCTGGCCGTGGCCGTCTGGTACCTCATCGGCCACGAGCTGCCCACCGTGGAGCAGGTCCGTGCCTTCGTCGAGGGTTTCGGCCCGTGGGGACCCTTCGTCTTCGCGGCGGTGTTCGTCCTCGTGGCGGCCACACCGGTGCCGGTGACGATCATGGCGGTCTCGGGGGGATTCCTCTTCGGCATGGCCCAGGGCAGCGTGGTCGGCGTCGTGGCCACCACGGCCGGCGCCTGGCTGGGCTACTGGCTCGCGCGGTTCCTCGGCCGCGACGCCCTGTACCGGCTCGCGGGCCACCGGGTCGAGGCGGTGGAGCGCAAGCTCGTCGGCAAGGGCTTCCTCACGGTGCTCGTGCTCCGGCCCGTCGTGCCCAACTGGACCCTCAGCTACGGTGCGGGGCTCGTGCGCATCCCGCAGCGCGACTACCTCGGCGCCACCCTGCTGGGCGGGATGCCGGGCCAGGTGAGCTTCGCGGCCGTGGGGGCCTTCACGTCGCGGCCGTCGTGGCCGGCCCTGGCGGCCGTCGCCGCCTCCTGGGCGGTCGTGGTGGTCGTGGGCGCGCTCGCCTGGCGCCGGTCCCGGCGGGGGTCCCAGCACGTGCCCGAGGCCGGCGGTCGCGGGAGCTCCGAGTAGGCGCAGCCGCTCCGCGGTCCCGGCACGACGACGCCCGGCCCTCGGGGGCGAGGACCGGGCGGGCGCCGCTCGGGGTGAACCGTGTCGGGCGGCCGGGTGGCGTGGCCGCGCGGCCACGTCCGGACTAGGCCTTGTCGCGGACCGCGGTGGACCCGTCGGTCGGCTCGTTGCCGAGGATGTGGAGCTTGCCGCTCTTGCGGTCGGCGAGGTACTCCTTCATCTCCTTCTTGATGACGGGCAGGAGGAAGTAGACGCCGAGCAGGTTGACGAAGCCGCAGAGGAACAGGGCCGCGTCGGCGAAGGTGATGACCTCGCTGAAGGTCAGGACGCAGCCGGAGACGGTGAAGAACAGGTAGATGAAGCGGAAGATGTTGTCGCTGGTGCGGCTGCGCCCGAAGAGGTACTCCCAGGCCTTGAGGCCGTAGTAGAACCAGGTGATCAGGGTGGAGAACGCGAACAGGATCACCGCGATCGCCAGGATGATCGGGAACCAGGGGATCACCGTGGCGAAGGCGTCGGAGGTGAGGATGACGCCGTCGGGCGCGCCGCCGCCGGCCTGCACCTGGTCGATGCCGGCCTGCAGGCTGGGAGCGCCGGCGATGACGATGGCCAGGGCCGTCATGGTGCAGATGATCACGGTGTCCACGAAGGGCTCGAACATCGCCACGAAGCCCTCGCTCACGGGGCGGCGCGTCTTGACCGCCGAGTGGGCGATGGGGGCGGAGCCGAGGCCGGCCTCGTTGGAGAACGCGGCACGCTGGAAGCCCACGATCATGACGCCCAGGACGCCGCCGGCCATGCCCTCGGGGGAGAACGCGCCGTTGATGATCGAGCCGAGCGCCGCGGGCACCTGGTTGAGGTTGACGAGGATGACGATCAGGCACGCGGTGACGTAGATGGCGGCCATGGCCGGCACGAGCTTGCTGGTGGTGGCGCCGATGGACTTGATGCCGCCGATGATGACCAGGCCCACGAAGGTCGCGAGGATCAGCCCGAAGATGAGGGCGGCCCCGGCGCTGCCGAGGAAGCCGTCGGGGCCGCCCGTCACGTTGCGGGCCTGCGCGAACGTCTGGTTGGCCTGGAACATGTTGCCGCCGGCTGCGCCGAAGAGGAGGATCGCGACGGCGAAGATGCCGGTGAAGATCTTGGCGACGACGCTGCCGAACCTGCCGTACGCCACGGGCAGGTACCGGAACGGACCGCCGCTGACGGTGCCGTCCTCGTGGACCTCCCGGTACTTCACGCCCAGGGTGCACTCCGCGAACTTGGTGGCCATGCCGAGCAGGCCGGCGAGGATCATCCAGAACGTGGCCCCCGGACCGCCGAGGGCCATCGCGGCGCCCACACCGGCGATGTTGCCCAGTCCCACGGTGCCGGACAGCGCGGAGGTCAGCGCCTGGAAGTGCGGGACCTCACCGGGGTCGTCCTTGGTGGAGAACTTGCCCCGCACCACGTCCCACGACACCTTGAGACCACGGAACTGGATGAATCCGAAGTAGACGGTGAAGATCACGCCGGCCGCGATGAGCCAGGCCACCACGAACGGGAAACTGACGTCCCCGATGGTGATCGGATAGAAGATGATGGTCGAGAAGACCTCGGTGATGGGTGCGAACGCCGCGTTGATGGCCTCGTCGATGGCAGCCAGCCACCCGACGTCCTCGGCCACCGTGGTCATGGGTACCGCTTGCAGAATCTCCATTCGCTAACTACACCCTGTGGACAGCCGCTTGGCAACAGACACGCTTGTCGGCGAAAGAGGGATCTTGCCGTGGCAACGCAGTGTTAACCCGGAGCGGCCCGGCCTCCTCGCAACGACGTCTCGTCGCGAGGGGACCGGGCCGCCGGTGGGGCCGGGGCGGCGTCAGCGGTGGGGCCGGCTCAGCGGCCGGTGCCGGACCCACCGGCCAGGTGCTGCGGGGCGGTCATGGCGCAGACGCGCAGGCCGCGTGCCAGGTCGCTGCCGGCGGTGCGCAGGACACTGCCCGCGGAGGCGCTGCGGGAGGGGGCGGCGGCCCGGCCGATGGCGGTGAAGAGGAGGGCGGGGAGGCCGAGGAGAAAGAGGAGAGCCATGGGAACATCGAGCTTTCTGTGGGCGGTGCGAGGAGGCGGGGCCCGAGGCGCGAAGAGCCGGTGGTCCGCAGGAGAGCGGCGCCTCGGTTGACATCTAAAGTCTATCGGGCGGATAGTGAGCCATCCAGTTGTACTATAGCCTTTGGAGGGGCACAACGTTGCGTCTAGACGATATCGACCAACAAATTATTGCGTCGCTCATGCAGGACAGTCGTCGCAGCTACGCCGCGATCGGGAACCGGGTGGGTCTCTCGGCTCCGGCGGTGAAGCGGCGGGTCGACGTCCTGCAGCAGACGGGCGCCATCAAGCGCTTCACCGCGGAGATCGACGAGTCGGTCCTGGGGTGGAACATCCAGGCCTTCGTGGAGCTGCACTGCGACGGCGGTCTGTCGCCGTCGATGATGCGCACGATGGTCGCCGACATTCCCGAGGTGACCGCCGCGTACACGGTCACCGGCGAGGCGGACGGGATCTTCCTCATCCGTGCGGAGAACACCACCCACCTCGAGGACGTCATGGTCCGGATCAGGGAGTGGAAGGGGGTCAATCACACGCGGAGCTCGGTCATCCTGTCGCATCTCTGAGCGCGGCTCCCCGGGCTCTGGGATACTGGCCGCACAGCACTGTCGTCAGCACCGTCGTCAGCACAGTGGAGGACCGGCCATGGAGAACGCAGCGGAAGCAGTCGTCGTCGTCGGGGTCGACGGATCCCCCCAGTCCGTGGAGGCGCTGCGCTGGGGCGCGCGTCTCGCGCCGGCCTACGGGGCCAGCGTCAAGGCGGTCGGGGCGTGGGAGAACCCGCCCGAGTACGTCAACTTCGTGCACTTCAAGGACGACCACTTCGACGACCTGGCCCGGCAGCGGGTGGACCGGGCGGTCCGGGAGGCGTTCGGCGAGGACGTGCCGGCGGGTCTCAGCACCGTCGTGGAGTTCGGCCACCCGTCCAAGGTGCTGATCCACCACTGCGAGGGAGCCGAGATGCTGGTCGTGGGACGCCGGGGCCACGGCGGCTTCAAGGGGCTGCTGATGGGGTCGACGAGCTCCGCGTGCGTCGCCCACGCCCCGTGCCCGGTGCTCGTGCTCCCCGAGGAGGTGGTCGCCGCCGGGCAGGCGGGGGACTCCGGGCGGGCGGAGGGCTTCGGGCAGGCGCAGGGCGCCGGGCCCGCCGGCTGAGGACCCGTCCGGGCCGGGGTCGCAGGGCCGGGGTCGCGGGGTCGGGGACGCGGGTCGGGGTCGCGGGTCGTCGGCGCCGCCTCGACATGCTCGCGCAACGGTGCGCGGGGCGCGCCTGCTCTGTGATACTGATCACGTCAGTGTGGTCACGCGAGCAAAGGACCTGGCATGAGCAACGGAACCGCAGCAGCGATCGTCGTCGGGGTGGATGGCTCCCCGCAGTCCGTGGAGGCGCTGCGCTGGGCGGCGCGGATGGCGCCGTCCCTCGGCGCGGGCATCAGGGCGGTCGCGGCGTGGGAGTACCCGCCCGAGTACGCCGGGTACGTCCCCCTGGGCAGCGACAACTTCGACGAGATCACCCGCAAGCGGGTGGACGACGCCGTCCGGGAAGCGTTCGGCGACGACGTGCCGGCCGGGCTCAGCACCGCTGTGGAGTTCGGCCATCCGTCGAAGGTGCTGGTGCGCGAGAGCGAGGACGCCACGATGCTCGTCGTCGGGCGCCGGGGCCACGGCGGGTTCCGCGGGCTGCTGCTGGGCTCGGTCAGCTCCGCGTGCGTCTCCCACGCGAAGTGCCCGGTGCTCGTGATCCACGAGCACCCCGGGGCGGACGGGTCGGCTCAGGACCGGCCCGCGTAGTAGCGGCCCAGGACCTCGTCCCGGTACTCGAAGTAGGTTCCGTCGGCCATGGATTCGCGGGCGCCGTCCACCATGCGCACCACGAACCGTTCGTTGTGGATCGACGTGAGCGTCGCGGACAGGCGCTCCTTGGCCTTGAACAGGTGGTGCAGGTACGCCCGGGTGTAGTGGGCGCACGTGTAGCAGTCGCAGTCGTCGTCGATCGGGGAGAGGTCCGTGCGGAAGCGGGCGTTGCTGACCGTGAAGCGGCCGTCCGGGGCGTAGACGGTGCCGGTGCGGGCCACCCGGGTGGGAGAGACGCAGTCGAAGGTGTCGGCGCCGTTCTCGAGGGCGGTGAAGACGTCGTCCGGCTCCGAGATCCCCAGCAGGTGCCGGGGCCGGTCCTCGGGCAGCTCCTCGTTGCACCAGCGCACGATCGTGCCGAGGTTCTCCTTCTCCAGGGCCCCGCCGATCCCGAACCCGTCGAAGTCCATCGCGCCCAGGTCCCGGCACGCCCGGCGGCGCAGGTCCTCGTACTGGGCGCCCTGGATCACCCCGAACAGCGCCTGGTAGGGCCGGTCGGCGCGCTCCTCGGTGAGCCGGGCGTGCTCGGCGAGGCACCGCCGCGCCCACCGGCGGGTCCGCTCGAGGGACGTCTCCTGGTAGCCGCGGGAGTTGTGCAGCGTGGTCAGCTCGTCGAACGCGAACATGATGTCCGCGCCCAGCCGGTGCTGCACCTGCATCGAGATCTCCGGGGTGAAGCGGTGGACGTCCCCGTTGATGTGGGACGTGAACGTGACCCCGTCGTCGTCCACCCGCGCCATGCGCTCCTTGCCGGTCGCGACGTCGTCGTCGCCCGCCGCCGAGGCCGCGACCGTGGACATGTCGATGACCTTCCGGAACCCCGAGCCCAGGGACATGACCTGGAAGCCGCCGGAGTCGGTGAAGGTGGGGCCGGGCCAGTTCATGAACGCGCCGAGCCCGCCCGCGGCGTCGAGGACGTCCGCGCCGGGCTGGAGATAGAGGTGGTAGGCGTTGGCGAGCAGCGCCTGGGCGCCGAGCTCCGCCATGGACTCGGGCAGCACGGCCTTGACGGTGGCGGCGGTGCCGACGGGCACGAAGGCGGGGGTCCGGATCGTCCCGTGCGGGGTGGAGATCGTCCCGGTGCGGCCCAGGAACGGGCCGCCGTTGGCCTCGGCACGCGCGCCGGGGATCGTGGCGGTCTCGGCCAGGCGGTGCTCCACCTCGAAGCCGAAGTCGGAGCGGGCGGCGGGGGAGCGCAGGGTCTCGTCGGGTGCGGGCACCCGTCCATTGTGCGCCACGGCCCGGGTGCGGCTGACCGCGTGCGCGGCCGCCGGACGCCGCGTCACCGCGGGACGGACACCGCGGCGACGCGGGGCGGGCTCCGGTGGCGCCCCTCAGCGGCCCCAGCCGGCGTGGGCCACGGCCTGGCGCACCAGGTCTCCGCGACCTCCCGCGAACTCCCCTTGCACCTCGGGGCTGAGGGCCTCCTCGGGGCTCATCCAGGACAGCTGGAGGGCGTCCTGGCGGGGGCTGCACTCCCCGCGCACGGGCACGATGTAGCTCAGTGCCACGGCGTGCTGGCGGTCGTCGGTCAGCCCGGTCTCGGACGGCGAGGGGAAGAACTCGGCCACGGCGAAGGGCGTGGTGGACACCGGCAGCTGGGGGAACGCCATGGCGCCCAGGTCCTTCTCCAGGTGGCGCAGCAGGGCCGCCCGGATGGTCTCCCGGTACAGCACCCGGCCGGAGACGAACGTGTACATCATCTCGCCCTCGGGGGTCGCCTGCAGCAGCAGCCCGATCTCGGAGAGGTAGCCCAGCGGGTCGAGCCGGACCGGCAGGGCCTGTACGTAGACCATCGGCAGGCGGCGCCGGGCCTCCTGCAGATCGTCCTCGTTGAGCCAACCGGGGTTCGGATCGGGGGTGCGGAGGAAGTTCATACTGCTGTTCTATCCCATGACCCCGGGCGGGGCCACGGTCGCCACCGCCGCGGGCGGCAGGTTCAGCGCTCAGCGGAGCCGGGAGCCCCGGGCCCTGCGCACGGGCGGGCCAGCCGGGCGGCGGCCTCCAGGACCGTCCAGGCCTGCACCTGGGTGGAGAGCTCGACCGGCGCGCCGGGGCGCTGCGACTCGTCCGCGTGCCGCGCCGGGTCCGGGGAGAAGATCGCCACCGTCCCGCCGGTGGCCGTCGGGGCCGTGCTGCCGGGCGCGCTGACGTCCACCGCCGGGTCGAACCCCCGGCGGCCCGCCCACAGGGCGTCGGCGGTGCCCGTCACGAGCGCGGCCGCGGTGCGGCGCTCGGCGGCGGGCAGGGCCGGGTGCAGGGCGGCGTCGGCGAGGTACCGGGCCAGGATCCCGCTGAACAGGCCGCCGTCCCCGCCGCCGTGGGTGCGCAGGGCGGGGCGCCCGTCGAGTTCGCGGCCGTACTCCTGCGCGGCGCCGGCCACCACGTCCGCGGCCGTGCGCAGCAGGTCCGCCCGTTCCTGCTCGCCCCGGCCCGGGGCGTCGGCGAGCTCGAGGAGCACGCCGAGCACGGGCCCGGAGTTGTAGCTGAACAGTCTCTCGTCCCGGCGCGTCACCTCGGTGCCGGATCCGGCGGCGACCAGGTGCAGGCCGTCGTGGAAGACCTTCCGCTCCGGGTCCCAGAGAGCGGCCCGCAGCCAGCCGAGCACCGCGGCGGCCTCCTCCCGGCGGTGCGTGCGCACGAAGGCCAGTGCCGTCGGCGCCGAGGATGCCGTGTTCTTGACGTCGTGGCGGGTGTTCCAGAACACGCCGCCGCCGAGGTCCCCGGTGTGGCCCCGTTCGAGCCGGGCGAGCAGGGCGCTGCCCGCGTCGAGGCACGCCAGGTCCGGCCGCCCGGTGAGGGCGCGGTCCAGTTCGGCGAGCCGGCCCACGGCCAGCAGCAGCCACGCCATGTCGTCGTAGAAGGAGTTGTGGGTCACCCGGCCACCGCTGCGCAGCGTGATGCCCCGCAGCAGGCGGTGCCCCTCCCGGCGGAACTGCCGGGCCCGCGCGGGGTCGTCCAGGTGCCGGAGCCCGGCGTCCACCAGCGCGTCGAGCAGGTGCGCCTGCCACCAGTAGTGCCACGGGGCCTTCGGGGACGTGGGGCGCGGGTGCGCCGGGGCGCCGAGCAGCGTGCCGGGCACCCCCAGCGCCCGCCCGCCGAACAGCTCCCGGACCGAGCGGGCCGCCTTGTCGGCGCGTGCCCCGGCCGTGGCGGCGGCATCGGTGTGCTCGGCGGGTGCGGAAAGGGCGGTGGGCTCGGCCGCCGCGGTGCGGTGCGCGGCGTTCGCGCCGGTCGTCGGGGACATGGGGGCTCCTGTGCTGGCGGGGGAGATGTGCTGCCCCCGAGCCTAGGCGCTCGCCGCCGGAGGTGGCCCGCTGCGGTCCCGTGCGGGGCCCAGGAAGAGCCGCCGGTGCAGGGCCTCGGCCGGTCCGGGCCGGCCGCGCCGCTCCAGCAGGGCCGCGCCGAGCAGTGTGGCCAGCCACACGGCGGAGCCGAGCAGCAGCGCGGCGGTGGGCGTCAGGGCGCGGCCGAGGCCCAGCGCGAACGGCGGCAGCAGCACGGTGAACAGCACCGACTGCGCGAGATAGCCGCTCATCGACCGGCGGCCGAGGGCCTGCAGCGACCACAGCATGGGGTGCTCCCGGGCCCGGAGGACTCCCGCCCCGGTCCGGGGGCCGGGGGCGCGGCGCAGCACCCGGTCGCAGACCAGGGCCACCACGAGGGCGTAGCCGATCCCCTGGGCGGCCCCGGTCATCGCGTCCACGCCGGTGAGCACGGACCCGGCGGCCGGCGTGGGCTCGAGCCGGTCCGTGGTCAGGAGGCCGGTGCCGGTGCCCGTGGCCAGCCCCAGGACGATGCACGCCGCGGCGGTGCCCACCAGCCGGCCGCGGCGGGACCCGGGGTCCTCGAGCACCCGGTACCGGCTCAGGGCCAGCCCGAGCAGCAGCATGGGCAGCAGACCCAGCAGCTGGAGCGGGGCGAAGGACACCACCCCGAACCCCTCGGCGACACCGAGGACCAGCCGCTCCGGGAGGGAGTCCGCCACCAGGCTGGGGAAGGGCGGCGTGCCGGGGGTCCGCACGGCCCAGCTCGCCGCGCCGTAGAGGACCATGAGCACCGAGCCGAGGGCGGCGAGGACCACGAGGGTGCGCGTGCTCTCGGCGATCAGCACGGCGAGGAAGAGCCCGCCGAACGCGTAGGCGGTGATGATGTCCCCGGGGAAGAGCAGGCATGCGTGCAGGGCCCCGATGAGGACCAGCCACCCGTAGCGCCGCAGCAGCAGCCCGCGTGCCAGGGGCAGCGGTGTGCCGCGGGCGGCCTCCCGCGCGGCGATCTGGCCCACACCGTAGCCCACCAGGAACGAGAACAGGGGGAAGCCCCGGCCGTCCACGAGCATCGACATGGCCATGTTGACGACGTCGTCCGCCGTCCAGCCGGCAGTGTCCGCGCCGGTGCCCAGCGTCCGGTCCCGGGGGCCGTCGGTGGGGCCTGCCGCCCAGATCCACACCGTGACGTTGGCGACCGCGATGACCCAGAGCATGAGCCCCCGGGCCACGTCCGGCGCCGGGACGCGGCCCGCCGCCCACGACGGGCGCACAGCGTTCACGCGGCGTCCCCGGTGATGAGCGCGCGGCGGCTCTCGAGCACGAGCGGCTCGCCGGTCACCGGGTGGACGAGGGCGACCCGGCGGGCCAGCAGCTGCAGCGGCCGGCCGGGGTCCTCGGCGCCGGCCGGGCGCACCTCCGGGTACAGGGGGTCGTGGCGCACGGGCACGCCCAGCCCGGCCAGGTGCACCCGGATCTGGTGGGTGCGCCCGGTCTCGGGCCGGACGGTGTAGCGGGCCCACGTCCCCTCCGCGTCCGCGAACGGCGGCCCGGCACCCTCGACCGCGGTGCGGGCGTTGACGGGACCCGGCACCTCCCGCGCCTGCAGGGACGTGCGGTCCTTGACGATGCGGGACTCGACCAGGCGCGGGAGGCGCAGCCCGGGCCGGTGCCGGGCCACGGCCTCGTACTCCTTGGCCACCGCCCGCTCCTGGAAGAGGGTCTGGAAGCGGCCCCGGGTGGCGGGATCCCGGGAAAGCAGCAGGACCCCGGCGGTGCCGCGGTCGAGCCGGTGCAGCGGGGAGAGCCGGTCCTCGCCGCGGGAGCGGCGCAGCTTCACGAGCGCGCTCTGCGCCACGAAGCCCCCGCGCGGCGTGGTGGGCAGCCCGTGCGGCTTGTCGACGGCCAGCAGCCACTCGTCCTCGAACAGCACGGGCAGGTCCCCGGGCAGCTCCGGCTCCTCGGGCAGGGCGCGGTGGTACCAGACCGAGCCGCCGGGACGGAGGGGGGCGTCGTGGGCGAGGGCCCGCCCGGCGTCGTCGACGATCCCGCCGGCCGCGAAGAGCTCCTCGAGCTCCGGCGCGGACGCGGGGAACCTGCCCAGGAGGTAGTCGCGGACGGTCCCGGGGGCTCCGGGCTCCGCGGCCGGCAGCCGCACCCGTACCGGGTCCACCCCGTTCCGCAGCGGCAGGGGGGCGGGGGAGGGCCGGCGTCTTCGCATGGTTCCCGATCGTGCTCCGACCGCGCCCCGTTGTCCACTCGGCGGACCACGTGCTGCCGGGCCGCCGATCCTGCGAGAATGGACGCGCACCGCCACCTGCCCGCCGACCGGAACGAGGCCCATGTCAGCCGAAGAAGTCGTCCTGCTGGACGACGCGCACCGACCCATCGGGACCGCGCCCAAGGCCGAGGTGCACACCACGGACACCCCCCTCCACCTCGCGGTCTCGTGCTACGTCCTCGACGACGACGGGCGGCTGCTGCTGACCCGGCGGGCGCTCGCGAAGAAGACCTGGCCCGGGGTGTGGACCAACAGCTTCTGCGGCCACCCGGGCCCCGGTGAGGGGTTCGTCGAGGCCATCGCGCGCCGGGCCGGCCAGGAGCTGGGCTTCGAGGTGACGGGGATGACGGAGGTGCTCCCCGACTTCCGCTACCGGGCGGTGGACGCCTCCGGGATCGTGGAGAACGAGTTCTGCCCCGTCTACGTGGCGCGGGCCACCGGGCGGCCGCGGCCGCTGCCCGCGGAGGTCGCGGAGGTCGCCTGGATCGCCCCGGAGGAGCTGTTCGCCGCGGCGGAGGCCGCGCCGTTCCTGCTCAGCCCGTGGCTGCTCGAGCAGATCGCGGACGACCGGCTGCGCGGGGCCCTCACCGGACGGACCGCGGCCCGCCCGTAGCGCTCCGCCCGGCTCGGGGCTCCGCCTCCAGCACGCCCACGGCCACCGCGAGGACCTGCCTGGACGCCCGACGTCCTTGAAGACGCTGGGACGTCCTCCCGGTGGACGACCCCGCCAGCAGGGCCCGGGGTGTGCGGGTCGCGGCGTCCAGCAGGACGTGGACGGCCTGGACCCGGGGCCGGTCCCGGGGCCGGGTTGCCCGGGGCCGCAGCTCAGGCCATCCGCCCGGCCAGGCCGGCGGCCACCGTCTCGAGGGCGGCGCGCAGCGCGAGGATCGCCGGGCGGTGCGCGCTCGAGCCGCGGATCGAGGTGAACACCGTCCGCCGGGGCGAGGACGGCAGGTCGACCAGCCGGCACGGCGAGTCCCCGCCCGCCCACATGAGGTCCGGCATGAGCGCCACGGCGTTGCCGGACTCCACGAGCCGGGTCTGCGCCTGCAGGTCCGCCGTCGAGAACCGGACGTCGGGCTCGAAGCCCGCCCGCCGGCACAGCTGCTCACCCCAGTGCCGCGAGGCGGACCCCCGCGGCTCCATGACCCACGGGAACTCGTGGGCGTCCCGCAGGGAGGTGACGGACGCGAGCTCGGGTCCGGGCGGGACGGCCAGGCGGATGGCGTCCGTGATCAGCCGCCGCCGGTCCAGGTCCGGGTGGTGGGCGGCGGCGTGGCTCGGGTACTGCTCCGCCACGACCACGTCGAACTCGCGGGTCCAGGTCTCGTAGAGGGCCTGCTCCGGCTCGGCCTGCACCATCTCCACCCGCACCTCCGGGTGCTCGCGGCGCATGGTGCCCAGCACCTCCGGCAGCAGCGCCAGCGCCGCGGACTGGAACACGGCGACCCGCACGGTGCCGGTGACCGTGCTCAGCGATGCCGCCAGGTCCGCCTCGGTGCGCTCCAGGACGTCCAGCAGCTCGGTGGTGCGCGCCACCAGGATCTCCGCCTGCGGCGTGAGCTGGACCCGCCGGCCGGCCTTGGAGAGCAGGGCCACCCCCGCCTCCTTCTCCAGCGCCGAGAGCTGCTGGGAGACCGCCGAGGGGCTGAAGTTCAAGGCGGTGGCGACCTCCGCGAGGGTGCCCCGCAGCGCGAGTTCCCGCAGCAGCCGCAGCTTGCGCACGTCCAGCACGGCGTCGCCCTCCAAAGGTCAGTTCTGCTGATGAATCATCTGCGGAAAACATCACTTTATCCGAATCGTTTCGGGGCGCATAGTAGACGTACCGCAGTGCTTTCGGCCCAACCCAGGGAGTATCACCCATGACCACGATCCCCGTCCCTCAGGCAGCGCAGTTCCCCGGCCGGCCCGAGATCGGACGCACCCTCCCCCACGCCGCCATCCCGGCGTCGCTGCCCGAGCAGGCCGTGGCCACGGTCCGCCGCTGGCTCACCGAGGCGGAGCAGTTCCCCAAGGACGCCTCGGGCGAGCAGCTGGCAGGGGTGCTCAAGGATCCCAGCGGCCTGGACTTCACCGTCGGTTTCGTCGACGGCGTGATCCGCCCCGAGGACATCAAGGTGGCCGCCCGCAACCTCGCGCGGCTGGCGCCGAAGGTTCCCGGCTTCCTGCCCTGGTACCTGCGCACCGCGGTGCGCACCGGCGGGGCCCTGGCCCCGGCCGCTCCGCAGGTCGTGATCCCGGCCGCGCGCAAGGCGCTGCGCGAGATGGTCGGGCACCTCATCGTGGACGCCAGCGAGGCCAAGCTGGGGAAGTCGATCGCCAAGATCCGCAAGGACGACGTGCGGCTCAACATCAACCTGCTCGGCGAGGCGGTGCTCGGCGAGCGCGAGGCCGACCGCCGGCTGCAGGGCACCCACGAGCTGCTGGCCCGGCCGGACGTGGACTACGTCTCCATCAAGGTCTCCTCGACCGTCGCCCCGCACTCCCCGTGGGCCTTCGACGAGGCCGTCGCCGAAGTCGTCGAGAAGCTGACCCCGCTCTACGAGCGGGCCGCCTCGTTCTCCACCCCGAAGTTCATCAACCTGGACATGGAGGAGTACAAGGACCTGGACATGACCCTCGCGGTCTTCACCCGGCTCCTCGACCAGCCCCGGTTCAAGGACCTCGAGGCCGGCATCGTGCTGCAGACCTACCTGCCCGACGCCCTGCAGGCGATGATCCGCCTGCAGGAGTGGGCCACCGCCCGCCGTGCCGCCGGCGGCGCCTCCGTGAAGGTCCGCGTGGTCAAGGGCGCCAACCTGCCCATGGAGCAGGTCGAGGCCTCCCTGCACGACTGGCCGCTGGCGACCTGGGGGACCAAGCAGGACTCGGACACCCACTACAAGCGCGTGCTCAACTACGCGCTGCAGCCCGAGCACGCCGACGCCGTGCGCATCGGGGTGGCCGGGCACAACCTCTTCGACATCGCCTTCGCCTGGCTGCTCGCCACCGAGCGCGGCGTGACCGGCGCGATCGACTTCGAGATGCTGCTCGGCATGGCCACCGGCCAGGCCGAGGCGGTCAAGCGCGACGTCGGCTCCCTGCTGCTCTACACCCCTGTGGTGCACCCCGCCGAGTTCGACGTGGCCATCGCCTACCTGATCCGCCGGCTGGAGGAGGGGGCGAGCCAGGAGAACTTCATGTCCGCGGTCTTCGAGCTCTCCGCCAACGAGGAGCTCTTCGAGCGGGAGAAGAACCGCTTCCTCGCCTCGCTCGCCGCGCTCGACGACACCGTGCCGCTGCCGAACCGGGTCCAGGACCGCCGTCTGCCGGAGCTGCCGGCCCCGACCGACGGCTTCGCGAACACTCCGGACACCGATCCGGCCGTGGCCGCCAACCGCGACTGGGGCCGGGCGATCCTCGACCGGGTCCCCGGCTCCCGGGCCGGCGTGGAGACCGTCGCCGCCGCGGCGCTGCAGACCGAGGAGCAGCTCGACGGCGTCATCGGCGCGGCCCTCGAGGCCGGCCGCGGCTGGGCCGCGCTGACCGGCGCCCAGCGCGCCGAGGTGCTCCACCGCGCCGGGGAGGCCCTGGCCGCCCGCCGTGCCGAGCTGCTCGAGGTCGCGGCCGCCGAGGCCGGCAAGACCCTCGACCAGTCCGACCCGGAGATCAGCGAGGCGATCGACTTCGCCCACTACTACGCAGAACGCGCCCGTGAGCTGGACGAGGTCGACGGCGCGTCCTTCGTGCCGTCCCGGCTGACCGTGGTCACCCCGCCATGGAACTTCCCGGTGGCCATCCCGGCCGGTTCGGTGCTGGCCGCCCTCGCCGCCGGGTCCCCGGTGGTGTTCAAGCCGGCCGGCCCCACCAAGCGCTGCGGCGCCGTGGTCGCCGAGGCCGTCTGGGAGGCCCTGGACGCGTCCGGGATCTCCCGTGACGTGCTCGCCCTCGTGGACCTCGAGGAGCGTGCCCTCGGCCGTCAGCTGATCTCCCACCCGTCCGTTGACCGGCTCATCCTCACCGGCGCCTACGAGACGGCGGAGCTGTTCCGCTCCTTCCGCTCCGACCTGCCGCTGCTGGCGGAGACCTCGGGGAAGAACGCCCTGATCGTCACGCCCAGCGCCGACTTCGACCTCGCGGCCAAGGACGTCGCCTACTCGGCGTTCGGTCACGCCGGGCAGAAGTGCTCGGCGGCCTCCCTGGTGATCCTCGTCGGGTCCGTGGCGAAGTCCCGCCGGTTCCGCAACCAGCTCGTCGACGCGGTCACCTCCCTCACGGTCGACTACCCGACCAACCCCGCCGCGCAGATGGGCCCGCTCACCGAGCCCGCCGAGGGCAAGCTCCTCCAGGCCCTGACCACCCTCGAGGAGGGCCAGTCCTGGCTGATCGAGCCGCAGCAGCTCGACGAGTCCGGCAAGCTGTGGACCCCGGGTGTGCGCACCGGCGTGCAGCGCGGCTCCGAGTTCCACCTGGTGGAGTACTTCGGGCCCGTGCTCGGGGTGATGACCGCCGAGACCCTGGAGGAGGCCGTCGCCATCCAGAACGAGGTCGAGTACGGCCTCACCGGGGGACTGCACTCCCTGGACCCCGACGAGATCGGCTACTGGCTGGAGAACGTCCAGGCGGGCAACGTCTACGTCAACCGCGGGATCACCGGCGCCATCGTCCAGCGCCAGCCCTTCGGCGGCTGGAAGAAGTCGGCGGTCGGCCCGGGCACCAAGGCCGGCGGCCCGAGCTACCTCATGGGCCTGGGCGAGTGGGAGCCGGCGCCGCTGCGCGGGGCCGGGCGCCCCGTGGCCGACACTGCGGTGGCCGACCTGCTCGCCGCCGCCCGTGCGGGCCGGGCCGGCGTCACGGCGGAGGAGGCCGAGGCACTCGAGCAGGCACTGCGCAGCGACGAGGCCGCCTGGGCCGCGGAGTTCGGGGTCGCCCGGGACGTCTCGCAGCTCTACGCGGAGCGCAACGTCTTCCGCTACCTGCCGCTGCCCGTGACGGTGCGGCTGTCCGAGGGCGAGCCCCTGACCGGTCTGCTCCGTGTGGTCGCCGCCGGCCTGCGCGCCGGTGCCGAGCTCACCGTCTCCTCGGCGCTCGAGCTGCCCGCCGCGGTGCGCTCCGTGCTCGCCGGTCGCGGCGTGCAGGCGCGGGTGGAGGACGACGCCGCCTGGCTGGCCGGCGCCGCCGAGCTCGGCGGCGGTCGGGTCCGCCTCATCGGCGGGGACCGTGCGGCCTTCATCGCCGCGACCGGGTCCCGTCCCGACGTGGCCGTCTACGCCCACCCCGTCACGGGGGCGGGCCGGGTGGAGATGCTGCCGTTCCTGCACGAGCAGGCCGTGAGCATCACCGCGCACCGGTTCGGCACGCCGAACCACCTCACGGACGACCTGATCTGACGACCTGGTCCGACGACCTGATCCGTCGGCGCCCCGCGCCGCGGCCCCGCTCCAGGGCGGGCCGCTGCGCGGGGCGCCGTGCTGTCCGGGCACCTGGGTCCGGTCCGGGAGCCGTGCGGCGGTGCCCCGTGCGGCGGCGGGGCGTTCAGCCCCGGACGAGCGAGGCGTGGACCACGAGGTTCTCGTCGAACGCGCCGGTCGCCGGGTCGTAGCCGTCGCAGGTGATCAGGCGCAGCTCCGGGCCGGCGGTGTTGCCGTAGACGCGCAGCGTGGGGAACGCGTCCTTCGCATAGCGCTCGACGGCGTCCACGGCGAACCGCGCCGCGGAGCCGTCCTGGCGCGTCACGGTGATCCGGTCCCCGGGGGACAGCCGGTGCAGCTCGGCGAACACGCCGGGGCCCCCGCCGGTGGCGTTGACGTGCCCCAGCAGCACGGACGGGCCGGCACTCGCCCGGGGTGGGCGAGTGCCGGTACCAGCCGGCCGGTGCCCCGGGAGCCTCCGGGGGGACCTCCAGGCTCCGGCCGGAGCGCAGTCCCAGCTGCATGAGCTCGCTGTCCAGGCCGATGCGCTCGACCGACAGGCGCGCCGGCTCCGATGCCGGAAGGGCCGCGGGCTCAGGGGCCGGGGGCTGCGCCGGGGCGCTCGGAGGATCGGACGGTGCCGGCGGGGCGCCCCTGGTGAGAGGCACGAGGTGCTCCGCGACCGAGCCGTGCTCCGCGATCGAGCCGTGTTCCGTCGTCGTTCCCGGTGCGGGGCCGTCCCCCGTGCACCACAGGGCCAGGACCACGGCGAGCCCCGCCACCCCCGTGCGGCGGTGGCGGGGCTCGCGGCGGTGCCGGGCCATCCGGTGTCCGCCGGTCAGCGTCCGCCGGCCACCCGGCGGCGCAGGCCCACGGCGGCGCCCAGTGCGAGCAGGCCGAGCACGGCCGCACCGGCGATCCCGTTCGTGGCCGCGGTGGTCCCGGCGGTCTCCACGCCCGTGTCCGCAGGGCCCTCCGGCACCGTCATCTGGGCGGGCGCGAGGACGCCGCAGGCCACCGGGATGTCCGAGGCGAGCGGCAGGTCCGGGGCCATCGGGTTGACCTTGGCCTGCGCCGCGGCCGAGAGGGCCGCCGGGTCCGCGCCGTGGACGTTGACCACGGCGGTGCCGCTCTGCAGGGCCGCGACCATCGCGGCGTCCACCGGGATGGTCCGCTGGTAGGTGTAGGCGTCACCGGCGGGGAACCGGTCGATCGCCACGGCCGAGGCCGGGGACGTGTCGCCGGAGGTGGTCAGGGACGCCCCGATCCCACCTGTCCAGGGCGCGCCCTCCATCGAGCTGACCGCGCCGTCCCCGTCGGCGTCGGCGGTCGGGGGAGCGCACACCCCCTGGCCGCCGATGTGGATGTGCTGGGCGTGCGGATACGGCGCGCCCTGGAACAGGGCGGGGGCGCCGGCGACCTCGACGGTCACCGTAGCCTCCTGGCCCGTGACGTGGACGACCGCGCTGCCCGCCGCGGTGCTGTTGTTGACGGGTGCGAGCTCGGCCTGGAAGGACCAGCTGTCGGCCGCGGCGGCAGGAGCGGCGGGAAGGGCCAACGCTGCGATGGCCAGGGCGGGTGCTGCGAGCAGAGCAGACTTCTTCACGGGGTCGGCCTCTCGGTCAGGGTGATGAGACAGGACGTGACGCAAAGCACAGTCTACTGATGGTTCTCGGCGCGTCGAGGGCAGTACGGGAAGTGCTTTCGTGAATGCGCAGTGCAGGGGCCTTCCGCTGCGGCGGTCCCGGCCCGCGTCGCAGGGTCGGTCACGTCCCCGATCGTCCCGGGACCGGGCCATGGGGTGGCGTCACCGGGTCCGATTCCGGCACCGACGGCGAGGAATGGAGCATGAACGGCATCCGTGCGGCGGCCGGCGGTCAGGCGCGCGCCGCCCGGGGGGTGACTCCGGCCGGTGGCCGGGAGGCGCCGCCCTCGGGGGATCCGATCGAGGGCGGCGCCGGGAGAGCTCGGCCGGCTGTGCTCCGGTGTCCCCCCACGTGCATCGCACATCGGACCCGTGAGCCGGCCTCGGCTCGTCGATGCAAGGGTACTGAGCTTTAAATCAATGTTCATCATTTCGTAAGGCGGCTCACAACCCGGCCTCCGGCCCGTCCGACGTGCGGCAACAGTCCGAGGCGCCCGGTGCCGGCGTCCGGCGTCCGCGCGGTCGGCAAGCGCGCCCTGGAACGTTCAGCAGGCCGTGCGCGCGGCCTTCCTGGTCGGCGGGTCGGCCCCGCAGCACGCACCGGTGCGACGCCTCGGGGCGCTGCTCCGCCGCCTCGGACGCCGGTGGCGGCGTGCGGGCACCGCCGGACCGGTGGGGCCGTGCGCTGACGTCGTCCGGCGCGAGCAGGCCATAGGCTGGTCGGCGGACCTGCCCGCTCGTTCCCCTGAGGAGTGCACCGTGCCCCTGATCCGGCGACACCTGTTCGGCCCCGGCCCGTCCAACCCCTACCCGGAGGCCACGGCGGCGCTGGGCCACCCGCTGCTCGGCCACCTGGACCCCGCCTTCCTCGAGACCATGGACAGCGCCTGCGACGGTCTGCGCGCGGTCTGGGGCACGGACAACCGGCGCACCCTGCCGCTGAGCGCCACGGGCTCCGCCGGGATGGAGGCGGCGTTCGTCAACACGGTGGAGGAGGGGGACGTCGTCGTCGTCGCCGTCAACGGGCTGTTCGGCGAGCGCATGTGCGACGTCGCGGCCCGGTGCGGCGCCGAGGTGGTGCGCGTGGACTTCCCCTACGGGGAGCCGGTCGACTCGCAGCGCGTCGCCGAGGCGCACCCGTCCCCGAAGATCATCGCGGCGGTGCACGCCGAGACCTCCACGGGTGTGCGCTCCGACATCGCCGCGCTGGGCGAGCTCAAGGGCGACGCCCTGCTACTCGTGGACGCGGTCACGTCCATCGGCGGCATCGAGCTGCGCGCGGACGACTGGGGCGTGGACCTCGGCTACGCGGGCACCCAGAAGTGCCTGGGGGTCGCCCCGGGGCTGGCGCCGTTCACGATCTCGGACGCCGCGTTCGAGCGCCGGGTGCAGCACCCGCGTTCCTGGTACCTCGACCTGGGCATGCTCGGCGGCTACGTGGGCGAGGCCCAGGGCCGTGCCCGGACCTACCACCACACCGCGCCCACGGCGATGATCGCGTCCCTGGACGCCGCGCTGCGGCGGATCGCCGAGGAGGGCCTGGAGCACGTCTGGGCCCGTCACCAGGCCGCCGGCGACGCGCTCCAGGCCGGTCTGCAGGACATGGGCCTGGAGCTGTTCGCCGCCGAGGGGCATCGCCTGCCGGAGCTGACCACGGTCAAGGTGCCGGAGGGTGTCGACTCGGCCCGGGTGCGGGCCTACCTGCTGGAGCACTTCTCCGTGGAGATCGGCGCGGGCGTGAAGGAGTACGCGGACACGGTGTGGCGGATCGGCCTGATGGGCCCCAACGCCGACGCCGGGTCGGTGGCCCTCGTCCTGGGCGCCCTGCAGGAGGCGCTGCGGAAGGTCCCCGCGCGGGTGTGAACCACGCCTCCGCCCCGTGGGCCGCGCTCCGTGGCACATGACCCCCGATCCGCGAACCCGCCGGTTCCACCCGGGCCGACAGCACACACCAGGGCGTCCCGGGCGGGACCGGTGGGTTCAACGGATCGGGGCCGGCCGACGGTGCCGCCCCGCGTCGGACGATCCTGCCGACCGCACCCGCAGAAGTGGCCCGGGGTCCGTCAGGTGAGGTCGGTCTCCGAGCGCTCGATGCGCTCCCCGGTGCCGGGGTCCGCCACGGTGCTGCGGGTGGAGCGGCGCCGTGACGGCACGGCGGCGGCGACCAGGACCAGTGCGAGGTAGGCGACGCCCACCCAGAAGATGATCTGGCCGGCCAGGGCGAGGTTCAGCGGCCCCACGACCGACGGCAGCGCCAGCCAGAGGATCAGGCCGATGGCAATGGTGATCAGGGGGCCGGCGGGATTGAGGCGCATGGTGCGGTCCTCTCGGGAGGGCGGACGGAGCATGGATGTGTTAAGTAAAGCAAATACATGTCTGATCATGCGGGACGCGCCGAGAGGGCGGCTGCGGGTGCTCGGCACTGCCCGGGCCCGACGCGGAGGGTCATGTTCGGTCACGACTGCGCCGGTGCCTCGTGACGACCGGGGTGAATTGCGGGTCCCGGCCGGGCGCCGCGCTGTTCGGGCGGACCGGGGAGGCCGCGGGGCGGATCGGGGCGCGTGCTGCCGAAACCGGCGATGGCAAGGAGCGACTCCCCGACCGGCGCCTCGGCGGAAGCCGCACGGGCGGGGTGCGGTCCCTCCGGGCGCGCCGTCCGGCGGCCGGTGCGCCCAGCGCCGGGGACGCGACCACGGGCCGGACCCGCTCGGTGCCGGCCGTGAGGACGACGGGGCCGGTGGCCGGACCCGTCCGGCTCTGCTTCTATTGAGGAACGTGGGGGCCTACCGAGGAGGAACAACCGATGGACACCTGGATTTGGATCGTGCTGGCCGTGGCCGTGCTGGCCCTGGTCGTGCTGGCCGTGCTGGCCGGCAGCCGCAAGAAGAAGGAGCACGAGGTCGCTGAGCGGCGGGAGAACCAGCAGCGCGCCGCCGAGCTGCGCGCCCGCAGCGAGGAGGAGGACCTCGCGGCCCGCGAGCGCAAGGCGGACGCGGACGCCGCCCGCGCCGAGGCCGAGAAGGCCCGGATCGAGGCCGACCGCCTCGAGCAGGACGCCCAGCGGCGTGGCGAGGACGCCGACAAGGTGCGCCAGGAGGCGGAGACCCACCGCCGGGACGCCGCGGCGCTCGTTCCGGACGGGGACGACTCCACCGCCGGTGACACCCCGCGCGGACGCCGTGACGACGCCACCGACCACGGAGCCGGGTCGCACTCCGACGAGGCTCCCTGGCAGGACGGCGACGCCCGGCGCGACGGCGATCCCCGGTACGACGGCGACGGCCGGCCCGGGAGCGACTCCGGGGCCGGGGGCCGGCCGCGGACCTGAGCCCGCGTCGAGGACGCGGCCGTCGCCGGGCGGCCGGGAACGACCGGACCCGCACCCGGGGTGGGCTGAACCGCCCCGGGTGCGGGCCCGGTCGTTCCTGCGGTCACTTCTCCCAGGGAGCCTTGATGGGGTAGTAGCGCTCCAGGAACTCGGTCATCCGCTCCGCTCGCTCGGGAGCGGGCACCTCCGGGAAGCTGCCGTCGTTGAGGCAGAACATGTCCAGGCTGCGCCGGCCGAGCAGCTTCTCCATCTGCCGCAGCCCGGAGCGCGTGGTGGTGTCCACGTACTCCGTCCGGGCCGTCTCCTGGGTCACGGCCCGGCCGGTCAGCAGCGCGTAGTAGTGGTAGAGCGAGTTCGTGACCGAGATGTTGTCCGCCGCGCGGAAGCGGCTGGACGCCGTGCGGGCGAACTCCGCCGGGAACTCCCGCTCCATCTCGGCCACCACGCTGCGCCGCAGGGGCGCGGCGCAGTGCTGTAGGTGGCGGGTGGTGATCCGGCCGAAGCGCTCCCACAGGAGCCGGCGGTTGACGCGGGCGGCGTTCTCGAAACCGGAGCGCTCGGCGGAGTTCTCGCCCAGGCCGATGCGGGTCTCGTTCTCCACGAACTTCGTGATCCCGCCCGGCGAGAAGAACAGCGCCGGGCCGATCGGGCGGCCGAAGAACATGTCGTCGTTGGAGTACAGGTAGTGCTCCGAGAGCCCCTCGATCCGGTGCAGCTGGGCCTCCACCGCCTGGGAGTTGTAGATCGGCAGCGCCGAGGTGTCCTCGAAGAACTCCTCGCTGCGCACGATGTGCACGCGCGGGTGCTCGGCCAGCCACGCCGGGGGCCGGGAGTCGGTGGCGATGTAGATGTTGCGCACCCACGGGGCGAACATGTGCACCGAGCGCAGGGCGTACTTCAGCTCGTCGACCTGCCGGAAGCGGGCCTCGTGCGCGTCGCCCTCGCCCACCACGGCGTCGGCCATGTACGAGGCCCGGACCCTGCGGTACTCCTCGTCGGAGCCGTCCACCCACGAGAAGATCATGTCGATCTCGAAGTCGATGTCGATGGCGTGGTCGGCGAACATGTTCTCGATCGTGGGCCAGGTGAGGCCGAAGCGCTCCACCGTGCCGCGCACCGCCTCGGCCACCGGGACGGTGCGCCGGGTCAGTGAGTTCTCGATCGGCAGCCGGATCTCGTCCTCGCCGAACTCCCAGAGCTCCACCTGCACCCCGGTGCCGGGGCCGTAGTAGAGCTTGGCCTCCGCGGAGTGGTGGGGCCGGAACAGCCGCAGCACCCGGGCGTTGCGGCGCGAGGACAGCTCGCCGTCGGCCAGCAGCTGCACGGTCTTCTTCTTGGTGTCCATCGGCTTGACGTAGTACGGCTCGCCCACGGCCGCGTCCACCAGCGCCTGCCGCAGCCGGGGCCGGTCCTTGAGGTCCACGGCGATGACGGGACGCTCGTCGTTGCCCCGCACCAGCAGGTAGTCGACTCCCGCGGAGTCCAGGACCCCGCGGAGGAAGAGCAGGTTCTGGACCATCACGTCGTGCGGGGTCTGGTCAGTGATCCGCAGGGCGAAGCGGTCCTTGTAGCGGACGACGTCCTCGCGCTGGTCCAGGGCCGCCGCGGAGACCCGGGACGCGGAGCGGAACACCTCGCCGTCCGTGCCGTCCTCGGGTGCCGCGAAATACTCTGCGCCGAACAGGGTCGTGTTGATGGTGCCTCCTCATGATGTCGGACCGCCGGGGCGGAGATCTCATGATAAGCCGGGACGACCGGGCTCATCGGGGTAGGGGCTGGCAGCGGCCGCAGAACCACACCGCCCGGTCCCGCGGCGGTCCGGGGTACGGCTCGCCGGGCACGAGCTCGGCGTCGTCGATCCGCGCCTCCCGGATCGGGGCGCCGCACCGACGGCACGGCTGCCGGCCACGGCCGTAGACCCAGAACTGCTCACCGCGGCGGGCCGGGCCGCCCACCGTGGAGCGCTGCGAGCGGTCCCGGTTGACGTGCAGCAGTCGGTGGGAGAGGTCCACGACCGCGCCCAGGTCTGGGACGTCGGCCACCGGGGTGAGGGGGTGCAGCCGCTGCAGGAACAGCACCTCGTTGCGGTAGACGTTGCCGATCCCGGCGAGGTTGCGCTGGTCCATCAGCGCGGCCCCCACGTGCCGACGGGGATGGCCGGCGAGCCGGGACAGGGCCTCGGCCCGGTCCCAGTCGGGACCCAGCAGGTCCGGGCCGAGGTGGCCCACGAGCTCGTCCTCGTCGGCCGTGGCCACGAGGTCCAGCATGCCGAGGTCGAAGCCGACGGCCTGGACGGCCGTGTTCTCCAGCACCGCCCGCGCCTGGTGGCCGGGGCGCCGCCACCGGGCGCCGCGCGGGTAGACGTGCCACATGCCCTCCATGAGCAGGTGGGAGTGCAGGGTCAGCGGGGGCAGGCGCTCGGGTCCGCCGTCGGTGCGGACGAGCAGGTGCTTGCCCCGCGGCACCACCTCGGTCACGGTGCGCCCCGACAGGTCCGCGGTGGCGATCGACGGGAACCGGAGGTCGCTGCGGGTCAGGACCGTCCCGGCCAGGGCGCGGCGCAGCAGGGCGGCCTGGCGGTAGACGGTGTCACCCTCGGGCACGGCCGCCCCCGGGGATCGGGTCGGCGCTCATCGGCGCATCCTGAGCCCGCGCGGCGTCGAGTAGAACCCGCCGGCCAGCAGGGACTCCCGCACCGCGGTCTCGACGGGACCGTGCCCCAGGACCCCGGCGCCGTTGACCTTCTCGACGGTCAGCTTGTCCACCGCGCCCTGGCGGACGGTCTCGGCGACCGCGGGCCCCGCGGCGGCGAGGGCGGCTGCGTCGTCCGTGAACGCGAGGACGGTCCGGCCGCCGCGCTCGACGTACAGGGTCAGGGCGCCGTCCACGAGCACGACGACGGCGCCCGCCTTCCGCCCGGGCCGGTGCCGCCCCGCCGGCGCGCCGCCGCCGTCCGGGTCGGGCACGGGCACGGGCTCGGGCCACTCGAGCGCCGCCCCGTACGGGTTGGCGGGGTCGGTCGCGGCGAGCGCCAGCGCCACGGGCTCCTCGGCGCGGACCTGGTCGTCGGTGCTGAAGGTGCGGAGGTGGTCCACGGTGGCAGCCTGCGCGAACTGGGCGGCGCCCAGGCCCTCGATGAAGTAGCCGCGGCGGGCCCGGCCCGTGTCCTCGAGCGTGGACAGGACCTTGTACACGGTGGCGAAGCCGCCGGGGAGCTCCTCGACCGCCACCGGGCCCTTGGTCACCACTCCGTAGCGGTCCATGAGCAGCTCCGCGGTGGCCGAGGCCCGCAGCGTGGGGTCGAGCGGCTCGGGGCGCAGCATCGACCAGCGCCCGGCCACGAGCGGGGAGTCGTGGCGCTCCAGGGTCGCCGCCCCGGCCGGGGCGCGCTGCGCCCCGCCGATCCCGGCGCGTCCTCCCGGGCCGGGCCGCAGCCGGGCGGCGCCCCGGCGGGATGTGGAGCGGCCCCGCGGGGTCCGGGGCCTGTGCCGGTGGGCGGCCTGCCCGCCGGAGAGCAGGGAGCGCACGGGCAGGAAGGTGTCGTTGGTGATCAGCCCGGACCAGACGAGGTTCCACAGCGCCGTGGTCAGCTCGGCGGCGGGAACGGGGTCCCCGGCGGCGTCGAGCAGGCCCAGCAGCTGCGGGAAGAACCACGCGCCGCCGGGGGCCAGCACGTCGAGGACCCGCCGCTCCAGCGTGGAGTCGAGGGCCGCCGCCGCGACCGCGAGGGTCTCGGCCGGCGGCAGCGTGAGCTGGGCGGCCTCGCTCAGGTGCAACGACACCCACCCGTCGTCGCCCGCGAGGGAACCGGCCCCGGACCAGAGGATCTCCCCGGTGGCGGTCAGCTCGTCCAGCAGCTCGGGCCGGTAGTCGGCCACCCGGGCCGCGAGCACGAGCGGCTCCCAGGCCGAGGCGGGGACCGCGACGCCCGCGAGCTGGTCCACCACCGTCAGCACCCCGTCCTCGCCGCGCAGCTGGTGGCCCCGGCCGACGTGCTGCCAGGCCGGCAGGAACCGGGCGTAGACCTGCCCGGAGACGGGCTCCACGTCCCGGCGCAGCGCGGCCAGCGAGCGGCGCCGGATCCGGCGCAGCACCTCGGACTCGCACCACTCGGAGGCCGCCGGGCCGGCCCCGCCGCCGTCGGGGCGCACCGGCCGGAACTCGCCCTCGACCACGCGCCGGTCCGCGGCGAGCCGCTCCAGGGTGGTGCGCACCACGGCCGTGCCCAGTCCGAGCCGCGCGGCGGCCTCGTCCACCGTGAAGGGCCCGTGGGTGCGGGCGTAGCGGGAGACGAGGTCGGCCAGCGGGTCCTCGACCGGTTCCACGAAGGCCAGCGGCACCCCCATGGGCAGGGGGACGCCCAGCGCGTCGCGCAGCCGGGAGGCGTCCTCGATCGCGGCCCAGTGCTCGACGCCGCGCAGGTGCACCCGCAGCGCCCGGTTGGCGGACACGAGCTGCTCGAGCCACCCGGCGGCGACGTCCTCGGGGCACGCGGACTCCGGTTCCCCGGGGTCCTGGAGCCGGCGGGCGGCCTCGGCGGTGGTGAGCGGGCCGAGCAGGCGCAGCAGGTCGGCCGCGCCCTCGAACCCGCGCAGCCGCCGGTCCGGGGCCAGGCGCTGCAGCTCCGCCTCCGTGCGCTCGATGACCTCGGGGTCCAGGAGCTCCCGCAGCTCGGCGCGGCCCAGGAGCTCGTTGAGCAGGGCGGCGTCGAGGGACAGGACGGCCGCCCTGCGCTCGGCGAGCGGGGAGTCCCCCTCGTAGAGGAACTGGGCCACGTAGCCGAAGAGCAGGGTGCGGGCGAAGGGGGAGGGCTGCTCCGTGGTGGTCTCGACCACCCGGATCGCGCGCCGCTCGACCGCCCGGTGCAGCTCCTTGAGCGCGGGCAGGTCGTAGACGTCCTGGAGGCACTCGCGGATCGTCTCCAGGATGATCGGGAACTGCGGGTACTTCCGGGCGACGTCCAGCAGCTGCGCCGAGCGCTGGCGCTGCTGCCACAGCGGGGAGCGACGGCCGGGGTCGCGCCGCGGCAGCAGCAGGGCCCGGGCCGCGCACTCCCGGAACCGGGACGCGAACAGCGCCGAGCCGCCCACCTCCTCGGTGACGATCCGGTCGAGCTCGTCGGCGTCGAAGAGGAACAGCTCCGCCCCCGGCGGCTCGTCCTCCATGGCCGGCACGCGCAGCACGATCCCGTCGTCGGCGGCCTGCGCGGAGCCGTCCAGCCCGTACCGCTCGTGCAGCCGGGCCCCCACGGCCAGTGCCCACGGGGCGTGCACGGGCATCCCGAACGGCGAGTGCAGCACCACGCGCCAGTCCCCGAGCTCGTCGTGGAAGCGCTCGACGACGAACAGCCGGTCCGACGGGACCTGCCCCACCGCCTCCTTCTGCTCGCCCACGTAGGCCAGCAGGTTGTCGGCGGCCCACTCGTCGAGGCCGGCCGAGCGCAGCCGGGCGCGGGCGTCCTCCTCGGCGGCCCCGGCGATCTCGCGGTTGAACCGGCCCAGCGCGCGGCCCAGCTCCACGGGCCGGCCGGGGCCGTCGCCGTGCCAGAACGGGAGCTTGCCCGGGACGCCGGGGGCGGGGGAGACGATGACGCGGTCGTGGGTGATCTCCTCGATCCGCCAGCTCGAGGCCCCCAGGGCGATCACGTCCCCCACCCGGGACTCGTAGACCATCTCCTCGTCGAGCTCGCCCACCCGCTTGGAGTTCTTCCCGTCCTGCTCGCCCACGAGGTAGACGGCGAACAGTCCGCGGTCCGGGATCGTGCCGCCGGAGGTCACGGCCAGGCGCTGCGCCCCGGGCCGGCCCTCGATCGTGCCGGTCTCCCGGTCCCACACGATCCGCGGGCGCAGCTCGGCGAACTCGTCGGACGGGTAGCGGCCCGCGAGCAGGTCCAGGGTCGCGTCGTAGGCGGAGCGGGGCAGGCTCAGGAACGGGCAGGACCGGCGGACGGTGTCGAACCACTCCTCGACGTCGATCGGCCCCAGCGCGGTCGCGGCGACGGTCTGCTGGGCCAGGACGTCCAGGGGGTTGAGCGGGACCGCGAGCGGCTCGATCCGCCCCTGCAGCATCCGCTCCACCGTGACGGCGGCGTCCAGCAGGTCCCCGCGGTGCTTCGGGTAGAACCAGCCGCGCGAGACCTCGCCCACCTGGTGGCCGGCGCGGCCCACGCGCTGGAGGCCCGAGGCGGCCGAGGGCGGGGCCTCGATCTGGACCACCAGGTCCACCGCGCCCATGTCGATGCCCAGCTCCAGGGAGGACGTGGCCACGACGCAGCGCAGCCGCCCGGTCTTGAGGTCGTCCTCGATCACCGCCCGCTGGTCCTTCGAGACCGACCCGTGGTGGGCCCGGGCCAGCACCGGTGCGGCGCCCTCGTAGCGGCCGGTCTGCCGGCGAAGGTCCGCGGGCTCGCCCGAGGCCCCGCCGGCCCCCGCCGCGTCCCGCTCGGCCAGGGCGGAGCGCAGCACGTCCCCGACCTGCCGGGGCGCGGAGCGCGCCGGGTGGCCGGTCGCTCCGGCGTCGTCGTGCGGGCCGGTGCCGTCCCGGCCGGTCCCGGGCCCACCGCCCAGGGCGGCGCCGTCCGGGTCGGTGTGCCCAACGCGGAAGGCGTAGATCTCGTTGAGCCGCGCCGTGAGCTTCTCGGCGAGGCCGCGGGAGTTGGCGAACACGATGGTCGAGCGGTTCTCGAGCACCAGGTCCACGACCCGCTCCTCGACGTGCGGCCAGATCGACGCCGTGGTGGTGGGGGCGAGGGCGTCGAGGTCGTCGTCCCCGAAGCCGGAGCCGGCCAGGGACGGCGAGGCGCTCGGCCCGCCCAGCACGGTCATGTCCGGGATGGGCACCGAGACCGTGAGGTCCCACGACTTCTCCGCTCGCGGTGCGACGACGGTGACCGGCTCCCGGCCGCCCAGGAACCGGGCGACCGTCTCGACCGGCTCGACGGTCGCGGACAGCCCGATGCGCTGCACCGGCTGCTCCAGCAGGGCGTCCAGCCGTTCGAGCGTGAGCGCCAGGTGCGCCCCGCGCTTGGTCCCGGCCACGGCGTGCACCTCGTCCACGATGACCGTCTGCACGTCCGTGAGGCTCTCCCGCGCCTTTGAGGTCAGCATCAGGTACAGCGACTCGGGCGTGGTGATGAGGATGTCCGGGGGGTTGGTGAGCAGGGCCCGGCGGAGCGCCTGGGGCGTGTCCCCGGAGCGGACGCCCACGCTGATCTCCGGCGGCTCGACCCCGGCGTGCCGCGCCGTCTGTGAGATGCCGATCAGGGGGGCCCGCAGATTGCGCTCCACGTCCACGCCCAGGGCCTTGAGCGGGGAGATGTAGAGGACGCGGGTCCCGCGCCGCCCGCCCGCGGCGCTCGCGGAGCGGGCCTTGGCCCGCAGGGTCCCCCCACTGCCCGGTGTGCCGCCCGCAGCTCCGGAGGAGCCGTCCGCGGTGGGTCCGGGGGTCCTCGCCTCGCCGGCGGGCACGGCCTCGGCCACGAACCGGTCCAGGGCCCACAGGAACGCGGCCAGGGTCTTGCCGGAGCCGGTGGGCGCCACGATCAGGGCGTGGCGCCGTGCGGCGATCGCCCGCCACGCGCCCTCCTGGGCGGCGGTGGGCGCGGCGAACGCACCCGAGAACCAGGCCCTGGTGTGCTCGGTGAACAGGCTCAGGGCTGGTTCAGGCGCCAAAGCCCTGGATCTCGAGCTGGTGGACCCGCGGATCGCCGCAGGCCTCGACGGGGAAGGGGATCACGACGGACTCCGTGTTCTCGGGCGGGTAGACGCGCAGCCCGGCGGCGGTCCGGGCGTCGCAGGCCGGGTGGTTGCCGGCCTGGCTCATGCGCAGGCCGGCGGTGACGGACTGCCCGGGCGCCACGACCTGTCCGGTGCCGGGGACGGTGGCGTCCCGCAGTGCCGGGGAGCCGATCATGGTGCCGGCGACGTCGACGAAGGACACCCCGGCGTAGCCGGCCAGCATGCACGGGTCGCCGCCCGCGTTGGTGAGGACGACGTCCACGTGCACGGAGCCGGCGGCGCCGCCCACCGGGGCGGCCGCGACCTCGAGCTGGGACGTGGTGCACAGGGGCGAGCCGCCCCCGGTGCGCGTGCCCGCGGTGGTGCCGCCGGCAGCCGTGCCGTCGCCCTCGGCGGCGCGTCCGTCCGCCCGCCCCCCGGTGGTCCCCTCCTCGGCCGTCCCGTCCGCGGCGGCCCCGTCCGTGGCGGGCTCCTCCGCGGGGCCGTCCGTCGCGCGCGGCTCCGCCGGCCCGGCGGTGCCCTGCACGACGGGCCGGTCCTCGGCCTGCTCCCCGGCCGGCTCGGTGGCGTCCTCGGCCTCGGTGGCGGGGCTGCTCTCCGGCGGCGCCGCGGTGGCGGTCGTCCCGCTCTCGGCGGGGGACCCGGACGTGCCGGCCCGGTCCGGCTCCTGGTCCGCGCAGGCGGTGAGGAGCAGAGCGGCGGCGAGGGCGAGGGCGCCCACGACGGGGCGGGAAGCGGGGGAGAGCGAAGACATGGGGGGATATCCTCCTCGAGTGGACGTCGTGGCGTGCCACGTCCCGGGAGGCGAACCCTCCCGGGCATCCCATTCTAGGCAGGGCCACCGACACCGCGGCCGGAGGCGGCGCACGCCCCGGCCGGTGCGCGCTACCGCTCGCCGGGCTGCGCAGGGGGCAGCGCCGCGCGCATCACCTCGGCGAGGTGGACGCCCTGGGCGCCGGTGCCCTGGGCGATCTGGGTGCGACACGAGAAGCCGTCGGCGAGCACGATCGTCCCGTCCGCGGCGGCCCGGATCGCGGGGAACAGCTCCCGCTCGCCGAGGGTCTGCGAGACCTCGTAGTGGCCCGGCTCGAAGCCCCAGTTGCCCGCCAGCCCGCAGCAGCCGCCGCCGACCACGGCGGTGTCCACGCCGAGCTTCGCGAGGACCTCCAGCTCCGGGGCGTAGCCGAGCACGGACTGCTGGTGGCAGTGCACCTGGCACACGGCACCGGTGGGACCCGCCGCGGTGGCCAGCTCCCGGAAGGGCCAGGGGCCGCCGGCGGCCAGGTGCCGGGCCGCGAACGCGCCGATCGTCGTCGTCAGCTCCGCCACCCGCCTCGCCCGCGGGTCGTCGGGGAGCAGCTCGGTGATCTCCTCCTGGAGCATGACCGTGCAGGAGGGCTCCAGCCCGATGATCGGGTACCCGGCCGCCAGCAGGGGCTCCATCACGTCGAGGGTCTGGCGCAGCACCTTCTGCGTCATGTCCAGCTGCCCGGTGGAGTGCCAGGTCAGGCCGCAGCAGACGTTGCCCATGGGCAGCAGGACCCGGTAGCCCATGGCCTCGAGCACCTCCACGGCGGCCTTGCCGGGGGCGTCGGCGGAGAAGTTCGTGAACGTGTCCGGCCACAGCACCACGGTGGGCCGGCCGTCGGCGTCGTCGCCGGGGCGGCGGGCGGCGGCACGGTTGCGGAACCACCGGGTGAGCGGGGTCTCGGCGAAGGAGATCATCCGCCGCTTCGGCTCGATCCCGCCCAGGCGCTTGGTCAGCTCCTCGACGAGCCGGTGCGACTCGAGCAGGTTGATCAGCCGGAAGGAGAAGGGCACCTTCTCCACGACCCGCATCAGCAGCGGCATCCAGCCCATCGTGAACTGCGCCATCGGCCGCCGGTCCCGGCCCAGGAAGGAGGTCAGGCCGTGCCGGTAGTGGTGGTGCAGGAACTCCGCCTTGTAGGTGGCCATGTCCACGTTGACCGGGCACTCGGTGGCGCAGGCCTTGCAGGACAGGCACAGGTCCAGGGCCTCGAGGGTCTCCTTCGACTTCCAGCCGTCCGTGATGGACTCCCCGCGCAGCATCTCGGCCAGGGACCGGGCGCGGCCGCGGGTCGAGTGCACCTCGTCGCGGGTGGCCTGGAAGGACGGGCACATGGCGCCGGCGTCCGAGCGGCAGGACCCCACGCCCACGCAGCGGTTCACGGCGCTGGAGAACGACCCGCCGTCCCGGGAGAACGCGTGTACGGGCGTCAGCTCGAACGTCCGGGCGCCGAGGCCGGGGCGGATGCCCTGGTCGATGGGCTCCGGGTCCACCAGCACGCCGGGGTTGAAGAACCCGTCCGGGTCGAAGGCGGCCTTGAACTCCGCGAAGGCGGCCAGCGCCTCGGGGGAGTAGATCGTGGCCAGCAGCTCGGAGCGGGCCCGGCCGTCGCCGTGCTCCCCGGAGACCGAGCCGCCGTAGCGATGGACCAGCTCCGCGGCGCGCTCGATGAACGTCCGGTAGGTCGCCGTCCCGGCCTCGGTGCCGAAGTCGAAGGAGATGCGGATGTGCACGCAGCCCTCCCCGAAGTGCCCGAACGGGATGCCGGTGAGGCCGAGCTCGTGCAGCAGGTCGTAGAGGTCGCGCAGGTACTCGCCCAGCCGTGCCGGCGGGACCGCGGAGTCCTCCCAGCCCGGCCAGGCCTCCCCGCCCTCGGGCAGGCGGGTCACGATGCCCGCCCCGGCCTCGCGGATCCCCCACAGGGCCCTCGCCAGCGGGGCCTCGGCCACGATGATCGAGTCCACGACGTTCTCGGGCACCAGGCCCGGCAGCTCCCGGGCCCGGGCCTCCGCCTCCTCGAGGGTGTCGGCGCCGACCTCGCAGTAGAGCCAGCCGCCGCCGGCCGGCAGCTCGGAACCGGAGTTCTCCCGGCCCGGGCGCATCTGCAGCGCCTCGACCAGATCGGAACCCATGCCCTCGATCGTGTACACCCCCGGGACCCGCAGCTTCGGCGCCGCGGTGGCGGCCTCGAACGCGTCCTGGAAGCCCAGCACGGCCAGGGCCGTGTGGGCGGGCTTGGCCACCAGGCGGACCGTGAGCTCGGTGATGATCCCGCAGGTGCCCTCCGTCCCGGCGAAGGCCTTGGCGGCGTCGAAGCCCTTCTCCCCGAGCAGGTAGTGCAGCCCGTACCCGGAGACCTGCCGCGGGAACTGGCCGAGCTCGGTCCGCAGCATCGCGAGGTGCCGGTCCCGGATCCCGGTCAGCGCCCGGTCGAGCCCCGGCTCGGAGGTGCCGCCCTCGCGCAGCTCCACCACCCGGCCGTCCGCGAGCATGACCTTCAGCGCAACGAGGTTGTCCGCGGAGGTGCCCCAGGCCACGGAGTGGGAGCCGCAGGCGTTGTTGGCGACCATCCCGCCGATCGTGCACCGCGAGTGCGTCGAGGGGTCGGGGCCGTAGGTGAGACCGAACTCGGAGGCCGCCGCGCGCAGCTGGTCGCAGATCACCCCCGGCTGAATCGTGGCGGTCATCGCCTCGGGGTCGATCGACAGGATCCGGTTGAAGTGCCGGGACGTATCGATGACCAGTCCCTCCCCGATCGCGTTGCCCGCGACCGACGTCCCGCCCCCGCGGGAGACCACCGACCAGCCCCGATCCTTCGCCAGCGCCAGCAGTTCGCGGACCTCCTCGACGCTGCGCGGCTCGGCCACCGCCTCGGGCAGCCGGCGGTAGATCGACGCGTCCGAGACGTAGGCGGCGCGGGTCGTGAGGTCGTCACGGATGTCGGTCATGGTCCACTTCCTGCGCGCCGGCGCGGCCGGTCCGTCCGGGTCTGGTCAGAGCTGGCGGGGGCGTTCCCGCGGGGAGGAGGGGGTCACCACTCGGGGGCGATGGTGACCTCGGCGCCGTCGAGGTCCGCGGACCACTCGACCTGGCAGCTGAGCCGGGAGGTGTCGTGCCGGGTGTCGTCGAGCATGTCGAGGAGGTCCTCCTCCTCGTCGTTGATCTCGTTGGCCTTCGAGAAGGAGGACTGGTCGAGGTAGGAGTGGCAGGTCGAGCAGGACGCGTTGCCGCCGCAGGTCGCGAGGATCGGGTACTTGTGGCGGGTGAGCGCCTCCATGAGGCTCTCGTAGTCCTTCCACTCGACCCCCTCGGTGCGGTTGCCCTCGCGGTCGATCACGGTGATGTTGATGCTGCTCACTTCGGTGGCCTCCTCGGGGCGCGGTCGCCCCTGGTCTCGACGTCGGGAATCCCGCCCCATTGTACGGTCGCGCGGCGGGCGCCCCGGCCCGGGCCCGTGCCCGGCCCGGGCCCGGCTCGTCGGCTCGGCCGGAGGCCGGGAACGGGCGGATCGTGAGGGACTGGGCCACCAGGCCCAGGTAGCCGGCCTCGTCGTGCAGGGCGGACTCGGTGAGTCCCACCCCGGTGTCGCCGAAGGTGACGTGCGTGTCGAGGCCCACCCACGGGGAGACCGGTTCCCGGACCAGGTGCACGCCGAGGTCCACGTTGGGGAAGGCCATCTCGTCGGGGCCCACGCGCACGGCGATGCCGTTGGCGGCGTCCACCGCCGCCAGGAACCGCGCCGTGGTGGAGGACTCCTCCCCGTCGACGACGGCGTGCGGCGCGCGCAGCCACATGGCCGCCCGGCCGGGCCGGTGCTCCCGCACCGCGCGGCCCTCGAGGGACGCGATGTACCCGCCCGGCCACCGCCCGGTCATCGTGGTGGGCAGGGCGCCGGTCACCCGCGGCAGGGCCTCCCGGTGCGTGCCGGCGGTCCCGCCCGTCTCGCCCCGCAGCAGCCGCCACACGCTCAGCCGGATGCAGGGGCGGCCG
This sequence comes from Kocuria aegyptia, assembly GCF_039530085.1. NCBI lineage: Bacteria > Bacillati > Actinomycetota > Actinomycetes > Micrococcales > Micrococcaceae > Kocuria > Kocuria aegyptia. The sequence goes on from NZ_BAAAOA010000046.1 coordinate 350,140, forward strand.
GCGTGGCTCATCGTGGCCTCGACCAGCTCGATGGTGCGCCCCGGGCGGACCACGCGCGTGGCCACCTCGACCTCGCCGCCGCGGATGAAGCCGAGGATGTCGTAGGAGAAGCGCACGGGCAGGAGGTCCTCGCGGGGGTGGCGGGCCTCCACGGCGTGGGCGAGCAGCCCCGGGGCGGCGCCCATGTGCTGCTCGGCCTCGTTCCACGCGTCCTGTGCGTGCAGCGTCGAGCGGAACCGGGTGCCGTCCAGCCGCACGAAGTACGCGTCCGGGTACTCCTCCCCGTCCGCCCCCAGGTGCCCCAGCGCTCCGGTCATGGTTCCTCGTCGTCGTCCGGTCGTCGGCTCGTTGTTGCCGACGCGGACGACCTTACCCACCGGTCGGGACGCCGCGCGCTCCTGCCCGGCCGGGCGGATCCCGGAACCGGGGTCGTGCCCCTCGCCCGTGACGGCAGCGTCCCGCGTGTAACGCATTGATTTTCCGCTCTGACCAGGAACGATCCCTCCTAGGATGGAAGCGGGGCGGTGGCCCGGCGAGAGGACGTGCCGAGCGGTCCCTGCCGGGCGAGCGCCCGGTGGTGCCTCCCGCACCGACCGTTCCGAGACCACCCGGGGGTGGACGCCATGACGGGCAGGGACGACGTCCCTCACGTGCCGGGCCCGCCCCGTGCCGACGGGCTCGTGCGCGAGCGCCTGGTGCGCCGGCTCGACGGTGTGCTCTCCGCCCGACTCGGCCTCGTGGTGGGTCCCCACGGGGCCGGCAAGACCACGCTGCTGGCCCACTGGGCGGCGCGCCGGCCGGAGCCCCTGGTCTGGTACCCGGTGGGTCCGGCGGACACGCACCCGGAACGACTGCTGGCCGGCCTGGCCCGGCAGGTCGCCATCCTGCTGAGCGGTCCGGAGCCACGCGCCACCGCCGAGCTCGTCGCGCTGGCGGCCCGGGCCGGCCGGCCCCTGGTCGTCGTGCTCGACGACGTGCACCTGATCGCCGACACCCCGGCCGAGACGGAGCTGGAGCGGCTGATCCTCCTCTGCCCGCCCAACGTCCACCTGCTGCTGGCGGGCCGGCGGGCGCCGTCGTTCAACCTCGCCCGGCCGGAGTTCTCCGGGGCGGTGCTCGTCGACGGCGACGACCTGCGGTTCCGGGTCGACGAAGCGCACGCGCTCTTCCGCGACGGCTGGGGCCGTTGCCCGGAACCGGCACAGGTGCTCGACCTCGTGCGGAGCACGGACGGGTGGGCCGCCGGACTGCACCTCTTCCGTCTCCACACGATGAACCGCAGCCCCGTGGAACGGCACCGGGCGGCATCGACAGCCGGAGCCCACTATGCGTGGGACTACCTGAGGCACTACGTGCTGTCGGACCTGTCCGCGCAGGAGTCGGAGCTGCTGCAGCTCGCGTCCATGTTCGACGTCGTGACCCCGCGGCGCTGCGACGGCCTGCTCGGCGCCCAGGGCGCCGCGGCGCCGGTGCTGCACGAGCTCTGCCGCCGGTCCCTCCTGTCCGACGATGCCGTCGTGGGGGGCCTGCGGATGTCCGAGGTGCTGCGCCGCTTCTTCGCGGAGCAGCTCCGGGACGGCACGGCGCACGACCGGTACGCGGTCCTGCGCGGCCGTGCGGTCTCGCTGCTGGAGCGTGACGGCGACCTGGGCAACGCACTCGACCTGCTCGCGGCGGACGGCAGGTGGGCGGAGGCCCACCGGTTGGTGGAGCGCTCCGGTGCAGCAGCTCTCGTGCCGGGGTCCTGCGGCTGGGCCGAGCGGCTGCCCCCCGGCCTGGTCGGCACGAACTCGTGGTTCGGGCTCGCCGAGGCCCGCCGCCTGTTCGACGACGGGCGGTTCGGTGCGGCGCACACGGCGGCGTGCCGGGCGCTGGAGCAGACCGAGGACCCCGTCGGGGCGGCACTCGCCGTGCAACTCCGGGACCGGTCGGCCGCCTGGGGCCTCCTCGACGGACCTTCCTCCCCGGGTGCACCGGCCGGGGAGGAGCCTGCCCTGCGCACGGCGATCCGGTGCGATCCCGCGGCCGTCGCGCGGGCCCTGGGACCGGACCCCCGCGACGAGGACCTGCTCGCGGCGGGCATCGCGTGGCTGCTCGCGGGCGACCGTCGCGCCGCGCTGCCGCTGCTGCGCCGGTGCGCCCAGCGCCTCGACCTGGACCGGCTCTCCGCGCTCGCGGCGCAGCTGGTCCTGGCCCTGTTCGAGGCAGAGGATTCGGGCTCCGCCACCGACGCGTCCTCCGGCGAGATGGAGGCCGTGCACCGGCACGCACGGTGCGACGGGTTCTCCTGGCTGGCCCGGTTGTCGGAGGGCCTGCTGGCCGCCCTGTCCGGCGATCCCGCCGGCGCGGAGCTGGCCGACGCGGTGGTCCGGGAGTGCGAGCGACGCGGCGACGGCTGGGGGGCGGCGCTCCTGCACGCCGCCACGGTCCTCGCCGGAGTGCGCGGCGGAGGGTTCTGCGAGGACGGGGCCGCGGTCCTCGCCGGCAGGTTCCGGGCGCTGCACGCGGACGTGCTGGCCGCATGGGCCATGTCCCTCGCCCCGCGCCCTGCGGCGGTGGGCGACCTGCCGCCCGCGGCACGGGCCCTGACCGGAGGGACGCTTCCCGTTCCCACTGGGCCGGAGGTCCGGGTCACGTGCTTCGGCGGGCTCGCGGTGCGGCTCGGGTCGGGACCGGTGGACCTCGGCGCGGTGCGGCCCCGCGCTCGGACCGTGCTGCGGCTGCTGGCCCTGCACTCCGGCCGGCCCGTGCACCGCGACTGGCTCGCCGGCATCCTCTGGGAGGACCTGGATGGACAGAGGGCACTGCACAACCTCCAGGTGTGCATCTCGGCCCTGCGCTCCGTCCTGCACACGCCCGAGGACCGCGACGGCCGGCGGGCGATCGTGCGCCAGGGGAACTCCTACGTGCTGTTCCCCGATCCGGGGTCGTGGTTCGACCTCGCCGAGTTCGACCGCTTCCTGCACGAGGCCGAGGCCGCGCGCCGACGGGGGGACCCGGCGCAGGCGGAGGCCGCTCTCCAGGGCGCGGTCGAGCTGTACTCCGGTGACGTGCTCCCGGAGGAAGGCCCTGCGGAGTGGCTGCTGGAGACCCGCGACCGCTACCGTCTGCGCGCCGCGCAGGCCGCCGGGGCGCTCGCGCGGACGAGGTCGTCCCTGGGCCGCGGAGAGGCCGCTGTTGCGGCGGCGGCCCGCAGCGTGGAGATCAATCCCTGGAGCGACGACTCGTGGCGGTTGCTCATCGAGCTGCTGCGGGACGCCGGGGAGGTGGCCGAGGCCGAGCGCACCCGGCGGCGCTACCGCGACATGCTCGACTCCCTCGGCATCGTCCCTGGTCCTGGCTGACCGGCCGGCGTGTCCGGCCGTCGCCCCGGCGCCTACCGGCCGATCAGCAACCACAGGACGATCAGGGCCGCCAGGACCGCGAGCACCCAGACGACGGGTGGGCGTCTCGGACGGGGTGGTGGCGGCGGGGGTGGCGGGCTGGGGACATTGCGTCGGAGCTCCAAGGCGCACCGTCGGCAGAAGTGCCGGTCCGGAGAGTTCCCGGCGCCGCACCGGGAACAGACGATCTCTCCCGGAGCAGGGGCGTCGGCCTCCGGGTCCCGCGGGCGCGGCGGCGCGGCCTGGGTGTTCCCGGGCGGCACCGCCTCCGGTTCCCGCGACGGGGGGAGCGAGCCAGGGCCCTGGACCCGAGACGACGTGACCTTCTCCGTGCCGTCGGGGGGACGCATCGTCGACGGGGTCCCCGGTGGCGTGGACGGCGGTGCGGAGGCCGGGGGAGGCGGCGCAGGCGGGGGTGACGGGGGAGACGACGACGGCATCGGGGTCACCCGTTTGCTGGTCCGCACCACCCGTGAGGTGGCCGGGCGTGGAGCGGAGTCCTGCCGAGGCGGTCGGGCGGGCGGCGGTGGGGGGTCCGGAGGCCGTTGCGGGGGCGGGACGGAGCTGCTGGTCCGAGCCGGGGACTGCTCGTCCTCCCAGGCCAGGAACGTGCCGCAGTTGGAACAGAACTGGGCGCCCGCCGCATTGCGGGTGCCGCACTCCGGGCAGGTCTGCATGTCGATCTCCTCAGGTGCCGCTCTCGGTCGTCCGGACCACCTCGAGGGTGTGGGGGACATGGGCCGGTTTCACCGCGCGGACCACGGCGTCGAGCTGCCGCACGTCCACGTCCTCGAGGGACCTCGCGTGCACGCGCACGTGCAGTCCCTGGTGGGGGTTGCCCGGGAGCGCGGTGTGCGGGGTCCGGGACCACACGGTGCCCCCGGTGTCCTCGACGTCGACGTGGACGACGCCCGCGGCCGCGAGCCGCACGGCGTCGGCGATGCCCGCCGCGGTGCCGCGGCGCCGGTGGATGCGGGCCCCGTTGGCGACGATCTCCCGGCGCTGCGCCACCGGCCAGTGCTCGTCGGCGCGCACACCCACCCACTCGGAGAGCCAGTCGAGGAAGTCCTCGGGCGCCAGCCGCGGGTCCACGTAGGACGCCAGCCCGTCGAGGGCGAGGAACACGGGGGCCAGCGACTCGTCGAAGCTCGCGAGGAACCGCTGCAGGAACTCGTCGTCCTGCAGCACGGCGGGCAGCCGGGAGGCCAGGGGGACGGGACTGGCGAGTCCGGGGATCCGTCCGCGCATCTCACTCGCCCTCCGCCACGCGCACCTGGTGGCCGAAGGAGAACACCAGGTCGTGCTTGTCCAGGTCGATCCGCTGCACCCGGTCGCCGCGTTCGCCGTTGCGGGGGTCCACGGCGAAGAGGAACACGTCGTCGACGATCTCGGTGCCGGGCAGGCGCTGGAGCACCGCGTGCACCTCGCCCGCCTGCACGGGCCGGCCGAAGGGCCAGCCGTCGCCGTCGGGTCCGCCCCGGATGGGGTCGAAGTACTCGTAGAGGGCTTTCAACGACTCCCGCTTGAGGGTGTCGGTGGCGACCCTCCGGCGGGCGGTCAGGCGGGCGACGACGGTCACGCCCCGGTACCGGGGCGGCTCCACGACCACCCGGGCCCCGACCGGGCGGCGCTCGTCCAGGTACTCCGCCACGACGGTGAGCGTGTCGTCGTCCGGGACGAGGTCCCCGAACCGCAGCCGGTGCTCGTCGTCGGGCACGGCGGTGGGGACCACGAGCACCCGGACACCGCCCGCGTCCGCGTCCGAGGACGCGGGGATGCACCGTACCCGGGCGATGCCGGGAGCGGCCCGGCGGGACAGCTGCTCGTAGTCCTCGGTGGTCACGGCCCGGTCCCTGGTCCGCAGCGCGAGTGGACCGCGCTGCCGGGCCTGCTCCACGGTCTCCATCGCGACGCCGCCCTGGGCCGCGCGTCGGTTCTCGACCCGCACCACGAAGGGGATCGTGGAGCGCAGGACCGTCACCACGTGCGCGGCGACGTTGCCGCGGGGTCCTCCGCCGGTGCGGTACTCCCGCACCCGGACCGTGCTGCCCACGGGCGGGACGGCGCCGTAGGCGCGCAGGGACCCGTCCGCCTCCCGGACGGCGGGCGGGAACCGGACGACGCCCTCGCCGCGGTCGAGCCGGACCACGCGGTCGTCCGGGGAGGAGTTCGCGAAGGAGTCGACCTCGGCCCAGGTCTGCCACCCGGAGCCGTCGGTGACCTCGACGGCGAAGGGGGGTCCCCCCGGAACCACGGGCCGGCGGGCGAGGGGGAACGACTGGCCCGGGGTGCCCTCGGAGGTGCCCAGGACCTCGTCGTGGACGGTCTCGGCGTGCACCGCCGGGACGGAGCCGCCGATCGTGAAGGCGCTGACCGACCGGATGCGGGGGGAGGCGCTGTAGGGCGGGAAGCCCTCGAGGGGGTGGACCACCCGGCAGCGCACCCAGCCGGCCCGGGTCCCGCCGACCATCGAGGCCGTGTGGGCGTGGGGCAGGTGGAGGACCACGTCGCCCGGGCGGTTGAGCCCGCCCGTCCCGTCCTTGTCCACGTCGCAGCGGGTCCACGCGGCGCCGGTCCAGGCCTCCCAGACCAGCGGCGGGTAGCGGGGGTCGACGCCGACGCCGCGGACCTCGCAGTCGAACCGCAGGGCGAGCGCGCACGAGGGGGCGCTGCCGTCGAGGCCCAGGAGCAGCACGTCGTCGGGCAGGGGAGGGTCGCCGAAGCAGGGGAAGTCCTCGTCCCCGCGGGCACGGACCGGCCGCGCGACGGGCTCGCCCCCGCGGGTGCTCGTCCTCAGGTGGGCGAGGGTGCGCGGCGGGATCACGAGCTCGCGGGCCGTGGCGAAGGAGACGGTGTCGTCCTCGTCGGTGCGCCGCGTGGCGGCCTCCGTCCCCTCCGGGACCACGACCGGGCTGGGCTGGGGCGCGGACAGCCACAGCAGCAGCTCCACGGTGGCGGCCGTGGGCGGGTGCAGGCTCACTCCCAGCAGCTCCAGGAATGCGATGTACAGCCGGTCCGGGACGCGGTTGAGGCGGTAGAACAGCTCGTCCGTCATGAACGCGAACGCCTCGATCAGCGTCACCCCCGGATCGGAGACGTTGTGGTCCGTCCACTCCGGGCAGCGCTGGGCGATCATGCGCTTGGCGTCGTCCACCAGGTCCTGGAAACGGCGGTCGTCGAGATGCGGTGAGGGGAGCATCGGATCACGTCTCCTGATCGTGGCGGGGGATCGTGTAGAAGGGGAACACGAGGTTGCGCGGGTCGTTGGTGCCCCGCACGGTGTACTGCACCTCGATGAGCAGGACCCCGTCCTCGGCGGTGTCGAGATGGACCAGGATGTCCTCCAGATTGATCCGCGGCTCCCAGCGGTCGAGGGCGACCCGCACGGCGAAGGCGATGTCGCCCGCGGTGGACGCGTCCGCCGGGGCGAACACGTGGTCGTGCACGGCGCAGCCGAACTCGGGACGCATGGGCCGCTCGCCGGGGGCCGTGGCCAGGATGAGGTAGATGCTCTCCTCGATCTCCCGCGTCTCGCGGGCCAGCGCGATGCTCCCGGTCCGGTCCGTGCGCAGCGGAAAGGCCCACCCGGAGCCGATGAACTCCTGTCCCATCGTCCTGCCTCCTCCAGCTCTACGACTCCTGCGTCCTGGTGCCTGCGTCCCGGTGTCTGCGTCCCGGTGTCTGCGTTCTGGTACCTGCGTCCCGCGGCGCCACCGCGCGGCCGGCGCCTAGTTGATGCGGACCACACCGCCCTTGACCGTGGTCGTCGCCCCGCCCGAGAGCTCGGCGGCGGCCGTGCCGGCCACCTTGACGCTGGCGGCCTTCAGCTCCGCCGAGGCGCGGCCCTCCGCGGTCACCGTGGCGCCCTTGAGGGCCAGTGCGGCGGTCGCCTCGAGCGTCACGTTCTTGCCCTTGACGGTGACGTCCCCAGTGGACGTGGTGACGTCGATCCGGTCCTTGGCCGTGACGGTCACCGGGCCCTCCGAGAGGATCTCGATGCCGGCGGCGCCCTTCTGGACCAGGGAGACCGTCTGCGCACCGCCGTGGGTGCTCAGCGTCAGCCGCTCCTCGGCCGGGGTCTCCACGAACTCGACGAGCATCCCGGTGCGGGACACGAAGGCCCGCCGCTCGATCGCGCCGTCGGTGGGTCCCACGTGCTCGTCCCACGGCTTGTCCGGCAGGTCCTGACCGTTGTAGAGCCCACCGAGGAGGAAGGGCTGCTGGAAGCTGCCCTGCCCGAACGCGACGAGGACCTCGTCCCCGACCTCGGGCAGGACCACGGCGCCCCGGGCCGCGCCTGCCCCGAGCTGGACCGTGCGCGCCCACGTGCTCTCGAAGGTGTCCGAGAGCAGCGGGAACTTGACCTTGACCCGCCCCTGGCCCTGAGGATCCTGCACGGCCGTGACCACGGCGTTGAGGACCCCGGGGAAGGCCGTGGAGCGGTCGCCGCGCCGCCCGGCCCCGGCGGCCACGCCGTAGAAGGACCGCTCCGAGGCGTGGCTGACGGTGAAGGACGTCCGGTACCCGGTCTCGCGGCTGAACTCGTGGCGCGCGGAGCTGAGCGTGTACCGGCCCTCGAACGGCTTGCCGACGCCCACGAGGGCGACCGCGGCACCGGAGCGCAGCCGGGGGTTGCCACGGGCCACCCCGTCGAGCTCGGCGAAGCCGCCCGCCAGGTGCGCAGCCAGCGCGTTGGCCGCGGCCTCGCACTGTGCGGGCTGGCCGAACACGGTGGCCGGGGCCACGTAGCGCGGGCTCTTGAACGTCCCGGCGAGATCGGCCGGCCGGGTGCCCTCCAGCACCGCGCTGAGGGTCCTCGCCGGGGCGACGGCCACGATCTCCCGCTTGCTGTCGACGTCCCAGCCGCGCACCTCGACGTCGGGCACCTGGTCCGCGGACGTGACCGTCCCGCGCAGCATCAGCAGGTTCACGCCCCGCTCGACGACCAGCTGGTCCTGGCGCGCGCCGCCCTGCCCGGACGGCGCGGTTCCGGCGTCGGTCGCCGTCGTGAAGTGCAGGGCGCCGTCGGTGACGAAGAGCAGGGCGCCCGACTCGTCGGCGAGGCGGCGCAGGAATTCCCAGTCGCTGACGCCGTCCTGGGCCATGTGCTCCAGCACGGGCCCCGGGGCGTCGATGGTCCCCGTCTCGAGGCCGGCGCGGGTGGCGACCGTGCGGGCGATGTCCGCCGCGGTGCTCTGCAGGTAGGCCTCCACCCTTCGGCCGCGGAAGAGCCGGTGCGAGTGGTCCAGGCCCCGCACCACGGTGTAGGCGCCCTCGCTGCCGAGCTCCGTCTCGAGGGCGGTCACCTCGCCGGAGAGCAGGGGGGTGGGGCCGGCGGGCCCGCTCCGCTGGACGGACAGCGTGACGGTATCGCCGATCCGGACGGAGGACTTCTCGAGGAAGGTGGCGTTCTCGTCGCTGTAGCGCAGGACGAACAGGTCCGGGACGTTGGTGCTGTCGTCCACGTACCCGTCCGTCAGCATCGCGGCGAGGTCGGGCGGCAGCGGGCTGCCGTTGATCTGGACCAGCAGCGTGCTGCTGTACTCCTCACCGAAGGTCACGCCGGACCTCCCCTCGTCGCGGATCCGGTTCTTGCGGGCGCAGCAGCTCGTCCACGGTGGGCAGCAGCACCGTGCTGCCCGGCCGCAGCCGCATGGGGTCGTCCAGTCCGTTCAGCGTGGCCACGGCCCGCCACAGCGCGGGGTTGCCGTACTCGGCGTAGGCGATCCCGGCGAGGGTGTCCCCGTCGACCACGGTGCGGGACCTGCGGGGCACCAGGCCGCCCGACGTGGGGTTCTGGCCCGGCGGCTCCCCGGCGAGCTGTTCGAGGGCGACGGTGCAGACGGCTCGGACGGGCAGCCCCTGCGCGGTGAACAGGGTGTACTTCGCCTGCACGCTGGCCACGTAGGCCAGGAACCCCGTCAGGGTGCCCCAGCGGAAGATGACCCAGGGCGGTGAGGCCTTGTTCTGCTGGAGGGAGTCCTTCGTGGGGATGCAGCAGGTGAAGAGCTGGTTCACCCGCTTGACCACACTGTCGTCGCGCTTCTCGGAGGCGTCGAAGAACATCTCCAGCGAGAGCTTGGACGGTTTCGGCCCCTTGTACTGCGGGGGCCCGCTCATCTGGTCCCCCTTGGCGGTCTGCTTCTGCCAGGCGGCGGACTTCTCGAGCGTCAGCTCCTTGGGGTTGAACTGGAACTCGATCGTGTCCAGCTGGGCTCCGGGCTTGTCCAGGGCACCGTCCTTCGAGGGCTCGTGGACGTCGAGGGTGGCGTGCACCAAAGTGGCGGCCGGAGTCTCCCCACCCCCTGCGCCGCCCGTGCTCGTGTGGGTCATGGACGGGCCGGCCGAGGTCATCGGGTCACCCCGTTCTGCTGCGGCGGCTTCCTCGCGCCCGGCTCCACCGAGAAGCCGTGGTGGGCGATCTCCAGGGACTCCACCAGCACCTTCGGCTGGTCCGGGTTGAAGGACGGTCCCTTCCAGCGGACGGGCACCACGTCCCGCAGCTGCCACGAGGCGATCTTCGAGCCGTCCGCGCGCTGGGCCTCGATGGTGCCGGGATGCCGGGAGTACCCCGTGGCGAGCTTGGCGAACCACGCCGCGATCAGCGCGGTATCGGGGCCCAAGGGCCGGGTGAGTGTGATGTTGGGGTACTTCAGGCGGGTCGGCAGCTGCCAGACGAAGTCGTTGTTGCCGCCCTCCTCGCGGGTCTCCATCACCACCTCGCACCCGAGGCCCTCGCAAGTGCTGAACGATCCCAGGCTCTCGTCGTCCAGGACGACGACGTACCGGACGCTGACGGCCGTGTCGACGTCCTCCAGGAAGCTCGTCATGTCCGTCTCCTCAGCTCGCGTCGATCCGGAGGCCGCGGCGTTCGCGGTCCAGCAGCATGTCGGCCTTGATCCGCCGCACGATCGGGCCCACGAGCCGCTTGGCGAGCTCGTCGACCTGTTCCTGGCTCATCTCCTCGTCCGCCGCGGGTGTTGGCGCCGGGACGGATGCCGCGGAGGTCGGGCCGGACTCCGCGGCTGTCGGGACGGGTCCCGTGGCCTCCGGGGCGGAGAAGGTCTCCCCGTCCGCGCGCTGGACCGCCGGCACGCCGGCCGGCGCCCCGGGACCGGGGGCCGCGGCCGGTCCGGCGGCGCGCCCCGGTCGGGACGGATGCGGGGGCGTGGACGCGAGGCGCATGGCCACGGGGTCTGCTCGCGCAGCGGCCGGCGGTCCGCCGGGACCCCGGTGGACGTCCTGGTCAGCTCGTGCGACCTCGCCGGCAACGACGCCGGGGGCCGGGGCCGGCTGCGGGCGCGTCGGCGGGCCCGGGGAAGCCGGAGGCGGCACCGGCGCCGCCGGGTGCAGGGCGGAGCGCTGGAGCGAGCCGACCGCTGCGGGAAGGGTCCCCGACGGTGACGACGACAGGCCGGGCGTTCCGGCCGGGACCGAGGCGGGTCCCGTGTGCGCCGACAGGACCGGGCTCCCTGCCCACGGTGCCTCGTCCGCTCGGCCCCCGCCGGCGGGCCGGGGAGTCCAGCCCTCCGCGCCCAGCACGGGAGCCGTCTCCGGTCCTCGGGGGAGGGACAGCACCGGGTCGAGGAACCCGGGCGCCGCGGGGAGCGACGACGCCGCGGAAGGCGTCGTCGGACCGGGTCCCGGCGTGCGCTGCGCTGTCGGGGTCGGAGAAGCCGGGAGCACCGTCGGAGCGGTCGGCGCGGCGGATCCTCCGGCAAGGAACTCCCGGCTGGAGGACGTCCCGGCCGCCCGCGGATCCGCAGCGTCTCCGACGGAGCGTGACACCACGGGCAGGGACGACGGAGGACGCAGCCCGAGGGGGCGCCCGGGGCCCGACAGCGCCGACGCCCGGAGCCGCTGGGGCGAGGGTGATGGCGATGCGGACCGGGCAGCCTCGGAGGCGGGCCCGACCGCCGGGGGGCCGTGCGACGCGGTCCTCCGTTGCACCGGGGACACCGGTACCGGACGTCCCACAGCGCCGGGCTCCTCGGGCACCACCTCCGCGGACCCGAACGCTGATGTCGTCGACCTCAACAGTGCGGTCGATCCCGACAGCACGGGTGCCGAGGACAGCGGCTCCGGGGCGGATGCCCGTGCCGCGACCGGTCCCGACCCGGTGGACTCCGCCTGCGCGGAGTCCACCGCGGCGGGCTCGGCTCCGGTCTCGCCGGGTCCTGTCGACGTCGAGTCGACGGCTGCGCCGGACGACTCCGGCGCAGCACCGGTCCCGGCGCTGCGCCCACCGGCCACGGCGCCAGCGCCGACGCCGGTCCCTGGCCCCTGCCACGCCGCGGAGCGGGACACCACCGGCGGATCCGCGGGACGGTCCCGTCCCGGTGGGGCGGGAACGGACCGGCGCTCCGGGTGGTCGTCCGAGGAACCGGTGGACGGCAGGTCCGGGGCCGTGGTGTGGAGCAGGGCGTGGGGAACGGCACCGGCCGTGGGCGCCGGAACGTCGCGCGCGGCCGGCGAGCCGAGGTCCGCAGGAGTCTCTTCCGCGGACACGGCCCGCTCCACGGTCCCGGCTGTGCCGTGCCCAGTGCCTCGTTGCACCGTGGCGGGGGCCGGCCCCAGTACGGCCGGCCCCCGATCCGGGCGCGGGTACCCGTTCCTCGGCGCGGCCGCGGCGGGCTCGGCGCCGGCCGCCCGGGGCTGCGCACGGGGGTCGTCCGGCTCCGCCGGAACCGCGCCGAGGACCCTGCCGGCGCCCTCCATGACGGGCGTCGCCACGGCGCTCCCGATGCCGGGCGTCGCCACGGCGCGGGAGACCACGGGCAGCGCCTCTGCCCGGCGGGGGTCGGGCGTCTGCCGACCGGCGAACCGTGGAGGGTCGGCGAACGCTGCCCGGAGGTCGGGCTCCGGCATACCGGTCGACGCGCTGTCGCGGTCCTCTGCCTGCTCGGCCCGGGGGACCTCCGGGGCGCCGGTCGTCCGGGACACCATCGGCTGCGTGAAGACCACCGCCCGGGGACCTGGTGCATCGGGCGAGGACCGCCCCGGGGCGTCGTCGCCCACCGGTGTCTCCTGGGCGGGGGCCGGAGCGCACTCCGGGGACCCGGGCGCTCGCTGGACAGCCGGCGGCCCCGTCCCGTCGGCGGAGGGACCGGCCGGGGAGCCGACGGGATCCGGCCACGGGCGGCCCAGCCCGAGACGGCGCGAGGAGGGTGCGGAGGGCCTCCGGGATGGGGCCGACAGCGGAGCGTCCCCCGTGCCCGTTGCTCCGGTGCTGCGCTGGAGCGGGGGCCCGGCGGGCAGCGGGACGGACGTGGCGGTGCCGTCGAAGGTGCTGCCGGGAGTGCTGCCGAGAGTGTTGCCGAGAGTGTTGCCGAGGACGCTGCGGGAGGGATCCCCGGGTGGCTCCGGCACCCGGCGCTGCAGGGGCAGGGGCGGGGACGTCCGCCCCTGCGGCTCCGTCCCGGATCTCGTGCTTCCCGGGCCCGGAACACCGGCCGGAGCGGACCCCGGTGCCGACGAACCGGCGGGGGCAGCCTCCGGGACGGCGCTCTCGCGGGTGCTCACCGCGACGGGGGCGCCGGTCGGAGGCGGATCGGCGGACGGCACGCCGGCGGGGACGTCACCGGGCTCCGGGCCGGCCTCGGCGTCCTGGCCCTCCTGCGCGGCGCCGGAGCTCTCCGGCGGTGCCGGCGCATCCGGTGCATCCGGAGATGCCGTCGTCCCCGTCCCGTGCACCACGGGCACCTCCAGCACACCGAGGTCGACCTCGGGAGCACTGGTCAGCGACCGCTGAGCGGTGTTCCCGCTGCCCGTGAGGCGCTGCACGGGACGGCTTCCCCAGGCGCCGCGGGGCGCCCGGGGAGGAGGGAGCGGCATGTCGACGGGGCGGGCGGCGGACCCGGAGCCGCCGGTCGCCGGATCAGCGTCGGGGCCGTCCAGGTCGATCACACCGGGCGGGGCCTCCGCACTGATCAGGTGGGACATCGCCGCGGTGAACGACGGGTTCGTCCGGGTCGGGAGCTGGTCGGGGAACCGGTGAGGCGCCGTCGTCGTCGCGAGGTCCCCGACGGTGCGCTGGAGGGGCGGCAGAAAGGCCCACCCGGCGGGGGAGGGGACGGGCTCGGCCGGCTGCCGTGGCGGTGCCGCAGGGGGCCCTGCCGAGGACGCCGCGGAGGACCGCCCCGAGGGCGTCACGGGGGCGGGGTCCTGCTCCTTCCGCTGCCACGGCCAGCGCACGGCTCAGCGCTCCTCGCTCAACCGGCGGTTGATGTCGGCGATCTCCCGGACGTAGCGCAACCGCTGGCCGTGCTCCAGGTCCAGGATGTCGTCGAGCCCCCAGTGGAAGTGGTACGCCACGTACGCGACTTCCTCGTGGATCCGATCGGCCGCGTACGTCATGATTCCCCCAGGCGACCACCCGCGAGGTCCGCGGTGAACCGGTGGGAGCACCCCGGGCAGGTCACCGCGATCCGGGTGTGGCCCTCCGCGTTGATCCGCCGGTAGAAGTCCTGCAGGAACGCCACGTCCGAGGCGAACATGTTCTCCACGACGTTGGACGTGATCGACCCCAGCGTCCCCAGGCTGGTGATGACCCGGCTCAGCAGCACCACCGTGGTGTAGGCGGAGTTCTCCTGCACCCGGGCGTCGTAGAGCGGGAGCAGCTCGTCGCGCGCGGTGGCCAGGCGCATCACCCCGGAGCGGTGGAGCGTCCCGTCCTGGTCCACGTAGCCCCGGGGCAGGTCGAAGGCGAACTCGGTCCGCAGGGCCGGACGCTCCTCCCGGCCGTTCCGGGACGGCTCCGCCTGGGGCGTGGTGCCGGCGCTCTCGGGGGACGGCACCACCCCCGCGCCCCCGTGGCTGCGCTGCATCACTCGACCTTGGACTCGTCGTAGCAGATGACGAACTTCTCGGTGGCCTGCTCCGTGGCGCCGGCCTTGAGCGAGTTGACCTCCACGCTGCGCACCCAGCAGTGGTCGAAGTTGTAGGTCTTGACGGTCTCGCCCTTGTAGTCGAGCAGGGCCACGGAGGCGGTCTTGCGGGCACCGGCCACGTCCCCCTCCATGACGGTCTTCAGCCAGTCCGTGACGGTCTTGCTGTCCGTCAGACCGCGGGTCACGGTGATCTCACCGGCCTTGGGGCGGCCCATGAGCTGCCGGACGACGTACTTGCCGTCCTGCGTCTGCTGCTTGAGCTCGATCTTGTCGACCTCCGACTTCAGTCCGCTCACCTCGATGACGCGCGGCACCTCGATGCCGTCGACGGTGACGGTGAAGCCGTAGGCCGGTGCATTGTCGAAATCCTCGAGTGCCATTGTCGTGGTCCTTTCCGGACGATCATTCGTTCACGAGACTGGTGCCGCCGGAGAACTGCGACAGCTGGAAGATGACGAACTCGGCGGGCTTCACGGGAGCGACCCCCACCTGGCAGACCACCTGGCCGGCGTCGATCCCCTCGGCAGGGTTCGTCTCGGCGTCGCACTTCACGAAGAAGGCCTCGTCCGGGGACGTGCCGAACAGGGCGCCCTTGCGCCACTCGTTCGTCAGGAAGGCACTGATGGTGCGGCGGATGCGCGCCCACAGGGCCGGGTCGTTCGGCTCGAAGACCGCCCACTGCGTGCCCTGCAGGATCGACTCCTCCAGGTAGTTGAACAGCCGCCGGACGTTCACGTAGCGCCACGCGGCGTCGCTGGAGAGCGTCCGGGCGCCCCACACGCGGATGCCGCGGCCGGGGAACGACCGGACGCAGTTGACCCCGATGGGGTTCAGCAGCTCCTGCTCGGTGCTGGTGATGTTCGTCTCGAGGCTGGTGACACCGCGGATCACCTCGTTCGCCGGGGCCTTGTGCACGCCACGGGTGTCGTCGTTGCGGGCCCAGACGCCCGCGATGTGGCCCGAGGGCGGCACGAACCGGTGCACCCCCTCTGACGGGTCGAGGACCTTGAGCCGCGGCCAGTACAGCGTCGCGTACTTGGAGTCGTAGCCGGCGTCGTTGACCCGCCACTCCTTGATCTGCTGGGCATTGAGCCCAGGCGGGGGGTCGATGATGGCCACACGGTCGCCCATCAGCTCGCAGTGGGCGATCAGCGCCAGCTGCACGGCCTTGAGCGTCTCGCCGTCGACCGCGCCCTGCTCGTAGGCGGCGACCAGGTCCGGGATGGCGACCATGGTGACCTCGTCCACGGCCTCGAGGCCGCTGAAGCCGGTGCGGTCCGCGGCGTCACCCACGTAGTCGTCCGCGCTGAGCGTGTCGGCCGACGGCGGCTCCGGTTCGGGCTCGGGAAGCTCCAGGCGAACCGTCCCCTTGTCGGGCTTGGTGAGGGCGCCGCCGCTCAGCACCTCCTCGATCGTGACGAGCTTGGACTCCGCGCTCACCTTCGTGGCCACGTTGTTGGGGCCCTTCTTGGTGGTCACGTTGTCGAAGACCTCGGGCTGCCGGCCCTCCACGGTGATCGTGATCCTGAACTGGTCCTCCGGGGCGTTGTCCCCGCCGGCGGCGTCGAACTCGACAGTGATGGGCTTGGGGTTGGCCGCGGTGGACCTGCCGAGGATGCGGTAGCCGGCCACCTCCACCATCGGCGGCCCGGCCACGGCCTTGACCTGCTTGGCCTTCGGCTTCTGCCCGTCGCCGATGCTCTCGGCGCCGTCTGCCCCGATCCGCACGATGTAGCAGTTGCCGCCGCCGTTGAGGAAGTATCCGTACACGGAGTGGGCGAGGTACGAGCCCGGCACGAAGTCGCCGAAGGTCTCGGAGAACTGGGTCCAGTTGGACACCAGGGTGGGCTCGTTGGCGGGGCCCTTGGCCGCCAGGCCCACGAACGCGGCGACCGCCGTGCCGACGCCCTCGATCGGGCGGGTTCCCGCCTCGACCTCGTGGACGTAGACACCGGGTGAAAGGTAGGTGGGCATCGTGTCTCTCCTCGGCAGAGTCCGGATCGTGGTTCCAGGGTCGTGCCGGGGGAGGGGGTGTCGGGAGGCTGGGGGGCCGCGTGTTGGGGAAGGGCGCAGTGCACCAAAGGGCACCAGGTGGACCTGTGGGCGCCACGTCCTCGGGAGGGACGGACGTCGGAGCGCAGACCACGTCCACATCCCGCGGCCGTGGTGGTGGCCGACCCGAACGGGGCCGAGGGAAGACGGCTGTGCTCCCGGTCCCGGGACCGGGCCCTCCTCACTCCGGCGGAGCAGCTGACCCGGCTAGGAGACCGGGGCCGTGGCTGCACCGCGCCACCACGGGGCGACCGCAGACCATGCCCCGGGGGAAGGTACCGGGAGCCTCAGGAGGGGCCCCGGGAGCGGAGGCCGGAGTCCTGTCGCCGGATCGGGGAACCGCCGGGGAACGAGCCACGGCCCGCCCCTGCCCGCGCATCCGGACTCACCCGGGCTCAGGCCTGCTCCTCTTCCTCTTCGCCCTCGGCCCGCTGCACCACGTCCCGCTGGGCGGTGGCGTCCCCGGTGAAGGACCCTTGCGCGGTCTCCTCCTCCTCTTCGCCCTCCGCCCGCTGGACGGGCAGCGCGGCATCGTCGACGGCCGCGCGCTGGACGGCGGCCGGAGCCGGTGACACCGGGGCCGGCCCGGACATCACCCGCTCGGCGTTGACGGCGGCCTCCCGCTCGAAGCGGTCGGAGGGGTCGCTGACGCGGACGCCGGAGCCCGTCGGGGTGCCGTCCACCGGCCCGGAGCGCTGCTGCACCACGTGGGTGAGCTCGTGGGCGAGCATCGTGCGTCCGGCGGTCGAGGACGGGTCGTACTTCTCCCGCTGGAAGACGACGTTGGAGCCCACGGTGTACGCGTGGGCGTTCACCGACTCGGCGGACCGGGACGCGGCGTCGTCGGTGTGTACCCGCACGTCCGAGAAGTCGTGGCCCAGCCTGGACTCCATGTCCGTGCGGACGGGCTCCTCCAGCGGGTGTCCGCCCGAGGAGACGACGTCGAGCACCGGCGAGCGCTCCTCCTCCGCCAGCCGCTGCACCCCGGCGTTGCCGACCGCCCGTTGCATGGCCAGCATCCCGGCGGGACCGACGACGTCGGTGCGACCGGCCGCCGCGGCCCGCCACAGCTGCGGCGGGACGTTCTCCTCGACGCGGTCCGCCCGCGGTCGCAGGCTCTCGTTCTCGCCCTGGTCGTGATCGTGGATGTGCATGACGAGTCTCTTCCTCTCGGGCCTGCGGCCACCATGCGCCCGCTCGGACGGACCCACAAGCGGCCCCTCGGCCGCCGCCGGGGCAGCAGACCGTGCCCGAAGGGGCACACCGGTCAGAGGTCGAAGTGCATGAAATCCTTGGCGCCCTTCCAGTTCCCGCCCCACCGGAGCCCCGCCCCGGTCATCGCCTCCACGACCTCCTTGGGCAGGTTGAGGAACCCCTGCGCACCGTACGTGCGCAGGGGGTCCCGGTCCCGGGCCGTGCGCTTCTTCCCGAGGTCATTCGTCCTGCGGACGAGTTCGGCCTTCCGCCGCTTCAGCTCCTTCTGCAGCCCGGCCCGCAGCCGGCGCTCCGCGGCGGCCCCGCGGGTGTCGCCCAGGACCCTGCTGTCCTGCTCGCCCTGCTGCGAGCGCGCAATCTGCGCCTCCAGGGCGGCGACGGCTGCCGGGAGGGCGGCGAGCTCGGTCTCGAGCCCGGCGAGAGCGCTGTCCACCGCCTCGTAGCGCGCCAGGTGCTTCTCCAGCAGGGCACGGTCCTGCGCGGCCGACTTCGCCTCGGCGCTCTGCTTCTTCAGCGTCGCGCCCTGCAGCTCCAGCCGCCCGTCGAGGGCCGTGAGGGCGGCGGACCGTTCCTGGACCGCGACGGTCAGCTCCGCGGCCCTGACCTTCTGCTCGGCCGTCGCCCGGCGGCCGCGGGGAAGGGTCCTCAGCTCCTGCCGGGCAGCGGCCCGAGCGGCGGCGACGGCGGCACGCTCGGCGCGCAGCCGGTCCCGCTCGGCCGTCGTCGCGGACACCGCCGCCTTCTCGCGGGTCTCGACAGCGGTCAGCACGAGGATCCGCCAGCGCAGGCCCGCGGGGCGGTAGAGCATCCCGAAGGTATTGCTGGCGTTCTTCATCGTGTCGTAGCCCTGGCTCCCGGCGTCCATGTCGGTGCCGGTGACGAGGCTGATGATGCGCCGCTGGGCCTTGTTGGTCAGGTGCGGATTCGTCCCGGGGTCGATGTCCACCGCGCGGCCGTCGGCGTGGTTGCTCCAGCCGCCGGCGCTGGTGGTGCGCGGGTTCAGCGCCCACACCTTCGTGACCGGCGCCGCGGTGACGCCCGCGGCGCGCAGCGTGGCCTCGGCGGTCCGCAGGGCCGCGGCCAGGTCGACGTGCGCGGGAGTCGAGAACCCGAAGAACCGTGCGGTGGTGATGGAGGTGGCCAGATAGACCATGGGCCGCGGGATGCCGTGCGCCTTGTACAACGGGGCCAGCACGTCGTAGCGCTGTCGTGGGGTGCCGGCAGGGCGCCCGGTGCCCCGGAAGTGGCGCTGCTGGGCCGGGTGGGCCGCCCAGTCCTGGGCCCACTGCTGCGCGTCGGTGACGGCCTGGCGCTGGAGCACCAGTTGCGCGGCCCGGTTGCCGGCCTGTCGCTGCACCTGCCACAGGGAGCGGGCCCGGGTGCCGAGATCCGCCCCGCGCAGCAGCGGGACCAGGCCCGGGGGCAGCAGCGGGTCCTCCGGCCGCGGTGCCGCACCGGCCCGAGGCACGACGCGCCGCCGGCCGTCTCCCCGCCGGGTGGCCGTGCTGTGGGTCGCCGACATGGCCCGCTCCGATCAGGGGCCCGGCCGCGGCGCGCGGGCCGCCGTCAGGGTGCTCCAGTAGGGGCCGAACTCGCTCTCCAGGGTGAGCCGGCCGAGCTTGCGGTACTCCCGCTGCACGGCGGTGACCAGGTGGGCCATGGTCACCGGGGCGCCGTCCTCCGCGGCGAGGTAGGCGGCGGTGACGGCCGCCGAGCGGATCCCGCCGCCCGCGAGCTCGAAGGCCCGTCCCAGGAAGTCGAGGTCCAGGTCCTCGGCGCGGGCCATCAGCCGGCCCAGGCACCGGTCCCACAGCAGCGCGCGGTGCTCCGGGTCGGGCAGGGGGAAGTCCACGATGACGTCGAGGCGGCGGGTGAAGGCCTCGTCGATGTTGGCGCGCAGGTTCGTGGCCAGCACCACGAGACCGTCGAAGGTCTCCATGCGCTGGAGCAGGTAGGCGCTCTCGATGTTCGCGTAGCGGTCGTGGGCGTCCTTGACCTCGGAGCGGCGGCCGAAGACCGCGTCGGCCTCGTCGAAGAGCAGCACTCCGTTGACCCCGGAGGCGGCGGTGAAGATCCGCTCCAGGTTCTTCTCCGTCTCCCCGACGTACTTGTCCACCACGGTGGCCAGGTCCACCACGTACAGGTCGAGTCCCAGCTCCTTGGCCACCACCTCCGCGGACATGGTCTTGCCGGTGCCGGAGTCCCCGGCGAACAGGGCCGCCACGCCGTGGCCGCGGCCCGCGCCGGGGCGCATGGCCCAGTCCCCGAGCACCTGTTCGCGGTGGCGCGCCCGCAGGGCCAGTTCCCGCAGGGACTGCAGCACGGGGTCCGGCAGCACCAGGTCGGCCCAGCCGACGGCGGGGTCCACCCGCCGGGCGAGCCGGTCCAGGGCCGAGCCGTTCTCGGCACGGGCACCGGCCTGCAGGTGCGCGCCGGTGAGGGTCCCTTCGGCACTGAGGGCGGCCTGCGCCCGGGCGGTCCGCGCGGCCCGACCCACCTGCTCCGGGCCGAGCCGGAACTGCGCCGTGGCCCGCAGGATCTCCGGCCCGGGCAGGGACCCCGCCAGCGCCTCCTGCCAGAGCCCGGCCCGTTCGGCGGCGGTGCTGGCGGGGACGTCGACGACGACGGGCGGGCGCTCCGTCCACACCGGGTCCCAGACGGTGTCCCCGAACAGCAGGACGGGCTGCGGGTCGGCCCGCAGGGCCCGCAGCAGGCCGGGGCGATCGGCCACGGCCGGCACAGGACCGGCCACGATGCCGGCGCCGCGCAGCCTCGACTCCCGGACCGCGAGGGCCACCAGCCCGGCCGCGTCGCGCTCCCCGGCCAGCCGCGAAAGGTCCAGGCCCACGACGTCGTGCCCACGGGCCCGGAGGGCCTCCGCGGCCAGGACCCGGGCCGAGCCCGTGGCGGGCTCCCGCAGATAGGCCAGGAGCACCCCGGCACGCAGGGCTCGCACGAGCGGCGCAGGGTCGCCCCACAGCACTTCGGGCGGGGCGGTGAGCACGACGGTCAGGTCGGGGTCGGGGGTGTCGTCGCCGAGCAGGTGCCCCACCACGCGCTCGGGAACCCGCAGCGCCCGCCCGGGCAGGGGCCGGTCCGGATCCTCCAGCGCCAGGAGGTGCCCGGTGACCAGGGGCCCGGAGAGCAACCGGGCACGGGCCCCGGCGTCGGACAGGGCCGCGCCGCTCAGGGCCAGGGCCACCGCGGCGGAGGGGCGACGCCGGGTGACGTCGTCGTTGAGGTAGCCGAAGAGCTGCTCGAAGCGCGGGTCGAGGTCGGCCGACAGGGCCACGAGCAGGAGGTCCACGTCCAGGGCGGTCAACCCCAGGGCGGCGGCCAGCTCCCGCAGGCGCAGGCGGTGCCCGTCCTCCTGCGCGCGGTCCGCCGCCCGTTCGCACTCCACCCAACGGGGGGACGCCTCGACCGGCAGGGGCGCCCTCGGCCCGGTGCCGAGCAGCCGGTCCACGGCCTCCTCGCTGAGGTAGAGGCCGCGGAACGGGTCGTCGGGCTGAGGGTCCTCCGCGCGGCGCTCGGCCACGAGCCGCCGGATGCGCTCCTCGACCACGCCCACCCGGCCCAGCAGGTGGGCCAGGCTCGCCGCACTGGTCATCGCTTCCTCCGGCGCGGGGCCGGACCCCGGGGCTCCTCCGGTGCCGTCCCGGTCCCGGTCCCCGCGGCGTCCCCGGTCCCCGGCCGCGCGGTGGGAAGTGGCGGCCGCGCGCGGCGTCGGCCGATGTCCGCGGCCGTCCCGGTGCGGTCGGCCATGTCCACCACGGTCCCGGCGGAGGCCGGCGGGGCGATCTCGTAGACGACGCCGGTCTCGACCGGGGCGATGACCACGATGTCCAGGGACGGCTTGAGCTCCCCGCCGAGGGCGGACCACACGTCCGCGAACGCCCGGTCCTCCGGTGGGGGGAGCCCCACGGTCATCGGCACGGGCAGCCGGGGTTCGGCGAGCCGGCCCGCGACGAGCTCGTCGGGGAGCGCCTCGTAGTGCAGGAAGCAGCGCAGCAGCTGGTCCAGCAGCAGGTGCTCGTCCTCGGGACGCTGGGTCCACGCGGTCACGAGGTAGGACAGCTTGAAGTGGCGGGGTGCCGGGCGCCGCCGCAGCACCGTCCCGTCCTCGTCCCGCTCGTCGGCGAAACCCCGCTCGCGGCGCCGCAGGTCCTCCCGGATGTCGTACAGGTACAGGTTCACGGTGGGGGCGTTGCGCCGGGCGGCCCAGTCCTTGGTCGGGGCGTCGAAGGCGACCTCCACCTCGGCTCCGGCGAGGGCCTGCGTCCGGACCAGGGTGCGCAGCGCGTCGTCCACCTGGGCAATCACCGATCGGCCCTCCTCACCTTGGGATCCACTGTGGCGGCGGCACCGCGCCGCGGGGGACCGGTGCCGGGCCGTCGTCGGGGAAGCCGTCGTTGCCCTTCCGGGCACCCCTCAGATCAGGCCCTCCCGGAGGGCGTAGGCGACGGCGTGGGAGCGGTTGCGCAGCTGGAGGCGTGTGGTCACGTCGTGCACCACGTTCTTCACGGTCCGTTCCGAGTACGCGAGCCGGCGGGCGATCTCCGCGGTGTCCAGCCCGTCGGCGAGCAGCCGCAGCACGTCCACCTCCCGCGGGGCGAGGCCGGTGAACATGATGCCGCGCGGGCCCAGGACGTGGCGCTGCAGCCGCCCCACCTGCTCCAGCAGCCGTCCCAGCAGGTCCGGGGGGACGCTGCCCTCCCCGGAGGCCGCCGCGGTGATGACGGTGATGAGCCGGTCGGGGGTGGCCTCGCACCGCCGGGCGATGCCCACCACGCCGGTCTCCACGATCTTCACGAGGTCTCCCTCCTCCAGGCGCCCGGCCACGAGCACGGAGCGCGCCGTTCCCTGCCGCTGCACCACCCGCAGCAGCTTCAGCGCCTCGTCGTCCACGGAGTCGGCGACCACCACGACGACGGCGGCCCGGTCCGCGTCCTGGACCCCCACCACACGGACCTCCGGGCGAGGGCGCAGCTCGCTCACCACGCCGGCCGCCGAGATCGGGTCCCACGCGTGGACGTGAACGGTGATCGGTTCCATGACAGCTCCTCGATCCGGCGCCCGGCGGTCCGCGGCGCTCCTCCATCCGATGTTTCGGCATGAATGTAGATCGGGCCGCTCACCGTGCGCTCAACAAGGACTCAACGGGCAGGGGGAATGCCCCGAAGGACGGCCGATCGCCGTGCCGGCGAGGTCACGGACGGTCATAATCTCGAGGCGCAGGGGGATCCCACGGCGGTGCCGCCGCTCCCGCCGCGTGTGAACCCCGAGGAGGAACCATGAGCCCGTCGGCGGCGCTGGAGACGTCCGGGACGACCCTCGAAGCGGGAGGTGCGGCGTCCGTGTCGCTGACCGTGCGCAACGACCGGGACGTCGTCGACGAGTACCGGTTCCGGGTGGTGGGGCGGCTGGACCGGTGGGCCACGGTCGAGCCCGGGAAGGTGTCGGTGTACCCCGGCGACTCCGCCACGGTCACGGTCCTGTTCCGTCCCCCGAGGTCCTGGGAGGTCCCGGCCGGGAACACCCCGTACGGCGTGCAGGTCCTGCCCGCCCAGCACCCGCAGGACTCCGTGGTGGCGGAGGGAGTCCTGGACGTCCAGCCCTTCTGGGAGACCTCCGCCGAGCTGGTGCCCCGGACCTCCGAGGGACGCGGGGGCGGGAAGCACCGGGTGGCCGTGGACAACCGCGGCAACATCCCGATCACCGTGCAGCTCGTGGCCAAGGACCCCGAGGATCGGCTGCACATGGTGCTCGGCGCGCCCGCGCTGACGGTCCAGCCGGGCGCGGTGCAGTCCGCGGACCTCCGGGTGCGCCCACGGCACAGGATCTGGCGTGGCACGCAGACAGCCCACCCCTTCACCGTCGAGCTGCGTCCGGACGGCGGGCCCGGGACGATGCTGACCGGCACGCACCGGCAGGACCCGCTCCTGCCCGGGTGGACACCGAAGATCGTGAAGTGGCTCATCGTGCTCGGCGTCGTCGCGCTGCTGGTGCTGGGGGTGGTCATCGCCACGGGGGTGCTCCAGAACCTGGTCGCGCGGGTCGTGCCGTGCGTCCAGGGGGCCGTCGTCGGCCGGTTCGAGGCGTGCCAGCGACTCGTGGGCGCCGACCCGCCGCAGGAGCAGGACGGCGCCGGACAGGACCAGGGCGGTGGAGGGGAGGACGGCGAGCTGGAGGAGATCGCCCTGGAGCTCACGGCCGACGCGGAGCCCGGCGGGGAGCTCGGCCAGGACGTGCGCGAGGTCGAGCAGGACGGGGCCGTCTTCACCAGCGTGGTCCTGCGCACCTCGTCCGGGGACGAAGGCGTGTTCCTCCTCAGCATCAGCGGCACCCCGATCACCCAGCAGCTGTCCATGAGCCAGATCCAGGACGGCGAACAGGAGTTCTCGCTGGGACAGCCGGGGATCCCGGCGAACGCCGGCCAGGAGGTCCAGCTGGATCTGCGCTGCGACAGTGCCGACGACGAGCTGCTGTCGCTGACGGACTCCTGCGAGGTGACCGCGGAGCTCCAGGGCGTCGTCCCTCAGGGCTGACGACTCCCGCTCCGGAGGCCCTCGTGCCCGTCGGGGCACCGGGGGATGCCCCGACGGGCAGGCAGGATGCCTGCAAACCCGGCCCTGTGCCGAGCCCGGCACCCGGCCGCCCCGCCGTACGCTCGTCAGGAGCACGCCGCTCTGGGAGGACCTGATGGAAACGACGGCCGGCCTGGAACCGCCCCGCACCACTCTCGACGCCGGCCAGGAGAGCAGGGTCACCCTGTCGGTGCGCAACGACTCGGAGATCGTCGAGGACTACACCTTCCACGTGGTGGGGGACCTGGCGGAGTGGTCCTCCGTGGAGCCGGCGCACGTCTCCGTGTACCCGGGACAGACGTCCACCGCCGTGGTCGCCCTCCGTCCCCCGCGGACCTCCGCCGTGTCCGCGGGCGAGCACCCGTACGGGGTGCACGTCCGGCCTGCCAAGCGGCCCGAGAACGCCGCGGTGCCCGAAGGCGTCGTGGAGCTGCTGCCCTTCTACGACACCGTCGCGGAGCTGTCCCCGCAGTCCACGAAGGGCAGGAGGGGCGGGACGTACCGGGTGTCCGTGGACAACCGCGGCAACGCCCCCGTGGCCGTGGCGCTCGCCGCCAAGGGCGCCTCCGACGGGCTGAACCTCGCCCTGAGCGAGTCGAGCCTGACCATGGAACCGGGCACCACGTGGTCCTCCGAGGTCCGTGCGGAGCCCGTCAAGCGGCTCTGGCGGGGCGCGCCCATCGCGTACCCGTTCACGGTCGTGGTCACGCCGGAGGAGGGACCGGAGTTCCCCCTCGCCGGGACGCAGTACCAGGACCCCGTCCTGCCTGGGTGGTCCCTCAAGGCGCTGGTCACGGCGGTCGTCCTGGGCCTCCTGGTCGTCCTCGGGCTTCTCCTGCGACCCGTTGCCGGCACCCTGTGGGCGAGATTGGTGGACCCGCCGTCCGAAGTTCCCGGCGTCACGACCACGGCACCGGGCGAAGGGAGCGGTGGGGGCGCAACCGGGGAGACCGGTGGGGGCGCGGCCGGGGAGGCCGGTGAGGCCGGTGGGGGTGCGGGCGGTGACGCCGGTGAGGCCGAGGAGGCCGGTGGGACAAGTGCGGAAGAGGCCGGAGGCACCGGTGCGGGCGAGGACGGAGACACCGGTGCGGGCGAAGCCGGGGACACCGGCGCCGGCGAGGACGCGAGCCCGATACCGTCTCCAGCAACGACGGAACCGCCGGTGACGGAAACGCCACCTCCCTTCCCGGTCTTCCCGCAGCCGGCCTCCTTCTCGAGTGCACCAGGAGCGCTTTCGGAGGTGTTCGGCCCGTGGCCCGGAGAACCGGCGACCGGGTCGTTCACCGTCACCAGCCTGACCCTGGGCGTGACCACAGGGGACGCGGGCATGTTCAACCTGGTGGTGCTCGATCCCAACGGAGAGATCGTCTTCTGGTTGCAGGAACCGCTCGCGGAGGTGGTCCCGGGGGTGAGCCTGGTGATGGAGGGCGCGGAGGGACAGCCGGACGTCGGAGGGGGCGGGGCGGAAGTCCTCCAGGAGGATCCGGCTCTGCAGGACGCCGTCGAGCGGATGGCGGGCGACGGCGGCGCCCCCGCACCCGGGGTGGAGCCACTGCCGGTTCCCACCTCCGCACCCGCACCGCCGTTCATCGTCCAACCGGATCAGAAAATGCTGTTGTCCGTGAAGTGCGAGACGGCCGGCAACCCGGTGACGGGACGCTGCTACGAATCCGTGACCATCTACGGCGAGCACGAGGAGGCGGGAGCCGGCGAATAACAGTCATGCACACCGGATCTCCAGGCCCACCATTGGACGTCAGGAAGCTCTCATGCCCACAGGACCAGCTCTGCGCGCGGGGGACAGCTCCCTGTGCCCGCTCACCGACGGGCCCAAACCGCACGTCGGCGGGCCGATCACCCCCGTGGCGGCCGTCATGAACGTGCTGATCGGCGGCATGCCGGCCGCCGTGGCGAACGGCATGCCCGGGGGCATCGTCTGCGTCTCGCCGGCGCCCAACGGCATCGCGATGGGCAGCATGACGGTGCTCATCGGAGGGTTCCCCGCTGCGCGACTGGGTGACCCGACGCTGCACGGGGTTCCGATCGCACCGGGGCCGGGAATGCCGACGGTCGTCATCGGCGGGTGAGGACGTGCTGTCGAGTTCCGCTCCGAGAACGTTCGGATCCCCGTGCGGGTCGGCTCGCGGGTGTTCTTCTGAGGCAGACGGCCGGACCTTCTGGCCACGAGGTGCGCGGTGGACCTGTCGCAACCATTGGTGTTCGCCATTCCTGTCTCGACGAGGTGATCTCGACGTGGAGCTGAACAACACTGAAAGCGCCGTCTCACACGACTCGGGCGGCGGGCTCCCGCGTCGGCGCTCCCGGAGGTCCGAGGACGGGATCCGGAGCCGTTCGCACCGGCTGTTGCTGTCAGCCCTGCTGGCCGCGACGGGCCTGGCGTTGACACAGTGCACTCCCGACGCGAACGAAGAGCCCTCCTCGAACCGGGACGCGCGTTCCTCCGCGACCCGATCCGCCGATGGAGGAGGTGATCGGTCAGTATCTCGGAGGACTGTGTCGTCCGCGGACGAGGGCACGACAGGAGATGAAGCCGGACGAAGCGCGTCCCCGGACGGGGCGGACTTCGCCCCGACGTCTCCTGAAGCCGAACGCGATCCCGGCCCGACCGAGGAGCCGACTGTACCGCCCGGCGGTGGGGGGTACGGCGATCCACCGGCCCGCACCGATGACCCGACCACCTTGTTGGGGGTCAACGTGCTGCGGGACGAGGAGTTCCTGCAGTACTCCAATGCCCACGGTTGTTACGTGGGCATGTACGGACACTGGCTGTGCGACGGCGGAGCGGTGGAGATCGCCACGGACACGGGGTCCGACGTCACCAGCGTGACCGTGAAGAACGACCATCCCATCATGGAGCCGCCGCTGGGTGTTTCCTGGGGCGATTCGCCCCAGGACCTGGTGGCAGAGCTCGGTGAGCCGAGCACCTTCCACGAGAACTACTTCTACGTCTGGGATCAGCCGGACGGCACCCGCTTCTCCGTCACGTACACCATGCAGGGAAGCGATCCGAGCGTCGACTACCTGCCCTTCGAGATCGCCCACTTCCAGGTGGACCACAAGCCCGACTGGGTCACCTACTGATTGTTTCCGATGCCAGGAGGACCACGTCGCCGGTGCTGGTCCGCGCCTCCGGCGAGCACCGGTCCCGGACATGACGAGAGGCCCGGCCCCACGATCCGTGGGGCCGGGCCTCTCCGATGTCAGGAGACATCACTGGCGGTGACGGAGGGATTTGAACCCTCGTTGGCTCTTAAACCAAACATCATTTCGAGTGATGCACCTTCGGCCGCTCGGACACGTCACCAGCTCGCAGTACTGTACCGGCTGGCGTGCTCAACCGCCAAAACCCGCCGGGCCGCCCGGCCCGGGTCCGGGCGGCCCGGCGTCGTCGTCCCCGCCGCGCCGGTGCGCCGCGAAGAAGTCGAGGAGCAGCCGGGAGCACTCCCCCTGCAGGACTCCTCCGGTGACCTCCACCCAGTGGTTGAGCCGCCGCTCCCGGAGCACGTCGAGGACGGAGCCGGCCGCCCCGGCCTTGTCGTCCCACGCGCCCAGCACCACCCGGGGCACGCGGGCCAGGACGATCCCGCCCGCGCACATCGCGCAGGGCTCGAGGGTCACCACCAGCGTGCAGCCGTCCAGCCGCCACGAGCCGAGGGCGCGGGCGGCGTCGCGCAGGGCCAGGATCTCGGCGTGGGCCGTGGGGTCGCCGTCGGCCTCCCGGCGGTTGCGGCCACGTCCGACCACGGTCCCGTCCGGGCCGACGACGACGGCGCCGATCGGCACGTCCTGCGTCTCGAGCGCCGCCCGGGCCTCGGCGAGGGCCAGCCGCATCCACTCCTCCGCCCGGGTCTCGGTGCGGGTGCGCGGGGGCAGTGCCATTCAGGTCTCCTCCTGGGCGGACCCCCGGGCCGGACAGTGCCCGGGGAGGGGCGGGGAGGGGGCGGGGCGCCCCGGTGGTAATTTTGGTCCATGCGAGTGACCGTTCTCGACCACCCTCTGGTGGCACACAAACTGACCGTGCTCCGGGACAAGAACACCACGTCCCCGGTGTTCCGCCTGCTCGTCGAGGAGCTCGTGACGCTGCTCGCGTACGAGGCCACCCGGGGCGTGCGCGTGGAAGCGGTGGCGGTCGACACACCGGTCACGCGCACCACGGGCGTGGGGCTGTCGAAGCCGCGGCCGCTCGTCGTGCCGATCCTCCGTGCCGGCCTGGGCATGCTCGAGGGCATGACCCGGCTCGTGCCCACGGCAGAGGTGGGCTTCCTGGGCATGGCCCGCAACGAGGACACCCTCGACATCATCACCTACGCCGAGCGTCTGCCCGAGGACCTCACCGGGCGCCAGGTGTTCGTCCTCGACCCGATGCTGGCCACGGGCGGGACCCTGCGGGAGGCGATCAAGTTCCTCTACCGCCGCGGAGCGGAGCAGATCACGTGCGTGTGCCTCCTGGCCGCCCCCGAGGGCCTGGCAGCCCTCGAGGAGGAACTGGGAGACGCCGAGGTCAACATCGTCCTGGCTGCCCGGGACGAACGCCTCGACGAGAACTCCTACATCGTCCCGGGGCTCGGGGACGCCGGGGACCGGCTCTACGGTGTGGTCGACTGACCGCCGCTCCCGAGAATCAGCAGATCACGTGCTGATAAAGGCCCGCCGACCTCGTCGGCGGGCCTTTATGCGCTTCGCAGCCAATGTCCACATTCTGAGACGAAGTGTTCCCCATCATGGGCACATTGACAAGCAGGTCCAAATCTGCGTAGGAGGCACGGAGCCGAGGAGCGCGTCCCAGACGTCTGATATTGCGGGGAACAGTGCTGGAGGGGACTGCCGTCTCCAGGTGAAGGGGGTTCATTTTGGCGGAGGGCCTGGACAGCCGTCGTTCGAATCTCACATCCTGAGATAGTGCCTCGAATATTACTTGCAGGATCAGGAGGGCTGGTGGACGATGAGAGCAACGCCACTGTCAGGAATCTGCCAGCTTCGCGGGGACCTTCCCCGACCAGCACGGAGCCGGGGATTCGGGAGCTGACGGTAGTGGGGCCGTTCCGAGGGGCGGATCGACCCAGGTGGACGGAGCCTCGTCCGCCGCTCGACGGAAAGACAAGGGGCAGCAGATGCCAGGAACACCGGGATACGTGCACATTTCCCAGCGCAACCGCGCGAGCGAAGCTCGCCCTGCCCGCGGTCCGGCCGCGGCCCCCGAGCGGGGGCAGACGGCCCCCGCCGACTACCGCAGCCTCCGGAGCACGATGGGTCCCATGCCGGCCGCGCCGGGTGAGGCCCCGCTCCCCACCCGCCTGCAGCGGGACGCCGCGCCGCGTCCGCAGGTGCAGGAGAACGAGGCGCGCGGATTCGTCATCTACGTGGGCCTCGACGAGGAGACCGCGGCGGCCAGCGGCACCTCGCTGGTCAAGATGGTCCAGAGCATCCGGGCCTACGCCCAGCAGCTGGTCCCGCAGGCGGACTCCTACGCCGCCGTGGCGCTGGCTCCCGCCAACACCGCCGGCACCGACCTCGAGGTGGTCCGCAACGCCCTGGGCGATCCCACCTCGGGAACCGTGCGGCCCGCGGCGCCCGCCGCGCCCGCGCCGGCGCCCGAGACGAAGACCAGCCAGTCCACCGGGGTGCTCATCGACCTCTCCCGCCGGGAGGTCTTCCTCGACGGCGGCCTGCTGAACCTCACGTTCAAGGAGTTCGAGCTGCTGAACTACCTCGTGGAGAACGGCAGCCGCACCGTCGGCCGTCACGAGCTCCTGCACAGCCTGTGGCGCGACTCCGAGGAGGTGCCCAACGAGCGGACCATCGACGTGCACATCCGGCGTCTGCGCTCGAAGCTCGGCCGGTTGGCGAACACCGTGCGCACCGTCCGCGGCCAGGGTTACCGCTTCTACGAGCACCCAGAGGTCGTCGTGTGGGCGGCCCCCGAGTACTCCATCTGAGCGGCTGACCGTGCAGGCCCCGGTTCCCTCCTGCGGCGCGGAGGAGCCGGGGCCACTCCGTGCCCGGCGGGCGCGTGGCATCATGAACCGATGACCCGCCACGACCGGAAGAAGCTCGTCCTCATGCGCCACGCGGAGGCCGAGCACCCGTGGGGCGTGGCCGACCACGACCGCCCCCTGGACCGTGGCGGGGCGGCGGACGCCGCCGCCGCGGGGCGCTGGCTGCT
Source organism: Kocuria aegyptia (assembly GCF_039530085.1). Taxonomy (NCBI): domain Bacteria; kingdom Bacillati; phylum Actinomycetota; class Actinomycetes; order Micrococcales; family Micrococcaceae; genus Kocuria; species Kocuria aegyptia. Next base: position 380,450 of record NZ_BAAAOA010000046.1, read on the forward strand.
GGCGAACGGGCACGTGCCGGACATGATCCTGTGCTCGAGCGCCCTGCGCGCGCGGCAGACCTGCACGTGGGTGTGCAGCGAGCTCGGCGAGCTCGCGCCGACCGCCCGGCTCGACGAGTCCCTCTACGCGGCCCAGGACAGCCGGATCATCGCAGCGGTCAACCACGTGCCCGAGACCGTCCGGTCGCTGCTGCTCATCGGCCACCTGCCCGGACTGCGCGACGCCGCCCTCCGCCTGGCCACCCCGGACTCCGACTACGACGCCGTCATGGCCCTCGCCGACGGCTGCCCCACCTCCGGGCTGTCGGTCCTGGAGGTCCCCGGCGCCTGGGCCGGACTGGACGGCGCCGACGCCCGCCTGGTGGATTTCACGGTGCCGCGACCGTCCGCGGGGGGCCCCTGACCGGCGGCGCGCCGGGCGCCCGCGCGGCGCCCGGGCCGACGACCCGGTGGGCCGCGGCTACCTCACCGGCGCCCTCGCGGACCGGGAGTTCTCCGGCCACGACTTCCGCTCGCGCAACCCCCGGTTCACGCCGGAGGCCATGGCCGCCAACGAGGGCGCCGTGCTCGCGCCCCTCCGCGGGGTCGCCCGCCGACACGGGACCTCCCTCGCGGCGGTCGCGATCGCCTGGACCACGGTGCGGGGCGAGCACGTGCTGCCGATCCCCGGCACCACCGACCCCGGCCACCTGCGGGAGGACGCGGCGGCCGCGGACCTGCGCCTGACGGCCGGGGACCTCGCCCTGCTGGACGGCGTCGTGGCCGTCGGCGACCGGTACTGAGCGGCGCAAGCCGTGCGGGCGGTCGTCTGCGGGGCGGGCGTCACGGGACTCGCCCTGGCCGGGTGCCTGGGCCGGCAGGGCTGGGACGTCGTCGTCCTGGAACGGGCGCCCGACCCGCGGGAGCAGGGCTGCATGTTGGACTTCTTCGGCCCGGGCTGGGACGCCGCCGAGGCGATGGGCGTGCTGCCGGCGGTCCTCGAGCTCGGCTGCACGGTGGAGCGGCTCAGCTCCGTGGACGACCGCGGCCGCGACCGGGCCGGGCTGCCGTTCGCACGGTTCGCCCGCGCCCTCGACGGACGGCTCGTGAGCGTGCTGCGCCCCGACCTGGAGCGGGTGCTGCGCGAGCACGCCCGGGACGTCGCGGAGCTCCGCTTCGGGCAGCGCGTCGTGGGGGTCCGGCAGCGGCCCGGCGGGGCGGACGCGGTGCTCGACGACGGCACCGTGCTCGGCGCCGACCTGGTGGTCGGCGCCGACTCGGCCCAGGCGGTGTCACTGCTGGGCGGCCAGGGCGCCTCGCCGGGGATCGCCGGGGCGTGGCTGCTCGCCGAGCGGCTCGCCCGCGCCGCGTCCGTCGAGGATGCGGTGGCGGGTTGCGAGCGGGTCTGGCGGCCGGTGGTGACCGAGAAGCAGCGCCTCGCCCGCGGCGGGGCGCAGTGGTTCCTGCCGTCCTCCCGGGCGCGCCGGCCTGCGCGGCGCCTGGCCGCCCTGCCGGGACTCGACGGCGTGGTGACCCGCGGCCTCGTGGGTGCGCCGGGGGAGACGTCCACGCCCTCGCCGCCGCCTGAGCCGTCCGGTGCGCCGGAGCCGGCCCGGGTGGCGGGGTCCGGGCACGAGAAAGCCCCTCACCGGCGTTTCCGCTGGTGAGGGGCTTTCTCGATGGTGTGCGCCCGAAGGGATTCGAACCCCCAACCTTCTGATCCGTAGTCAGATGCTCTATCCGTTGAGCTACAGGCGCATCGGCGTTCCGGCGTCACCGCCGTCCAAGCCGGATATAACTCTACATGTGGCCCCCGGCTGCGCAAAATCCGCCGGCGCCCCGCTCGACACCCGGCGTGACGGGCAGCGGCGCGCGTAACCCTGCTGGGGCGGCCGGGGCCGGGGCGATACGATGGGGCCACATCACAGTAGAGACCGGCCGCCCACCTCCACGCCGCTCACTGTGGGCCCGGTGACACCGGGTCGAGTGTTCGACGACGAGCACCACCACGAGAGCCCCGGGCGGCCGGCGGACGGCCTCAACGAGGAGACATGTCAATGGCTGACAACCCCACTGCAACGACGGAGACCACCGGGCTGAACGAGGCTGTGAAGGACGCGCTGGACAACGCGCCCACCACCCACGCGCACCTCCTCGCATGGGTGCGGGAGATGGCGGAGCTGACCCAGCCGGACCGCATCCACTGGGTCGACGGCTCGGAGGCCGAGTGGACGCAGCTCACCGACGAGCTCGTGGACGCCGGCACCTTCGTCCGCCTGGACGAGGAGAAGTTCCCCAACTCCTTCGCGGCGTTCTCGGACCCGGAGGACGTGGCCCGCGTCGAGGAGCGGACCTTCATCTGCACCAGGACCGAGAAGGGCGCGGGTCCCACCAACAACTGGGAGGACCCGGAGGTGATGAGGGGCACGCTGCGCAAGAAGTTCCGCGGAGCCATGCGCGGGCGCACGATGTACGTCATCCCCTTCGTCATGGGCCACCTGGAGGCCTCGAGGCCGAGCTACGGCGTGGAGATCACGGACTCCGCCTACGTGGTGTGCTCCATGCGCATCATGGCCACCATCGGCGCTCCCGTGCTGGAGAAGATGACCGAGCAGAACGGCTTCTTCGTCGAGTGCCTGCACTCGCTGGGCGCCCCGCTGGCCCCGGGCGAGGAGGACGTGCCCTGGCCGTGCAATCCGTCCAAGTACATTGTGCACTTCCCCGAGGACCGGGCCATCTGGTCCTTCGGGTCCGGCTACGGCGGCAACGCCCTGCTCGGCAAGAAGTGCTACGCCCTACGCATCGCCTCGGCCATCGCCCACGACGAGGGCTGGCTCGCGGAGCACATGCTCATCCTCAAGGTCACGAACCCCGAGGGAAAGAGCAGGTTCATCGCCGGGGCCTTCCCGTCCGCGTGCGGCAAGACCAACTTCGCGATGCTCGAGCCCACGATCGAGGGCTGGAAGGCGGAGATGGTCGGCGACGACATCGCCTGGATCCGCTTCGGCAAGGACGGCCAGGCCCGCGTGACCAACCCGGAGGCCGGCCTGTTCGGCGTGGCCCCGGGCACCGGGTGGCCCACCAACCCCAACGCCATGCGCGCCATCGCCCGCGGCAACACCATCTTCACCAACGTGGCGCTCACCGACGACGGCGGCGTCTGGTGGGAGGGCATGACGGAGGAGACGCCCGAGCACCTGACCGACTGGAAGGGCCGTGACTGGACCCCGGAGTCGGGGCGCCCCGCGGCGCACCCGAACTCGCGGTTCTGCACCCCGATCAAGCAGGTCGACATCCTGGCCCCCGAGTACGACGACCCCGAGGGCGTGCCGCTGTCGGCGATCGTCTTCGGCGGCCGCCGCAAGACCACCGTCCCGCTCGTGTCCCAGTCCTTCGGCTGGGAGCACGGGGTCTTCCAGGGCGCCACGCTGTCCTCCGAGACCACGGCCGCCGCGAAGGGGGCCGTGGGGGTCGTCCGGCGCGACCCCATGGCCATGCTCCCGTTCATCGGCTACAACGCCAACGACTACCTCGAGCACTGGGTCGAGGTCGGCGAGCGCATCGGCGAGGACGAGATGCCGAAGGTCTTCTACGTCAACTGGTTCCGGCGCACCCCGAGCGGCGGCTTCGCCTGGCCGGGCTTCGGCGAGAACTCCCGCGTGGTCAAGTGGATCTTCGACCGCCTGGAGGGCACCGCCGGTGGCCGGGAGGCCCCGATCGGCACCGTGCCCACCAGGGAGGACCTCGACCTCACAGGACTGGACGTCTCCGACGAGGAGCTCGAGGCCGCCCTCAAGGTCGACGTCGAGGAGTGGCGGGCCGAGCTGCCCAGCATCGACGAGTGGTTCCACCGGCTGGGCCACGTGCCCGAGCCCATCCTCGAGCAGCGCGCCGGCCTGGAGGACCGCCTGAACCAGGCGTGAGGTCCGGCCCGGGACGCTGTGCCCGGGCCCGGCGGACGGACGAGGGGTCTCCGGTGCGGGGCCCCTCGTCCGCGCCCGGGAGGCGCGTGGGACAATGGGGGCGTTCCCGGGGCCGGCCGGGGCGCGCGAGTCCCGGAAGGAGCCGCCATGAGCGACCGGAGGACCCCGCCGTGCGGCTGACCGCCTTCTCGGACATCGCCCTGCGCGTCCTGCTGCTGACGGCAGCCGTCCCCGAGGGGGAGAAGCTCACCACGCGCGCCATCGCCGAGGGCGTGGGCGCCCCCTATCACCACGTGACCAAGACCGTGGGCCGGCTGAGCGGGCTCGGCCTGCTCGCCTCGAGCCGCGGCCGCACCGGAGGGGTGTCGATCACCCCCGCCGGCCTGGACGCCACCGTGGGCTCGCTCCTGCGCGAGCTGGAGGCGGGCTCCGCGATGGTCGAGTGCGAGTCGGCCGGCGGGGACTGCCCGCTGGACCGCGGGTGCCGACTGCGCCGCGCCCTCGCGGACGCCCGGGAGGCCTTCTACGCGGCGCTCGACGACGTGCGGGTGCGGGACCTGGTGAGCGAGCGTCAGCTCGGCCCGGTGCTGGTGTCCATCGGGCTGCGCCCGCCCGAGCCTCCGGGGAGCACCGCGGTGGGGGCGCCGCCACCGATCACGTAATACAGCATTTCAGATGCTACTTTTGGGAGGTCATCCACCGGCACCCCAGGAGGCCACCGTGCTGTCCGACCAGTCCCGCCCCGTCATCGAGCAGACCATCGGCGTCGTCGCCGAGCGCATCCCGTTCATCACCCCCGAGTTCTACCGGTCCATGTTCGAGGCGCGCCCCGACCTGCTGGACGGCCTGTTCAGCCGCGCCAACCAGCGGAACGGGACCCAGGCGCAGGCCCTCGCCGGCTCCATCGCGATGTTCGCCTCCTGGCTGCTGTCCCACCCCGAGGGCTACCCGGAGGAGCTGCTCTCCCGCGTGGCGCACAAGCACGCGTCGCTGGGCGTGCTGCCCGAGCACTACCCGGTCGTCCACGAGCACCTGTTCGGCGCGATCGCCCGGGACCTCGGCGACGCCGCCACGCCGGAGGTCGTCGCCGCGTGGGACGAGGTGTACTGGCTGATGGCCGATGCCCTGATCAGGATCGAGGAGGGCCTCTACGCGGGGCAGGCGAACACCGTGGTGTTCGCCCCGTTCCGGGTCGCGGCCAAGGAGCGGGCCGGGTCCACCACCACGGCCATCACCCTGGAACCCGCCGACGGCACCCCGATGACCCCCGCCGTGGCCGGCCAGTACGTGACCGTCGAGGTGCGGATGCCCGACGGCGTGGAGCAGCCGCGGCAGTTCACGCTGGTCCCGGGTCCCGAGGGGACCCGCCGGATCGCCGTCCGCCTCGACGCGCGCGGCGAGGCCACCCCGGTGCTCCACCACGACGTGCAGGTGGGCGACGTCCTGCGGATCTCCAACCCCTACGGCGACGTGATGCTCCCGGACGGGGACGGGCCGCTCGTGCTGGCCTCCGCCGGCATCGGCGTCACTCCCATGCTGGCGTTCCTGGACCGGCTCGTGCGCCAGGAGTCGCAGCGGCAGGTCCTCGTCCTGCACGCCGACCGCTCGGCCGAGGAGTGGGCGCTGCGCGAGCTGCACGAGATGCTGGTCGCCGAGCTGCCCCACGCCCGCCTGGAGACCTGGATGGAGATCCCGGGCGAGGGCGACCACGACGGGTTCATGGACCTCGGCGCCGTGCCGATCCCGGCCGGCGCCCAGGTGGTGCTGTGCGGTCCGCTGCCCTTCATGCAGGCCGTCCGCTCCGCCGTGATCGCCCAGGGCGTCCCGGGACGCGACGTGGCCTACGAGATCCTGGGCCCGGACCAGTGGATGCTCCACGACGAGGCGCGCGAGACCGCCGCGGTCTGAGCGCCCGCAGCGCGAGGGGCCCCGCCGGACGGCTCGTCCGGCGGGGCCCCTCGCGTGCCGGGGTCCTCAGGCGCGCACGATCCCCAGCACCCGGTCCCGGACCCGCTCCATCGTGGCCCGGTCCTTCGCCTCGACGTTGAGGCGCAGGAACGGCTCGGTGTTGGAGGGGCGCAGGTTGAACCACCAGCCCTCGCCCGGGCAGCTGAGCGTGGTGCCGTCCAGCTCCTCCACGACCACGTCGCGGCCCGCCAGGGCGTCGACGACCCGCCGGACCGCCCCGGCCTTGTCCGCCACCGTGGAGTTGATCTCGCCGGACGCCGCGTACGGGTCGTACTGGTGCATCAGCTCGCTCAGCGGCCGGTCCTGCTCGCCGAGCGCGGCCAGGAGGTGCATCGCGGCGAGCATGCCCGTGTCCGCGTTGAAGAAGTCCTTGAAGTAGTAGTGCGCCGAGTGCTCGCCCCCGAACACGGCGCCCTCCTCGGCCATGACCGCCTTGATGAACGAGTGGCCCACGCGGGTGCGCACGGGACGGCCGCCGCGGGCGGTGACCAGCTCGGGCACGGCGCGGGAGGTGATGAGGTTGTGGATGATCACCGGGTGCTCGACGCCCGCCGCCCGGGCGCGCTCGATCTCCCGCTCGGCGACCAGCGCGGTGACGGCCGACGGCGAGACGGCCCCGCCCTGCTCGTCGACCACGAAGCAGCGGTCGGCGTCGCCGTCGAACGCGATGCCGAGGTCCGCGCCATGCTCGCGCACGGCGCGCTGGAGGTCCACGAGGTTCGCCGGCTCGAGCGGGTTGGCGGGGTGGTTGGGGAACGTGCCGTCCAGCTCGAAGTACAGGGGCACGATCTCCAGCGGCAGCGCCTCCAGCACGGCGTCGCCCAGCACGGCGGGAGTGGTCAGCCCCGCCATCCCGTTGCCGGCGTCGACCACCACCTTGAGCGGGCGGGTCCCGGACAGGTCCACCAGCGAGCGCAGGTACTCCGCGTAGCCGACCAGCACGTCCCGCTCGGTGACCGTGCCGGGGGCGGGGGCCTCCGGCGCCCCGCCCTCGTCGAGATAGCGCTGGGCGAGGTCGCGAATGTCGTAGAGCCCCGTCTCGGAGGAGACCGGGACGGCCCCGGCCTTCGACATCTTCATGCCGTTGTACTCGGCGGGGTTGTGGCTCGCCGTGAAGGTCACCCCGGCGGCGTCGAAGGTCCCGGACGCGTAGTACAGCTCATCGGTGGAGATCAGCCCGATCTTCACGACGTCCGCCCCGCGCCGGACCGCGCCCTCGGCGAAGGCGTCGACGAACTCCGGGGAGGAGGGACGCATGTCCCCGCCCACCAGGACGGTCAGGCCGGCGAGACCCAGGACGTCCACGAACGCGGCGCCGGTGGCCCGGACCGTCTCCGCGGTGATGGACTCGCCCACGATGCCGCGGACGTCGTAGGCCTTGAATGAAGCTGAGAGATCGATAGTCACAAGGGGTGATCTTAGGCCACGGCCGTTGCCGGGCGCCGCCGGGCGCGGGTGGTCCTGTGATTGGATGACGAGCATGGTCGAGTTCCTCCGCATGCGCAATCCCGTCCAGCACTATGCGTGGGGTTCCCGCGAGGTGCTGGCCCGTCTGCAGGGCAGGCCCGTGCCGAGCCCCGAGCCCGAGGCCGAGCTGTGGGTCGGTGCGCACCCCGCCGCGCCCTCCGTCGTCGTCCGGGACGGCCGGGACGAGCCGCTGGGGGACCTGCCGTTCCTGCTGAAGATCCTGGCCATCGACGCCCCGCTGTCCCTCCAGGTCCACCCCTCGCCGGTGCAGGCGGAGGCGGGCTTCGAGCGCGAGCAGCGGTCGGGGATCCCGCTCGACGACCCGCGGCGCAACTACAAGGACCGCTCCGCCAAGCCCGAGACCGTGGTGGCGCTCACCGAGGTGGAGCTGCTCACGGGGGTGCAGCCGGCGGACCGGCTGCGCGCCACGGCCGCGCGGCTGGGGCTGGACTGGCTGCACGACGTCGCCGACGGCGGGCGCCCCGTGCTGCCGGCCGTGCTGACGCTGGACGACGCCGCCGCCGGGCCCGCCGTGGCGGCGACCGTGGCCGCGGCCCGCGCCGCGGGCCCGGAGGACCCCGTGGCCGCGCTGGTCCGCTACGTGCACGACCGGCACCCGGGCGACCGCGGGCTGCTGGTCGCGGTGTGCATGCACCACGTCCGCCTCTCCCCGGGGCAGTCCCTGCACACCCCGGCCGGGCAGCTCCACGCATACCTGTCCGGGACGGCGATCGAGGTGATGAGCTCCTCGGACAACGTCCTGCGCGCCGGGCTGACCGGCAAGCACGTGGACGTGGCCGAGCTGCTCGCCGTGCTGGCCGACGAGCAGGCCGCCCCGGAGGTCGTCGAGCCCGACGCCGACGAGCACGGTCGGCGCATCTACCCCCTGTGGGACGAGCGGCTGTCGCTGACCGCCCACGAGCTCGTGCCGGGACGGCCCGTGCCGGTCGAGCTGCGGGGCACCACGGTCCTGCTGAGCACCGGGGACCGGGTGCTGGTGCGCGCCGCGGACCGGGAGTGGGAGCTGGCCGGCGGGGAGTCCCTGCTGCACCGGGGCGGCGCGGGCACCGTCGAGCTGTCCGGCGACGCCCGGGTGTTCACGGTCTCCTGCCGCTGAGCGGTACCCCGTGCGCGGCGCCGCTCAGGGCGTGGTCAGCTCCGTGCGGACCTCGATGAGCGTGGGGCCCTCCGCCGCGAGGCCCTGCCGCACCAGGTCGGCGAGCTCCCCGGCCGTGCTCGCGGCGTGCGCGGGCACCCCGTAGCCGCGCGCGAGGCTCAGGAAGTCGATGCCCGGCACGTCCAGGCCCGGGACGTCCCCCGTGCCGAGCATGCCCGCGAACCAGCGCAGCGCGCCGTAGGTGCCGTTGTTGAGGATGACGAACACGACCGGGACGCGGTACTGGGCCGCGCTCCACAGGGCGGTGATCCCGTAGTTGGCCGACCCGTCGCCGACCACCCCGACTACGGGGCGGTCCGGCCACGCCAGCTTCACCCCGACCGCCGCGGGCAGCCCGAAGCCCAGTCCGCCGGAGGCCGGCCAGAAGTAGGAGCCGGGCTCCCGCAGGTCCATGTGCCTCCAGAAGTCCCCGTTCGTCGAGGTCGACTCCACGACGTAGGCGGTGTCCGCGGGCGCGGTCTCGCGCAGCACCTCGAACACGGCGCCCGGGTGGAAGACGCCGTCCACGGGCTCGCGGGCCGGCGGCGGCACCGTCCAGTCCACCGGAGCTGCCGGGCGCACGCCGCGCCGCTCCTGGAGGGCCACCACCAGGGCCGCGGCGGTCAGGGCGAGCCCGGCGACGAAGGACGTCCCGAACGGCGCCCGGGCCGCCTCCTCCGGGTCCTCCGTGACGTGCAGCAGCTGCGTGCCCTCGGCCAGGTACCGGGCCGGCTCGTACTGGTGGTAGCGGAAGACGGGGGCGCCGAGCACCAGGACCACGTCGTTGTCCTCGAGCGCGGTGTGCACGCCCCGCTCCGACGGGGTGAGGACACCGCGGAACTGCGGGTGGCGGTTGGGGAACGGCAGGCGGTAGGGGGACGGCGCCACCCACACGTCGGCGCCCAGCAGCTCGGCGAGCTCGCGGGTGACCGCGTTCGCCGCCACGGCGTCCACCTCGGAGCCCAGCACCAGCGCGGGCCGATGGGCGCCGGCCAGCAGACCGGCGATCTCCTGCACGTGCTCGGGGGCCGGGCACAGACCCTGGACCACCCGCCGGGGCAGCAGGTAGTCGTCGTTGCCGGCGGACTCCCGGTCCCAGTCGTCGTAGGGGACCGAGACGTAGGTGGGGCCGCGGGAGCCGGTGGTGGCCTCCCACAGCGCCTGGTCGAGCATGCGGGGGACGTCCTGCGCGGACAGCGGCTCACCCGCCCACTTCGTCAGCGGGGAGGTCAGGTCCGGGGCCGCCACGTTGGCGAGCATGGGCTCCGCGCCGATCGTGGCGCGCACCTGCTGGCCGGCGGTGACCACGAGGGGAGTGTGCGAGCTGGCGGCGTTGGTCAGCGCGCCCATGGCGTTGCCCGTGCCGGAGGCCGAGTGCAGGTTCACGAGCACCGGCCGCCCCGTGGCCTGCGCGTAGCCGTCGGCCATGCCGACGACGACGCCCTCGTGCAGCCCCAGGACGTAGCGGACGTCCGGGGGCAGGTCCCGCAGGAAGGGCAGCTCGTTGGAGCCCGGGTTGCCGAACACGGTGTCGAGACCGCGGGCCTGCATCCAGCGGTGGGTCCTGGCACGGATGGTGGTCACGCTGCGCTCCAATCGGGACGCGGCACCGGTGTGCCGCCTCACCGCGAGAGTAGAAGGGGGCCGGGGGCGCGGCCAGTCGATGTTTTCTATCCCCTCATAGACGGCGACGATGCCAGGGCCCGGGATGCAGCGGCGCGGACGGGTCCGGTGAGACGGACTCCCGCAGCGTGTCCACGATCAGCTGCGCGAACCACCGCTGCGCGGGGCGCTGGTGGCCGGTCTCGCGGGTGTAGACCGCCAGTTGCAGGACCGGCAGCTCGACCGGGTGCGGGTGGACCCGGATCCCGGCCGCCTCCTCGAGCGTCTCGGCGAGGAACCGCGGCAGCACCGCGAGGCAGTCGGTGCGCTCCACGACGGAGACCAGGCCCGTGAAGTGGGACAGCCGCAGGGCCGTGCTGCCCGGGGCTCCCGCCCGCTCCGCCGCCACCTCCGCGAGCTCGTGGCCCATCGACGGGGCGAGCCGGATCCGCGGCTCCTCCGCGAACTGCTCGAGCGTGAGCCGTTCCCGGACGCGCGGGTGGCCGCGGGCGGCGATCACCACGTACTCGTCCGTGCCGATGACCGTCCGGACGATGCCGGGGCCGCCGATGTACGGGGCGCAGATCGCGGCGTCCACCCGGTTGCGCAGCAGGTCGTCCGGGACGCGCTCCGCGTCCAGGGGCAGCACGGTCAGCTCCGCGCCGGGGGCCTGCTCCCGCAGCGCCACCATGACGGAGGGCAGGAACGCCAGCTCGCCGAGGTCGGTCAGAGCGAGGGTGAAGCGCTCGCCGGTGGTCGCCGGGTCGAACCGACCACCCGAGGAGACGGCTGCGGTCACCTGGGCGATCCCCGCCTTGACCTGCGGGAAGATGCTCTCGGCGAAGGGGGTGGGGATCAGGCCCCGGCCCTCCCGGACGAACAGCTGGTCGTTGCACTGCCGGCGCAGGTTCTTCAGGGCGTGGCTCACCGTGGGCTGGGTGAGGTGCAGCTCCGCGGCGGCCCCGGTGACGCTGCCCTGCTCGTAGACCGTGCAGAAGACGCGCATCAGGTTGAGATCCAGTTCCACGACACCACTCCTCGGTCAGTGACTCATAGACGTCATGTATCGGTCTATCGACAACATGCACTGGTCCGTGAATGCTACGTCACTAGAGTGATCTCTATCACGGCCCGGGTCGCACAGCGCAGTGCTGACAGCGGGACCGGCACCGACCACGAAGCACGACCACGAAGCACGACCACGGAAAACGGCCACGGAAACCGATCACGGAACGACACAGGGAGACACGATGCGGCGACCGCTCATCAGCTTGGGAGCAGCAGGGTCCGTACTGGCGCTGGCCGCGTGCGGCGGCGGCGACGGCGGCGGAGGCGGCGCCGACGGGGAGATGCAGGACGTGACCGTCGGCGTGATCCCCATCGTCGACACGGCTGCCATCTGGCTGGGCGAGGAGCAGGGCTTCTTCGAGGAGGAGGGGATCAACCTCGACATCCAGACGACCAGCGGCGGTGCGGCCGCCGTGCCGGGCGTGGTCAGCGGGGACTTCGACTTCGCCTTCGGGAACACCCTGTCCGTCATGGTCGCCCAGGGGCAGGGCCTGGACCTGCAGTACGTCGCCAACGGCAACACCACCTCGGGCGACCCCGAACGGGACTTCAGCGCCGTGGTGGTGCCCGCCGACTCGGACATCCGGGGCCCGGCGGACCTCGAGGGCAAGACGGTGTCGGTGAACAACCTCAACAACATCGGCGACACCACGATCCGCCACATCGTGGAGGAGGCCGGCGGGGACCCGGACAGCATCGAGTTCGTGGAGGTCGGCTTCCCGGACGCCCCGGCAGCGCTCGACCGCGGCCAGGTGGACGCCGCCTGGATCCTCGACCCGTTCCTCACCCAGGTCCTCGACGAGGGCGCCCGCGCGGTGTCCTACAACTTCGTGGAGTTCGACCCGGAGCTCGACATCGCCGGCTACTTCACGACCGCCCAGAAGCTCCAGGAGGACCCCGAGCTGGTGGAGAGCTTCCAGAACGCCATGAACCGCTCGCTCGAGTACGCGAACGAGAACCCGGACGCCGTCCGGGAGATCGTCGGTACCTACACGGAGATCAGCGACGAGCTGCGCGCCGAGATGGCCCTGCCGCGCTTCCGCACCGAGTTCGACCGCGAGGCGCTGCAGAAGCTGGGCGACGCCGCCGTCGAGTACGGGACCCTCGAGGAATCCCCCGACCTCGACGCGCTGCTGCCGTAGCCCGTCCGCGGACACGGGACACGGGACACGGGACACAAGGGAGGTCACACGACATGGCACGAAAGCGCACGGGGCGGGCCTGGGGGCCCGGCGCCCTCGGGGTGCTGGGGATCCTCGGGTTCCTGCTCACCTGGGAGCTGCTGCCCCTGGCGGGGATCGTCAACCCGCGGTACCTGCCCCCGGCCAGCGAGGTCCTGCTGGAGCTCGGGGAGCAGCTCGGCTCGGCGGGCTTCTGGCTCGCGGTCTGGCAGACCGTCCGGGCCTGGTTCCTCGGGCTGCTCATGGCCGCGGTGGCCGCGATCGTGCTGGGACTGGTCATCGGCAGCAGCACGTTCCTGCGGCGCGCCACCCACAGCACGATCGAGTTCCTCCGGCCCATCCCGTCGGTCGCACTCATCCCGCTGGCCGTGCTGCTGTTCGGCGTGCAGCTCGAGTCCACCCTGCTGCTGGTGGTGTACGCCTCCTTCTGGCAGATCCTCATCCAGGTCCTCTACGGGGTTGGTGACGTGGACACCGTGGCGCAGGACACGGCCAAGAGCTACGGGCTCGGACGGCTGGCCCGCGTCCGGTACGTCACGTGGCCCACGTCCCTGCCGTACGTGATCACCGGGCTGCGGCTGGGGGCGGCGGTGGCGCTGATCCTGGCGGTCACCGCCCAGCTCGTGATCGGCACGCCCGGGCTGGGCCGGGAGATCTCCCTGGCCCAGTCCGGCGGCGCCGTCACGGCCATGTACGCGTTCATCGTCACGGCCGGGCTGCTGGGCGTGCTCATCAACCTGGGGATGCGGGCGCTCGAGCGCCGGGCGCTGGCCTGGCACTCGTCCGTCCGCGGAGAGGTGGCGGTGTGAGACTCGTCAAGACCCTGGGCTACGCGCTCGCGCTGCCCGTCCTGCTGGTCCTGCTGTGGTGGGTCTACACGCTGGTGGAGACCAACTTCTACGTCCCGGAGCCGGGCGAGTTCGCCACGACGTTCGTGGACGTCTGGATCGGGGACCGGTTCTTCGACGACGTGCTGCCGAGCATCGGCCGGCTCCTGGTGGGGCTGGCGCTGTCCATCCTGCTCGGCGTCGTCGCCGGGCTCGTGATCGGCTCGGTGCGCTGGCTGCGGAACCTGCTGGAGCCCGTGCTCGAGTTCTTCCGGGCGATCCCGCCACCGGTGCTGGTGCCGGTGCTGATGCTGCTCATCGGCGTCAACGACCAGATGAAGGTCGTGGTGATCGTGCTCGGGTCCGTGTGGCCCGTCCTGCTGAACACCATCGAGGGGGTGCGCTCGGTCGACTCCGTCATGAACGAGACGGCGCGCTCGTACGGGATCCACGGGTGGTCCAGGATCGTCCACCTGGTGATCCCCGCCGCCAGCCCCCAGATGATGGCCGGCATCCGTCAGGCCCTGTCGATCGGGCTGATCCTGATGGTGATCTCCGAGATGTTCGCTTCGTCCTCGGGGCTCGGCTTCACCATCGTGCAGTTCCAACGATCGTTCGCCATCCCCGAGATGTGGAGCGGCATCGCCGTCCTGGGTCTCATCGGAGTGGTGCTGGCGTTCGTCTTCCAACGTGTTGAACGCAAGGTCCTCGCCTGGTACCGGGGCCTGAAAGAGGTGGAGAATGCAAGCTGAATCAGGAAGCTCGGCAGTGGACGGCGGCGCGGCCGCTCCCCGGAGCAGGGCGGGCGAGAGCCCCGCGCGCGGGACCGGCACGCAGGAGGCCGGGACCGTGGGCGCCGGACGCACCGGCGGGAAGGACGTGCTGCTGTCCGTGCGCGGGCTGCAGAAGATCTACCAGAGCGACCACGGCGACGTGGAGGCCGTCCGGAACCTCACGTTCGACCTCGGCCGCGGCGAGCTGGCGTGCCTCGTGGGGCCCTCGGGCTCCGGCAAGACCACGCTGCTCAAGTGCATCTCGGGACTCATGGCACCGACGTCCGGCGAGGTGCTGCTGGGCGGCGAGCAGGTGACCGGTCCCCCCAAGGACATGGCCGTGGTCTTCCAGGAGTACGGGCGCAGCCTCTTCCCCTGGATGACGGTCCGCGAGAACGTGGAGCTGCCGCTGAAGAACGCCAAGCTGGCCCGGGACGAGCGGAACCGGCTCGTCGAGGAGGCGATCGCCGCCGTCGACCTGCGCGGCGCGGACAAGAAGTACCCGTGGCAGCTCTCCGGCGGCATGCAGCAGCGCGTCGCGATCGCCCGGGCGGTCGCCTACCAGCCGAAGATCCTGCTGATGGACGAGCCCTTCGCCGCGGTGGACGCCCAGACCCGCGCCGACCTCGAGGACCTCATCCGGGACGTGTGGCACCGGATGGGCGTGACCGTGCTGTTCGTGACCCACGACATCGACGAGTCCGTCTACCTCGGCGAGCGCGTGATCATCCTCTCGAGCTCGCCCACGGTGGTCCAGGAGGACCTGCCGATCGACCTGCCCGACGACCGCGACCAGCTCACCACCCGCGGCCTGCCGCGCTTCACCGAGCTGCGCGGCCACGTCTACGAGGAGATCCAGCGCGCCAAGCGGGAGGCGGGCACGAGGGCCTGAGCCGGACGGCCGCCCCGCCCGGGTCCGGGGCGGGCCGCGTCCGGAGCGGCCACTACACTGGGCCCACCGGCTCCGGAGTGCCCGGGTCCGCTGTCCCCCGGGAGGCCCGCCATGAGCACCACTCCGTCCGACGGTCTGCGCGGCACCACCGCGCCGTGCCCGCGCTGCGGCGCCACCGGGTTCGAGCTGGTCTACGTGCAGATCATGCCCGACGACTGGGACCGGGCGCGCGACGTCGAGCTGGCGTCCCCGTCGATGATGCTGCCCGACGGGCGCGCCCCCGAGTTCTCCTGCCAGAACCGGCAGTGCCGTCACCTCTGGTGAGCCCCGAGGGTCCCCGGCGGCCCCGGGCGGCGGGCGCCGCCGGGGCGGCACCGGCCCCGGGGATGCCGGGCCGGCCGGCGAGGGCGTCCAGCAGCCGGCCGTTGCCCGTCCGGAGCGCGAGGGACCGGCCGCCGTCGTCGAGCACCACGGAGCCGCGGTCGTTGTAGGCGCGGGGACGAACCGGTCGACGCGGCGGGACGCGCGGATGATCTCCGGGTGACCCGGCGGGTGCCGGTACTGTGGGCGCCATGGGCGACAGCACGATCGTGAACATCCTCCTGGTGCTGCTGTTCGTGGCCGTCGGCGGCGTCTTCGCGGCCACCGAGATGGCGATCGTGAGCCTGCGGGAGAGCCAGGTCAAGCGGATCGAGCGCTCGGGGCGGAAGGGCGCCCGCACCGCCGCCCTCGTGCGGAACCCCAACCTCTTCCTCGCGGCCGTGCAGATCGGCGTGACGGTGGCCGGGTTCCTCTCCTCGGCCTACGGCGCGTCGACGCTCGCCCCGGGCGTGGCCCCCGTCCTCGAGCGGGCCGGTCTGTCCACCGCGGCCGCCGGGACCGCCGCGCTGATCGGGATGACGCTGGTCATCGCCTACCTGTCCCTCGTCCTCGGGGAGCTCGTGCCCAAGCGGCTGGCCATGCAGCGCTCCGTGGGCTTCACGAAGGTCCTGGCCCCTCCGCTGAGCGTCTTCGCCACGCTCATGCGTCCCGTCATCTGGCTGCTGTCCGTGTCCACGAACCTCGTGGTCCGGCTCGTGGGCGGGGATCCGCATGCCGTGGCCGAGGAGGTCTCGGCGGAGGAGATCCGGGAGATGGTGGTGGACACCCGCGGCATCGGTCCCGTCTCGCGCTCGATCCTCACGGACGTCTTCCAGGCGGGCGAGCGCCGCCTCGCCGAGGTCATGCGCCCCCGCCCCGACGTCCACTTCCTGGACGGGACCCTGCCCATCACGCAGGCCTATCACCAGGCCCTGGCCCTGCCGCACTCCCGCTACCCCGTGCTCGGCACGAGCGTGGACGACGTCCTGGGCTTCGTGCACATCCGCGACCTCGTGGTGGCGGACCGGGACGGGGACGGGGTCATCGAGGCCCCGCCGCGGACCCTGCGGGACGTGGTGCGGCCCATCCCCTTCCTGCCGGAGACCAACCACGTCCTGCGCACCCTGCAGGCCATGCGCAAGGACGGGCACCACATCGCGCTGGTGGTCGACGAGTACGGCGGGACGGCGGGCATCGTGACCCTCGAGGACCTGGTGGAGGAGCTCGTGGGCGAGATCTACGACGAGTTCGATGCCGGGGCGCGGGAGCACGAGGACACGGTGCTGCGCCAGGGCGGAGCCGTGCTCGTGGACGGCGGGCTGATCATCCAGGAGGTCCCGGTGGAGGCCGGGCTCGTCATTCCCGAGGGCCACTACGAGACCGTCGGCGGGTTCGTGATGGACCGGCTGGGGCGGGTGGCGCGCCCGGGCGACGTCGTCGACGTGGACGGCTACCGGCTCGAGGTGCTGACCGTGGACCGCAGCCGGGTCGAGCGGGTGCGGATCACCCGGCTGCGGCGGGATGCGGCGGGGGACGACCGGTCCGAGGACTGACCGGGCCCGGCGGAGCCCGGCCCGCCGAGGTGGAGCGCGGCGCGGCGTCAGTGGCCGCGGAAGGCCTCGGCCAGCCACCACGCCCCGCCGTCGGAGGCGATCTTGGCGTCGATCACCAACGGCCGGTCCATCGGCGCGGACAGCCGCTCCCGCACGGCGGTCAGGTCCCCGACGGAGCGCACGACCACGCCGTCGGCGCCGAAGCCCCGGCCGATCGCGGCGATGTCGACGTCCGGGAAGACCACCGTGTCCAGCGGCGCGTCCGTGTCGCCGGCGAAGTGGTGCACCTCCGCACCGTACGCGGCGTCGTCGTAGACCACGCAGACCAGCGGCAGGCCCAGTCGGACGGCGGTCTCCAGCTCGGCGATCCCCATGAGGAAGCCGCCGTCCCCGGTGCCGAGCACCGGCAGCCGGTGCGGCTGGGCCAGGGCGGCCCCGATGGCGGTGGCCAGGCCCAGACCGACGGACTGGAAGGCCTGGGTGAAGCAGAACCCGCGCTCGTCGGGCACGGAGAGGTACTGGCTGGGGTAGCCCATGAAGTTGCCGCTGTCGACGGCCACGACGCGCTCGGCCGGCAGCATCGCGTCCAGCTCCCGGGACAGCACCCGCGGGTCGATCCGCTCCGCCGTGGACAGGTCCTCGAACGGGACGTCCCGCCACCGGCTCTCCCGGGCGATCCGCGCGGCCAGCTCGGGCGTGCGCCAGGACGACGGCGCCGCGGTGGCGGCTTCCGGCCCGGCGCCGCCCTCCTGGGCGGTGTCCCTCTCCCGAGCCGTGTCCCTCTCCCGGGCGGTGTCGCCCTCCCTCGCGGGGCTGGGCTCCAGGGCGGCGAGGACGTCCCGGGCGGTGAGCGCGCAGTCGCCCACGACCCCCAGGGCCAGCGGTCGGTCCACCGGCCGGTGCGCCCCGAGGGCGGCCTCCTCGAGGTCCACCTGCACCACCGAGGCCTGCGGGCCGAGGAGGCGTCCGTGCCGCGTGGTCCACATGGTGAGGGCGCAGCCCCACGCCACCACGAGGTCCGCGTCGGCGATCAGCGCCGCGGTCGTCGGGGAGGAGAAGCCCCCGGAGATGCCGAGGTCGAAGTCCTCGCCGGCGAACAGGCCCTTGGCCACCGCCGAGGTCGCCAGCAGCGCCCCCGTCCGCTCGGCGAGGGCGGTCAGCTCGGCCCGGGCTCCCCGGGCGCCGCGCCCCGCCACGAACACCGGCCGGCGCGCGGCGGCCAGCATCCCCGCCAGGCGCGCCGCGGCGTCGTCGTCCGGGCGCACGCGCGGGACGGGCGGGAGCGCGGGCACCACGGCGTCCCGGGGGGCGGGGGCGGCCTGGACGTCGAGCGGGACGCTGAGCACCACGGTGCGCCGGTCGTTGCGGGCGCGGCGGACCGCGCGCGCGACGTCGGCCGCGGCGCTCGCGGGGGAGTGCACCCGCTCGGCCACCGCCCCCACCGAACGGGCGAGACCGTCCTGGTCGATCCGGAAGTTGGAGTGCACGGCCGCGGGCTGGGTGTCGGCGGTCAGCACGATCAGCGGGGTGCGGGACTTCGCGGCCTCGCCGATGCCGGTGGTGGCGTTGGTGAGCCCGCAGCCCTGGTGGGTGGTGACCACGGCGACGCGCCCGCTCGTGCGGGCCCAGGCGTCGGCCATGGTCGCGGCGCCGTTCTCGTGCCGGGCGGCCGTGAAGGGCACGCCCGCCGCGACCAGCGCGTTGGTGAGGTGGAAGTTCCCGCTGCCCACCACGCCGAAGGCGTGCCCGACGCCCAGCTCGGCGAGCGCACGGCCCACGAGCTGCGCGACCGTGCCGGTCACGCCCCGGGCCTCTCGACCAGGGCGAGGACCCGGGCGGGGCTGCCCGTGCCGCCCACGACCGGCAGGG
Organism: Kocuria aegyptia; assembly: GCF_039530085.1. NCBI lineage: Bacteria > Bacillati > Actinomycetota > Actinomycetes > Micrococcales > Micrococcaceae > Kocuria > Kocuria aegyptia. The sequence continues at coordinate 399,068 of NZ_BAAAOA010000046.1, forward strand.
GCGCGACCACGAGCTGCGCCCCGAGGACCGGCAGCTGCTCGAGGCGGCGCAGGGACGTCAGCCCGTACTTGTCGTGGCCCAGCAGGTGGTGGTGGGCGGGGAAGGGCGGATCGAAGCCGCCGGCGATGCCGGCGTCGATGCCGACGGTCTCGACGCCGAAACCGCTGACGTGCGGGTGGGCGGCGAGCCACTCGGCGGCGGCCACCGACGGGCCCGGGGCGTGCAGGCCGCGCTCGTCGGCGTTGAGGAAGCGCTCGGGGTCGCCCGCGCGGGCGGACCAGCCGGTGCGCAGCAGCACCCAGCAGTTCGCGGGGAAGCGCCTGTGCTCGGCCTCCCACTGCTCGAGGTGCTCCGGCTCCAGCAGGGCGTCGGCGTCCGCCTCCGCCTCGGCGGTGAGGTCCAGGACGGCGGCCGGCCCGACGAGGCGCGCCGGCTCGATCCGGTCCACCGACCTCCCGTTCCGGCCGGTGATCCAGTGCACGGGCGCGTCCAGGTGCGTGCCGGCGTGCTCGCCCAGCGTCAGATCGTTCCACGCCCAGCCGGGCCCGGCCTCGTCGTAGGCGCTCACCGGGGTCATGGACAGGCCCACCGTGTTGGCGAACGGTTCCGGCAGCCGCAGGATCGGGGTGTCCCGGTCCAGGGGGGTGGTCAGGTCCACGACCTCCACGGTCCCGGCGGCCAGTGCCGCCCCCAGTTCGCCCAGCACGCTCATGTCGTCACCCTCCGCGGTTCGGGGGCCCGTCGGCCGGGCCCTGGCAGATGCCTCACCGCCCATTGTCCCCGCAACGGCCTCGGCACCACGGCAGCGCGGCGAGGTGTTGCCGCCGCGGAACCCGCCACCGGCAACGGCTGTACGCCGATGGCAGGCGGCGCCGGTGCAGGCCGGCACCTGTGGCTCCGCCGTGGCCGCCCTCCTGCGGAGCGCCGGCCCTCGTCCCGGCCGCCCCGGTGAGCCGGTGCCCGCCGGGGTTCGCCCCTGCTCCGACGGGCGGGGTCACGGCTGCGCCTGCCGGGGGACGGCCGCGAGGTGCTCGGGCCGCACGGGCGCGGTGTGCTGCTGGTGGTCGGGGTGCTTGCGCAGCCAGGTCTTGATGTAGGGGCACACCGGGACGACCACCAGCCCGGCGCCCACGGTGTCGTCGAGGGCCCGACGGGCCAGCACGGAGGCCAGGCCCTGCCCGCCGTAGGCGTCGTCCACGGTCGTGTGGTAGAAGATCCGCTGCGGCCCGTCCGCGCCCTCGAAGGGCACCCAGTCGGCCGCGCCGATGACGGTCTCCCCGTCGAGGAGCTCGTAGCGCTGCCGGTCGGGGTGGTTGCGGACCGTGACGGCGGAAGTGTCCATGGTGGTCTCCTGAAGATGGGCTCAGCCGCGGGGCCGCAGCTGGACGGTGGGCAGCGGCGGGGCCCGCAGCGGGGCGGGCTGGCCGGGGGGATAGGGGCCGAAGCGCGGGTACGGGGCCCCGTCGTCGTAGCTGCCGCCGGCCGGCGCGGGAGCCGGTTCGGCGCCGATCTCGGCCTGCCAGGCGGCACGGTGGGCGACGACCTCCTCGTGGGTGCGGCCGACGAAGTTCCACCACATCACGATCTGCTCGCCCAGCGGCTCCCCGCCGATGAGCAGCAGCCGGACCGGGCCCGGGCCGGCCTCCAGCACCACGGACCTCTGACCGACCGGGAGGTAGGCCAGGTGGTCCACCGGCACGGGCGTGCCGTTGAGCGCCAGGTCGCCGGTGTCGAGCAGCACGCCGTGCTCCAGCGCCGGGTCCAGCGCCAGCTCCAGCCGGGCCCCGGGCTGCAGGGTGGCCTCGGCGGCCAGCAGCGGCGGGGCGAACGTGTCCACCGGGGACGTGCTGCCGGCCAGGGAGCCCAGGAACACGCGCAGCTCCGTGCCCTCGCCGGCCACCGGCTCGGGGGAGTGGTGCTCGAAGGTCGGGGCCATGTGGCGGGTGGCCTCGGGCAGGGCGTACCACAGCTGGACCCCGTGCAGGAGCGTGGTGCCGGGGGTGGAGAACTCCTGGTGGGAGATCCCCCGCCCGGCGACCATCAGGTTGACCTCACCGGGCCGGACGATCGCGTCGTAGCCCGCCGAGTCCCGGTGGGCGATCCCGCCGGTGAACAGCAGGCTCACGGTGGCCAGCCCGGTGTGCGGGTGCCGGGCCACCCTCATGCCCCCGGACTCCGAGACCAGGTCGGGGCCGTAGTGGTCCACGAAGCACCACGCCCCGATCAGGCTGCGCTGCCGCTGGGGCAGGGTGCGGCGCACGGTCATCGCCCGGGGCCCGCCCAGGGGCACCTCGCGCGGGGCCAGCAGCTGCGCGCCGGCGCCGACGGCCTCGGTGCACAGGAGCTCCTGCGGGTCCACGTCCAGGTTGGTCACGCCGTGCCTCCCGCCACGGTGGACGGAGCAGGCGACGGATCCGGCGCCTGCTCCTCCGGGACCGGTGTCTCCGGTGCCCGTTTCCGGGGGGCGTGCTGTGCCGAAGCCCGTTTCTCCGGGGCGGGCCTCGCCGGGGACCGTTTCGCCGGGGCGGCCGCGCGGGGGCGGACCCGGTGGCGGGAGAGGACCGAGACCCGGTTGAAGGCGTCGATCGCCACCGCCGTCCACTGCAGCGCGGAGTACTGCTCGTCGGTCAGCTCCGCCCGCGCCACCGCCAGCTCCGCGAGCCGGGTCTCCTCGTCGGGCAGCAGGGCCACGGCCTCCCCGACGGCCAGCGCGGCCCGCTCCAGGTCGTCGAACAGGTCCGTCTCGCGCCACGCGGGGAGCACGGCCAGCTTCTGCGCGCTCACCCCGGCCTCCACCGCGTAGCCGGTGTGCAGGTCGAGGCAGTAGGCGCACCCGTTGAGCTGGGAGACCCTGATGCTGAGCAGCTCCACCAGCGCCCGGGACAGCCCGGCGTCCTCGGCCGCGGCGGCGACCTTCCGTGACAGGCCGTTGAGCGCCCGCCAGCTGCCGGGATCCGCCTTGTCGAGGTAGAAGTGGTCGCTGGCGGTCATGGAGACTCCTCGTGGTCGTCGCGGCTCCACCGGGTGGCCCCGCCGTGCTTCCAGCGAATACCCCCGGCGGTGCCCCGTCAAGAGCGGGGCCGTCGCGCTCATCGGCCGAACCGAGCACATTGGGGCACGAAAAAATGCGCTATCCATCATCCCTGGTGAGGCGCATCCTGGAAGAGCCCGCTCAGGCCGGGGCAGCAGGCTCCGGCCCGGAGAATGTCCTGGAGGAGAAGTCATGGCCACCACCGAGTTCGTTCCCGTCTCCGACTGCACCGTGGGGCAGTGCTCGTTCAACCACGACCACGAGTGCACGGCCCACGCGATCACCGTGACCGGCAGCTCCGGCCACGCGCACTGCGGCACGTTCATCTCGCTGGGCGCCGACGGGGGCCTGCCCACCGTGCACGCCGAGGTGGGCGCCTGTCAGCGCGGCGAGTGCGTGCACAACTCGCACCTGATGTGCACGGCCTCCGACGTGAAGATCGGCGCGGGCGCCGACGAGGCCGACTGCCTGACCTACCAGGCCGCCTGACGCCCGCCGGCGGCCCCGTCCCCGGCCCCGGGGCACCTTGCCCCAGGGCCGGGGTCTCCGCATGCCCGGGGCGGTTGCGCCACGGCACCGGGGCCGGGGGACAATGGGGCGGAACGCGCAGGAGCACGGAGCGACGAGAGGACGGTACGCCATGGACGAGGAGATCCGGCTCAGCGGGGCCGACCACCCGCACGTGCCGATCCCACGACTCGGTGAGCTGGACGCCATCTGGGCCCGGCGGATCGTGCTCGCCGTCGTGGCGAGCCTGGTGGTCGGGCTGCTGGGCGGCATCGCGGCCGCGCTCCTGCTGGGCGGGGGCGGACGACTGGGCCCCGCTCAGTGGGGGCTCATGATCGGCGGCGCGGCCCTGCTGCTCAGCGGCATCATCCTCTCGCTCACCCGCGCGGACGACGCGCCCCGCAACGACCTCATGGACGCCCGCGCCCGGGCGAGCAAGGGGCTGCGGACCTCGGTGCGCCGCGGCGCCGTCCCGCAGGACCCGGTCCTGCGGGAGATGCAGGACTACATGGCGGTGGAGATGGTGCAGTACGCCTGGCCGATCCTGCTGGCCGTCCCCGGCATGGCGCTGGTGGTGTGGGCGATCTTCGTGCCCGTCCCGGCCGTGCTGGTGGCGCTGCTGCTCGTGCTGGTGTGGGCCGCGATCCGGGTCAACGGGACCGTGGTGGGCCGGCGCTACTACAAGCTGCGGGGACTGCTCTGAGCCGAGGGCCCGGCGGCGCGCGGCCCGCAGGTGCGCGATCCGGCGGCGCGGGCCCGGCGTGGGCCGCTCCCACAGGAACTGCCGCGGGGCGTCAGCGCCGCGGCAGGCGGACGAGCTCCACGTCGGTGAGCTGCCCGCCGTCGGCGGCCGCCGTCAGGTAGGTGCAGTACGGCTGGCGCCGCCGGTCCGTGGGCGAGCCGGGGTTGAGCAGGCGCAGACCCGCCGGGGTGGTGCTGTCCCACGGGATGTGGCTGTGGCCGAAGACCAGCACGTCGAGGTCCGGGAACGCCCGGTCCATGCGGGCCTCCCGCCCGGCGGCGGCCCCGGTCTCGTGCACCATGCCGAAGCGCACGCCCCCGAGCGTCTCGCGGGCCACCTCGGGCAGCCGCTCGCGCAGCTCCGGCCCGTCGTTGTTGCCCCAGACCCCCACGAGGCGGGCGGCCCGCTCCTCGAGCCGGTCGAGGGTCGCGAGGTCGATCCAGTCGCCCGCGTGCAGCACCACCTCGGCGTCGTCGACCGCCCGCCACACCGCGGCGGGCAGGTCACGGGCGCGCTTGGGGACGTGCGTGTCGGCGAGCAGGAGGAGTCGGACCATGGCACTCAGCCTCGCACAGGAACCGGCCGGCCGTCGCGGCGGATCCGCCGCGCCCGGCGCGGCACGGCGAGGTCGAGCACCTCGGCGGTGACGAGGAACAGCCCGGGGACGGCGCCGCCCCAGATCCCCGCGGCCCGGCGCAGCCAGGGTCCCTCGCCGGCGGGTCCGCCCGCGCGGGCCTTACGGGCCGAGGGGCGGCACCGGGCGCCGGAGGTGTTCCGGCGTGCGGCCGGGCGGCGGGGCCCTCCCGGGTATCGCCCAGCGAGAACGCACCCGTGCGGCGCTTTCCTTCCGCCCCGCGCCGGGCCACAGTGGTCCCGTGCCCTGGCGCCACGGCGCCGACCCACCGATCCAGGAGGTACCGCATGAGCACCGACATCACCGGCAAGAAGATCGCGTTCATCGCCACGAACGGCGTCGAGGAGCCCGAGCTCACCGAGCCCTGGAAGGCCGTCCAGGAGGCCGGCGGCACACCCGTACTCCTGTCCTCGGAGCAGGGCAGCATCACGGCGATGCAGGGGGACTGGGACCGCGCCGGCAGCTACGACGTCGACGGCGCCCTCGCGGCGGCGAAGGCCGAGGACTTCGACGCGCTGGTCCTGCCCGGGGGCACCCTCAACGCCGACAACATGCGCGTGGACCAGGACGCCCTGCGCCTGGTCCAGGAGTTCGACGCCGCGGGCAAGCCGATCGCGGCCATCTGCCACGCCCCGTGGATCCTCATCGAGGCCGGGCTCGTGCAGGGCCGGCGGCTCACGTCCTACTCCTCCCTGGCCACCGACCTGAAGAACGCCGGGGCGGACTGGGTGGACGAGGAGGTCGTCGTCGACGGCCGGCTCGTCACCTCCCGCAACCCCGGTGACCTCGAGGCCTTCAACCGCGAGGCGCTGAAGCTGTTCGCCGGCTGACCCGCTCCACCGACCCGGCGCAGGGCCTCTCGGCCCCGCGCGCGCCGAGGGGGACGCCTCCGGACGGCCGTCGACCCCGACGCCGTCCGGGGGCGTCCCCTCGGCGCTGCCGGCGCGCCGGGTCAGGCCGGCAGGTCCCGGTGGCGGAATCCTGCGGCGGCCGCGGCCAGGAGCGCGAGCGCCAACGCGGCCAGGCCCACCAGCGGAGCGGCCTGCCAGTCCTCCGAGGGCACGAGCGGCGTCAGCTGCACCGGCGAGAGGTTCATGGCCGGCTCCGGCAGGTCGAGCAGCTGGCCGAACCACGAGACGAAGACCACGTACGCGACCACGGCCCAGCTCAGCGCGGCGCGCCGCGGGGCGAGCCCGACCAGGGCGGCGGCGACGCCGGTCACGACGAGCACGGCCGGGAAGTACACCAGGGCCGCGAGGGCGAGCTCGCCGGTCCAGCGCAGGTCCCCGGTGGTGGCGGTGATCCCGGCGCCCAGCGCCGCCCCGGCCAGCAGCAGGGCCAGGAGGGCCTCCACGACGACGACGCCGAGCCAGCCGAGCACCCAGCGCACCCGGTCGAGACCCGTCGTGAGCAGGAGGGCGGTGCGGCCTGCCTCCTCCTCGGCGCGCAGCCGCAGCACGCCCGAGACGGCGAACGCGACCACCCCGAGCGCGAGATAGGACAGCGTCGCGGCGGCGAAGGACTCGGTGAGGGCGTCGAGGTCCAGCACGAGCCACTCGGTGATCGACGGGATGTCCGCCATGCTGTCCTCCAGCGAGTCGGCCAGCGAGCCGAAGGCCAGGCCGAAGAGCACGAGTCCCGCGGTCCAGCCGAGGAACGTGCCGCGCAGCAGCCGCCGCGCCAGCCCGGTCGCGGAGAGCAGGGACGTCCCGGCCGCCGCGGGCCCCGGCCGCGCCGGCCGCAGCCCGGCGCCCAGGTCCCGCCGCTGGGCCAGGAGCACGGCCGCCACCAGCAGCACCGCCGTCAGCGCCGCCGAGAGCGCCAGCGGCCACCAGCGCAGGTCCACGTAGAGCCGGGTCTGCTGGGCCCACGCGATGGGTGAGAACCAGGACAGCCACGAACCGGTGGGTTCGATGACGTCCCCGACCCCGCGCACCAGGAAGGCCGCACCGAGCACGGCCATCGCCGTGCCGGAGGCGGCCCGCGCGTGCTCGGTGAGCTGAGCGGTCACGGCGGCCACGGACCCGAACACCAGGCCCGTGAGCGCCGTGGCCAGTCCCCAGGCCACGGCGTCGACCCCGCCCAGGCCCGCCGCGAAGAGCACCGCGGTGATCCCGGCGCCGACCGCGGCGTCCGCCGCGGCCACCGCCCCGAGGGCGGCCGCCGCCGGGGCGAAGCGGCCCACCGGCAGGGCGCGGACGACCTCGAGCCGCCCGGACTCCTCCTCGGCCCGCACGTGCCGGCTCGTGAGCAGGATGCTCATGATCGCGGTCGCCACGAGCACCGACAGGCTCAGCTCGTTGACCGTCATGGCGCCGAGCGTGTAGTCGTCCGCGCCGAAGGCCGGACCGGTCATCATCACGGCGGACGGGTTGTCCAGCAGGGCGGCCCGGGCCTGGCGGGCCTCGCCGTCCGGGAACGTCTCCTCGAGGGCGAGCACCGTCGCGTGCACGGTGCCGGTGAGCGCGAGCACCCACACGAGGATCCGCACCCGGTCCAGGCGCAGGTTGAGCCGGAACAGGCGGCCGGTCGCGGCCCACGGCTCGGCGGTCCTCATCGGGGCGCCCCCGCGTCCCGGCCGGCACCGCGCCCGGTCCCGTCCGGGGCGGCGGGCCCGGCCGGGCGGTCGCCGTAGTGGCGCAGGAAGAGTTCCTCGAGGGAGGGCGGGGTGACGGTCAGGTCCTGCACGCCCAGGTCGGCGAGCGCCCGGAGGACCTCGGGAACCCGGGCGTCGTCCACGTCGAAGCTCAGCCTCCCGTCCTCGTGCACGAGATGGTGCACGCCCGGCAGGCTGCCCAGGCGGCCGGGACCGGCGGGAGTCGTGGCCGTGACGGTGGAGCGGGTCAGGTGGCGCAGCTGGGCGAGGGTGCCGCTCTCCACGTCCCGGCCGGCGCGGATGATGGTCACGGTGTCGCACAGCTTCTCGACCTCGGCCAGGATGTGGCTCGAGAGCAGGACCGTGCTGCCCTGCCGGCTCAGCCGGCGGACCTCGTCGGTGAACACGGCCTCCATGAGCGGGTCCAGCCCGGAGGTGGGCTCGTCCAGGACGTACAGCTCGGCCTCGGCGCTCAGGGCGGCCACCAGTGCCACCTTCTGCCGGTTGCCCTTGGAGTAGCTGCGGGCCTTCTTCGTGGGGTCGAGCTCGAAGCGCTCGATGAGCTCGTCGCGGCGACGGCGCCGCCGCCGTCCGCCGCGGATGCCGGTGAGCAGATCCACGATCTCGCCCCCGGTCAGGTTCGGCCACAGGTTCGTGTCCCCGGGGACGTAGGCGGTTCGGCGGTGGATCTCCACCGCGTCCTGCCAGGCGTCCAGGCCCAGGACCGCGGCCGTCCCCGCATCCGCCCGGAGCAGGCCCAGCAGCACGCGGATCGCCGTGGACTTGCCCGCGCCGTTGGGGCCCAGGAAGCCCGCGACCTGCCCCGGCGCCACGGTGAGGTCGAAGCCGTCCAGGGCCGCGGTGGGGCCGAAGGCCTTGACGAGACCGCGGGCCTCGATGACCGGGGTGTCCATGGTGCTCCTGACGGGTCGGGGCCGGCGGCACGCCCGCCTGGACCTCACGGTAGGCACGGCCCGGGCGCCGGACAAGGACGTGCGGAGACCGGGCGCGCCGTCCGGACGCGGGGACGGGTCAGGCCCGTCGGCGTCGCTCCACGGCCGGGGCGGACGTCCCCTCCGCCCCGGTGGAGGGGACGCGCCGGTCGGGCCGGTCGCGGGGATCGAGCCACGCCTTCGCCTTGAGGGCGGGCCTCTCCACGAGCGTCCACGACAGCAGCGCCAGGGGCAGCGTCAGCAGGACGACGAGCAGGGAGTTGGCGGCGACTCCCCACGACGCCGTGCCGAGCAGCACGAGGAGCTGCTGCACCGGATACGCGTAGATGTAGACGCCGTAGGAGAGGTCCGTGCGCGTGGTCCAGTTGCCGGACGGGGCGGCGCCGAGGCCGAGGAGCAGCACGGCGAGCGGCAGCTGCCCGTACAGGTCCGCCCAGCCGAGGTCCGTCAGCACGGCGTAGACGACGGCCGCTCCCGCGGTGTGCACCCAGGTGGGCCGCCACGTCCCCGCCCAGGCCCAGACCGCCGCGCCCGCCAGGAAGTAGCCCACCAGCCGGGCACCGTTGAGCCAGAGGTGGGACGTGACGTCCAGCGGCCCCTCGGCCAGGGGACGGAGGACGAGCACGACGAGGAACAGCGCCGGGAGCACCCACCGGGCGTGCCGTGCCGCGACGGCGAGGCTCAGGACCAGGCCGATCAGCACGTAGGCGAGGGCCTCGTGGAACAGCGTCCAGAGCGAGCCGTTCCAGGAGTCCGGCGCCGGGACCCGGGTCAGGGTCCCGTCGATGCCCCACTGCGAGATCCTCAGGTCGCCGTTGTTGAGCACGAAGCCGGCGGCGGAGGCGAGATCCAGCGACGTGCCCTCGAGCGCGGCCGCGAGCGGCGCGAAGAGGGCGGACACCACGAGCAGGCTCACCAGAAAGGCCGGGTAGATGCGCAGGAACCGCCGCCAGAGGTACGGCACCAGCGAGGTCCGCACCCGGCTCTCCGCGATGAGGTAGCCGCTGAGGACGAAGAAGCCGTTGACGGCCACGTCGGACAGGACCTCGAGGCTCGGCCCGTCGGCGCCGGTCAGCGGCCAGGCGTGGCCGAGGATCACCGCCGACGCCAGGACCAGGCGGACGGCGTTGAGGCGGTTGTGGCGGTCGCCCAGGCGTTCCCGGAGAGTCGTGGCCAAGGGAGGTGCCTTCCGCAGGAGGGGCAGCGCGGCCGGTGCGCTCTGCTGCTGGACGTGGGCCGGCCCCTGGGGCGGGACCGGGCGTGACGCCGCGCCGCCGAACGTCCGAGCACGAGTTTAGTAATGCAAACACATGTTCTCGCCACTGTGCCGCCGAAGTGGGGACGGCTGCCCCGACGCACCGGCTGTCACAAAATGCCCCGGTGGCCGCGGTGCTAACGCCCTGGTCGGGAGCCGTGCCAGGCTGAGGGCAGATCCGCCCGAGGAAGGGGAGTCCCGTGCTGGAGATCCGCAGTGCCGGCCAGGACCGGGCCGTGGGTGGCGGGTGGCGCGGCGCCGCGCGCACCGAGCCGCGGCGGCGGCCGGGCGCCGCACCGGCCGTGCTGCTCGGCCTCGGTGCGGCGCTCGTCGTCCTCGCGCTGGTGGCCGGACGGGCCTGGTCGGAGGTGCTTCTCGAGGCCGGGGCCGTCCTGCTCACCGTGGGCGGCGTGGGCCTGCTCCTGGACGCCGGACTGGCCCGGTGGCGCGGCTCCGCGCCGGTCGAGGCGCAGCGTCCCCCGGTCCCCGCGCCGCCGCCTGCGCGCGACGACCAGCTGGGCCTCGTGGGGGTCCGCGAGGAGCTCGACGCGGTCGACGTCCTGCGCGGCGTGCGGCCGGGGCAGGAGCTGTGGTGGATGGACACCTTCCCGCTGACGCTGGCCGGGGACCTGGACGCCATCCACCGGGCGCTCGCCGCCGGGGTCCGCGTCCGACTGCTGGTCCTGGACCCGAAGTCGCCCGCGCTCGCGTCCCGGCTCCGCGAGATCCGCCACCACTACGGTCTCTCGCCCATGGACCTGCGGCGCAGCTTCGACACGCTGGTCCACCAGCTCCGGGCCCTGGGCGAGCTCGATCCCGTGGTGGCCGAGCGCCTGGAGGTGCGGGTCTACGACGGCCTGCCCGGAGCCCCGATCTACCTGGTGCTCGGGAGTCCCGCCGCGGCGGAGGACCCCGTGGCGGACCCGGGGGCACCGGGGGTGCTCCGGGCGTTCAGCAGCTACTTCCTGCTCGACGCGAGCCAGGACATGCCCTACCTGGAGTGGCGGGACGGGCCCTTCGCGGCCCGGCTGCACTCCTACGCGCGGCACAAGTGGGCGGAGGGGCGCACGGTGTTCCCGACCGAGCCCGCCGACCGCTCGGCCTCGGCGTTCAACGTCCGGCCAGAGGCGGCACCGCACTCGGCCGGAAGCGGCGCCGACGGCTCCTGACGCCCTGGCCGGCACGCACTCGGCCGCCGGGCCGTGTGGCGGTGCGACCGCAGGTCTGCTGAGATGTCGGCATGGACGTATCGGATTTCAGGACTCTGTTCGGCGACGACATCCGGGCCTGGCTCGACTGGGACGCGCTCGACGACGAGAACACCCGGGTCGAGGACCTCGTGGTCTCCTCCCGGCAGGAGCTCGGCGAGCTCTACACGGTCTGGCACGTGGACCCCGAGGGCAACCCGGGGGAGTGGTCGCACCCGCAGCACCGGCCGCAGACCCTCGCCGACGCGGCGGCCAAGCAGTGGCCGGAGGACCGGCAGGCCAAGATCGAGCACCTGCGGCAGGAGTTCGCCGAGGACTCGGGGCCGGTCCAGCTCACCGTGCCGGCCTACCGGGCCGAGGGCTCCCTCGTGGTCCTCGACTCCAACCACCGCCTCGTGGGCGCCTATCTCTCCGGGGCGGACCTTCGCGTGCTGCTGGTCGTGCTGAACGGACCCTCGTCCTCGCTGATCCTCCCCGCCACGGCGCAGATCGGGAACCACCGGGCGGACCGGATCTGAGACCTCCCCCCTGTGGCCGGTCTACGCCGCGGGGAGCGCCAGGACCTCGTCCTGGCGCACGAGCCGGCCGTCGCGCTCCAGCAGGTGGAGCACCTGCTCGTAGCGCTCCCGGATCTCACGGCCGGTCCGGTTGAAGCCGAAGACGTCGTTGAGCGACTGCATCACGTCGCCGGCCGGGGACGTGCCCTCGGAGCGCAGCACGTCGAGCACCGCGTTGCCGATCTCCTGCGGGGCGATCTCGATGATGCGCCGCTTGTCCCCGTCGGCCGGGGTCCGGCGGTAGCCGGTGTAGTCGTCCGGCGCCGTGCCCTCCGGCCAGTAGAAGGTGCCCAGCGCCGTCGTGTCACGCCGTCTCCTCGGCAGGCAGCCCAGGATGGCCTCCTGCCGCTGCGCCCGCACCTGTTGCAGTCCGAACCGCCCGGCGAGCAGGCGCGCCAGGCGCTGGGCCTCGATCGGGCCCTCCGCCGCGACGATCTCCTCCAGGTGCTCCCGGACCAGCCGCTTGTTGGCGGGGGCCGTGATGGCGTCGAGCACGGCCCGCTCCCCGGCGACCCGGTGCGGAGCAGGCCGGTAGGAGCCCTCCGTCGGCCCCGTGCCCGTGGAAGGGCCCGGCTCGACGCGGACGGGCTCGTCGGCCTCGGCCCGATCGGCCGGTGCCGCCGAAGGGCTCGCAGGCCTCCCGGCGCTGCCGGCGACGAGCACGTGGTCCTGGTCCGGGCGTGGTGAGCTGGGTGGGGCGCCGACGGGGACGAGTTCGCGATCGGGGTCGCCGCCGGGCTCCGCGGCGGAATCCGGAGGACTCCGCAGGGCCCCGGTCTCCCGGGCGTCGTCGACGGCGTCCTGCACGGGCTGCTCCTCGGGCTGCCCGACCGCTTGCTGCGCGGCGTCCGCGATCTCCTGGACCACGGCGCTGCGGGAGCGGATCCACGCGGGCAGCCACACCCGCTCGAGATGCCGCCACCCCATGGCGCCGGTCAGCACCTGGGTCGGGAGGGCGTCCCGGTCGGAGACGATGGTGCGCCGGGCCCAGGCCGGGCCGTCGAGGAGGAGGCCGACCCACTCGTGCTCCGGGGACACCCGTGCCGCGAGGTCCACCCGGAAGTTCGACATGCCGATCTCCTCGACGACCTCCAGGCCGGCCGCACGGAGGGCCGCCGCGACGTCCTGCCGGTGCAAATCCCAGGACTCGCCGGTCGGGCGGTGGACGTCGTCGTGCCCGTGCTCACGCGCGAAGACGAGGTACTCCCGCAGGTGTCGCAGGCCTTCCGACGAGGTGCGCGCGAGATCGATGTCCTCCGGGCCGAAGGAACTGAAGATCCTGATGGCGCGGCGGGCACGGGTGATCGCCACGTTGAGCCGCCGCTGTCCGCCCGCAGCGGTGAGCGGGCCGAAGTTCAGCCGGAGCACGCCGGTCTCCTTGTTCCGCGAGAAGGCGAGGGAGAAGAGGATGATGTCGCGCTCGTCGCCCTGCACGTTCTCGAGGTTCTTCACGAACAACGGATCCTCCGAGCGCACCAGCGCGTCCTGGACGACGCGCACCGCGGACTGCTCGAGCTTGTCGAGCACGAGGTCCCGCTGCTGGGTGTTGAACGTGACCACGCCGATCGACGCACCAGGGTCCTCGCGCAGCAGCTCGACGACCTCCTCGACGATCCGCTGCGCCTCGACCTCGTTGGTGCGGGTCCCGCCGGCACCACCGTCGTACTCTCCGTCCAGGCGCTCCCAACTGACACCGAGGCCCGTCCGGGGCCCGGGCGGAGCAGGGAAGCTGGAGAGCTCCCCGCGGTAGTAGCGTCGGTTGGAGAACGCGATGAGCGACTCGTCCTGGCTGCGGTAGTGCCACGTCAGGCCGAGGCTGTGCACGTTGGAGTCGACGGCCTCGGTGAGGATGGAATCCTGGTCCGCGACCGTGAGCCCGCTCTCCTCCGCGCCGTCGAGGTCGTCGTCGCCGGCGGAGGCCGCGAACATCGAGCTGGGCGGCATCTGCTGGGAGTCGCCCACCACCACGACCGCCTTCGACCGGCCCATGGCCCCGATCGCGTCGGCCACGCGGATCTGGGAGGCCTCGTCGAAGACCACGACGTCGAAGTGGACGGACCCGACCGGCAGGTACTTGGAGACCGAGTGCGGGCTCATGAGCAGACAGGGGGTGAGGTCCAGCAGGACGGGCCCGGTCCGCTCCATGATCTCCCGGATGGATCCGCCCCGCTTCCGGTGGATGAGGCGGTTGAACTCCGCCTGCTGCTTCGTCGGCTTCTCCTGGTTGATGCCGGTGGCGGCGAGGACCTGCGCCGGCAGGTCCGAGCGCAGGCGGCGGCGCACCTGTCCGGACAGGTCGAGGTAGCTCTCCACCTGGCGGTCGCGCACGCCGGCGTCGAAGGAGGTCAGGTTCGCCTCCTCGAGCGTGTCCGCCCGCACCTCGTGGGCCACGGCACGCTGGAGCCGCTCGGTGAGACCGGTGACCGGCGTCGTTCCCGCCCGCAGGTCACGGGCCAGGCCGCCGAAGCCGGCGTGCTCCAGCTCCTGGAGCAGTGCTTCCACGGCACGGTAGCTGCGCAGGCGCCGGTCGCGCTGCCGGTCGACCTGGTCCTGCCACACGGACGCCGTCGCCGCGAGCCGGTCGACGACGGAGGAGTCCTTCCGCCACCGCGCCACGGAGGTTTCCGTGGCGTCCAGGAACCCGGCAGCTGACGACCACGCCTCCACGAAGGCGGCGGTCGTGGGGCCGAGCTCGATCCGGGCGGTGGCACGGCCGGTGGCGGAACCACCCGTCGTGGTGAACAGCGCGCCGAGGGCATCGTCCTGGTCCGGGAACGCGTCCAGGACGGGCTCCAGCGCCTCGGCGAACGCCAGGACGGAAGACGGCACCGCCAGCGGGTCGGGCGCGGTCAGGGACCACTGGAGGCCGGCGGGCAGCAGGGGGCCGGTGCGGTGCCGGAGGCCCTGCTCGGCGTGCTGCACCGCGTGGAGGGCGTCCAGGAACGCGGAAGGGTCGTCCAGGCAGCTCGTGTCGGCCGAGACGACGAGGGGACGCAGACCGTCGACGACGGCCTGCACGGCCTTCCGCTTCCCGAAGAGCCTGCCCTGCGCTTCGGACAGGGCCTGCCGGTGGGCGTCGAGGTCGGCGGTGTAGGCGGCCGGGTGCAGCGACCGCAGGAGCGGCTCGTGCCGGTCGAGCACCTGCCGGATGTCGTCGAGGGCCCGGCGCAGCTCCTGGTGCCACGTCACGGTGAACACTTCCCGGTAGTGGGACGGGGGCATCGCCCGGTTCGCGTCGAGATCCCCCAGCCAGGTGGCGAGGGTCCGCCAGTGGTCGACGTCGTCGGTCGTGCGCAGCAGCGCGGCAACGCGCTCGTCGAGGCCGTGCAGGGCGGCCAGGAGCTGCTGGACCGGCTGCAGCACCGGGCCGCCGTGCTCGTCGTCCGCCGTCCCCTGCGGACCGGCCAGCGACCACTCGTCCTGGTCGGGGGCGTGCCCGAGGTCGGGGAGCAGCTGCTCGAGGGCGCTCGCTGCGCGGAACACCGTCTCCGCGCGCTCGGGATCGGCGACCAGCGTGCCGGGGACGACGACGTCGTCCCCGACCTCCGTGCCCGGCGAGGCATCGGTGAGCGCGAGGACGTCCTGGTGGGCCTGCCAGACGCTGCGGCCGCGGGTGGGCCGGTGCAGGGCGCGCGGGTAGCGGGCAAGGTCCGCGACGGCGGCGGCGTGCTGGTCCCGGAGGACGCCGAACGCCGACGACGGGGCGCGGACCCGGGCGTCCCACGAGTCGACGAGCTGGCTCCGGACGCTCTTGATGCTCTGCTGGCGCCCGTGCAGCTCGAGGGTGAGAGGGCCGAGGCCGACCTTCTCGAGCCGCTCCCGCACGACCTGCAGCGCCGCCTGCTTCTCGGCGACGAACAGCACCTTGCGCCCCGCGGCGAGGCTGTCGGCGATCATGTTGGTGATCGTCTGCGACTTGCCCGTGCCCGGTGGGCCTTCGAGCACGAAGGTGCGCCCTGCCGTGGCCCAGGCGACCGCCTTCAGCTGCGATCCGTCGGTGGGGACGGGCAGGTGGCGTCGCGCCTCGTCGGACTCGTCGGTCTCGGGAGCCTCGACCGGGTCGTCGAACGGTTCCGTGGGGGTGTTCACGAGGTGTCCCACCAGCGGGTTGTCCAGGAAGGACTCCCAGTGCTCCGAGAGGTCCCGCCACATCTCGAGCGTCGAGAACTGCAGCATGGCCAGCCGGACGTCCGGCTCCACGGTGAACGGCAGGCCGCGCAGGGCCAGGGTCCGCCGGAGCTCCTCGAAGACGTGGGCGACGTCCATGCCGCTGTCGTCGGCCGGGGGCTCGGCGAGCACGGGGATCTCCAGGCCGTAGTCCTGCTTGAGCTTCTCGATGAGGCAGTAGTTGGGCCGGGCCTCCGCGCCGTCCTCGATCTGGACGTGGAACGGCTGGTTCTTCCGGCCGGTGAGGGTGACGGGCAGGAGGAAGAGCGGGGCAAGGCCTTCCTTGCCCGTCCGATCCTGCCAGGCCAGCGCGCCGATGGTCACGAACAGGTTGTTGGCGCCGGTCTCCTCGAGGACGACCTTGGCCTTGCGGCGCAGCCCGTCCAGCGTCCCCTCGTGCCGGGAGGCCGTGTGGTCGGTGTGCACGACCAGCTCGTTGCGCAGCACCGCTTCGAGCATCTCCTCCGGCAGCTGCGCGGCGGAGTGCCTTCCCTGGGCGTTGTCGATCTCGGACAGGTCGTCGGCGGGACGCAGTCGCAGCCGCTCCCCGCTGGCGAGGGAGTCCTCGAAGCCGGGCAGGGCCCGCTCGGGCACGATGAAGGACACCGAGCCGGTCCGCTTCAGCTTCAGCAGCGGGTTGCGCATGGTCAGGTCCAGCAGCGCGGAGCGCCACCGGGCCACCCGGGCCGGGTACACCGTGCGGTCGACGGCGGCGCCGGCGCCGCCGGCCGGGCGGCGTCCGGAACCGGTGCCCGGGAGCGGGGCCTCGGGCGCCTTCTCGACCTCGATGACGACGGTGTCACCGTCCACCAGCACGCGAGGCAGCGGACGGATGCGGCGGTGGGCGGCGGCGACGTCGAGCACGTGCAGCACCTCGCCGTCGGCGCCCCAGTGCCGGGCGGTGGCCTGACGGGCGTCGTCGAAGCCGATGTCCTTGCCCTCGACCAGGGCCGTGGTCTCGACGGGCAGCAGGAGGCCGCCGCGGACGAAGTTCTGGAGGAGGCCGCGGTCCGCGAGCGCCAGCTCCGGGAGCTGCGCCTCGGCGGTGAGGAACCCGGCGAAGGCGTGGCCCGGGACCCGGACGACGACGGGGTGCAGGCCGGCCTGCTCCAGCGCCGCGGCGTAGGCGACCGTCAGGTCGAGGCACGTGCCCCACCGCTCGGAGAGCATCCGGCCCACGGGACGGATCTTCTGCCCGGTGGCCTCGAAGGACGCCGGGGGCTCGGTGTAGCGGATGCCGAAGGAGGCGAGGGCGTCGTAGACCGCCCGGCCGATCTCGACGGCCCGTTCGGACCCGCCCTGGTAGCCGTCCAGCGAGGGATCGCCGGTGCGCTGCTCCAGCAGGTCGGCGGCGCGGTCGAGGATCTGCCGGACCGCCGGCGCGTTGGGCGTGATGAAGGCCGCCAGCAGCTCGGGGATCGAACGGGCGTACCACTCGTCCCGGGCCAGCAGCCGCACGCTCGTCGCCTCGGTGGCCACCGTGCCGTCGACCGTGGCGTTGATCCGCAACGACACGGTCCGCGCCTCGTCGAGGGCGGCGAAGGCGGTGTGGTCCAGCGGCCAGGCGACGTCCGAGCCGTCGAGCAGGACCTCGCCGCCCGGACCGACCGTCAGAGGGTCGAAGCGGCAGGAGGTTCCCAGCCCTTCGGAGTGGTCGAGGACGAGGACCAGCTGCTCGAGCACATGCGGAGCGGCCAGGTCGGTGCTGCGGACACGCACCTCCAGCAGCGGGCTGACCCCGTTGTTGACCAGGGCGTAGTTGACGGCCTCCCGGAAGAGGACCGTGACGGCGATCGGCCCGGCCGTGACGGTCGCCGCGCGGGTGCCGGGCGGAAGGTCGTCCCGGCCCGACGGGACGCCCTCGTGCACCTGCTGCGCGGGCTGTTGCCCGGCCTCCGACCCGCCGATTCCCTCCGGCACGTTCCCGGCGGGCCCGTGCTCCTCGGCGTCCGCGGGCACCCTCTGGGCCGCGGAAGCGCGGCTCTCCGCAGTGGCAGCAGGGACCGCCAGGCCGAGGCTCTCCAGCAGCAGGCGCATGGTGTCGACGGCGCGCTCGGCGTCCGCGGCCGTGATCGTCAGCGGCTCGTGGGCGCAGACGTTGAGGGCGTGCGTCAGCTCGCGCGCGTAGCTGCTGTGCAGGGGAGTGACCCGGTGGTCGAACCGCCTCCACTCCTGGGTCAGCAGGCGCAGCAGGAAGCGGGGATCGCCGAGGCTGTACGTGCGGAAGGGCCGGCCGTTGAGCTTGTCCTCCTGCTGGGTCCGCGTCACCCAGGACTGCGGATCGCCCGGCTCGGGGGCGTGGCCCGCGACCCACGGGCCGAGGGTGCCGGCCATGGCCAGAGCAGCGCGCTGGATCGCTTCGGACGGAAGGATTTCGGGCACGGTCCGGCTCCTCGAGATGTGTGCAAAAGCAGATACTTGAAAGTGTATGAGGGGCCCCGGCCGCCTTCACGGTCCGGGTCGTGGGGGCTGTGGGCGAGTCGGCCCACAACGGGCCGGTGAGGTCACCGGGCGGGCAAGGATCCTCGACCCGCTCCTCGGGCCGCTGCCGCGCGGCGGGACCGCGCGGGGAGTCCCTGCCCGCCGCCGCACCCCGCGACTAGCATGACCCCATGAGCGACGACGCCCGCCCCGAGACCCGCTGCCCCGTTCCGCACGGCGACCGGCGCAGGACCGTCCCGCCCGGCGAGCGCCGCGCGCCGCGGGTGGAGGCGCTCGACGGCGTCTGGCACGTCCGGTCCCTGCCGCTGGTCCGCCAGGTGCTGCGGGAGGCCGACGGCACGGTCCAGGCCGGCTTCAGCGCGGAGACCGCCCGGCAGGGCCTGACCGGCGACCACCCGCCGGTGCTCTACGCGGACGGCCCCGAGCACCGGCGCCAGCGCACCGCCACCGCGAGGTTCTTCACCCCGGCCGCGGTGAGCCGCCGCTACCGGTCCCTGATGGAGGAGCGTGCCGACGAGCTGGTCGAGCGGATCCGGCGAGACGGCGGGGCCGAGCTGTCGGCGATCACCCTGCGCTACTCCGTGGAGGTCGCCGCCCAGGTGGTGGGGCTGACGAACTCGGACATCGACGGGATGTCCCGGCGCCTGGAGCGCTTCTTCAGCGGCCCCGTCACCGGCTCCACCGGTTCCGCGCGGCGAGGGCTCCCGGGCCGGCTCGGCGCCGTCGCCGGGTCCCTGCGGCCGATGTGGGCGATGACCGCCTTCCAGCTGCGGGACGTGCGCCCGGCGGTCCGGGCGCGGCGCCGGCAGCCGCGGGAGGACGTCGTGTCCCACCTGCTCGCGGAGGGCTGCACGGACCGGGAGATCCTCGTGGAGTGCCTCACCTACGCCGCCGCCGGCATGGCCACCACCCGCGAGTTCATCGCGGTGGCCGCCTGGCACCTGCTGGAGGACGACCGGCAGCGGGAGGAGTACCTCGCGGCCGACGAGCCGGCGCGGCACGGGATCCTGCACGAGATCCTGCGGCTGGAGCCGGTGGTGGGCCACCTCTACCGCCGGACCACCCGGGAGCTGGTGCTGGAGGACGGCGACGACCGCCACGAGGTGCCCGCAGGGGCCCTGCTCGACCTCTACGTCCGCCAGGCGAACACGGACGAGCGGGCGCTGGGGGAGGACGCCCGGCAGCTGTGCCCGGAACGGCCCCGGCCGCGGGGCATCCGGCCCGAGGCGATGTCCTTCGGGGACGGCGCCCACCGGTGCCCGGGCGGGTTCCTCGCGATCCAGGAGACCGACGTCTTCCTGCAGCGCCTGCTGCGGCTGCCCCTGGGCCTCGCGCACCCGCCGCGGGTCTCGTGGGTCGAGCTGATCGCGGCCTACGAGGTGCGCGACGTCGTCCTGCGGGTGGGCGCCGCTCAGGGGTGGCGCACGCCCTCCCCGGCGAGCACCGCCCGGTAGCCCTCCCGGTACGTGGGGTGGCGGAGTTCGACACCGGACTCCCGCAGCCGCCGGTTGGACAGCCGCTTCGAGCCCCTCGGCGGCGAGTCCGCCTCCGGCACGTCCTCGGGCCGGGGGGCGCCGAGCTCCTGCGCCAGGAACTCGAGGACCTCGAGCTCGGGCACGGGCTCGTCGTCCGTGCCGAGGTACAGCGTGAGCGGCTGGGCGTCCATGGTGAGCAGGTGCACGGCGGCCGCCGCGGCGTCGTCGCGGTGGATCCGGTTGGTCCAGGCGGCACCGGCCGCGGCGTCCCCGGAGCGCACCTTGTCGATCAGCCGCGTCCGGCCCGGCCCGTAGATCCCGGACAGCCGCAGGACCGTGCCGTGCGGGAACTGCTCGTGGAACAGCTCCTCGGCCTCCAGCAGGACCTGCGCGGTGGGGGTCGTGGGGTCCGGCGGGGTGTCCTCGGTGACCTCCCCGCCCCCGGCGTCCCCGCACACGGCGGTCGAGGAGATCAGCAGGGCGCGCCGGGGGAGGGCCCCGGCGGCGCGCAGCCCGTCGGCCACGTGGCGCAGCCCGTCCAGGTAGGCCGCGCGATAGGCCTCGGGCGTCCGTCCGTCCGCGGCGGTGGCGACCACCAGCAGCTCGACGTCGCCCGGCAGCTCGGGCACCTCCGTGCTCAGGTCCACCGCCAGCCCGATCAGGGGCGGCGGCACCAGCTCCGCACGGCGGCGCAGGCCCAGCACCTCGTGCCCCTGCTCGGCCAGCCGCAGCCCGATCTCCGTGCCCAGGTCTCCGCATCCCGCGATCACCACGCTCATGCCCCGATCCTCCCACGTCCCGCACCGCGGCGGTGCGGACCGGCCCTGTTCCCCCGGCGTCCGCGGCGCCGTAGGTTGGGAGTGCCGACCGGGCACCCCGGGCGGCCGCGGAGCACGGGAAGGGGACGACGGTGGACTGGTACCGCAAGGACGTGGAGGAGCTCGCGCCCGAGGAGTGCTGGGACCGGTTGCGGGCGGACGGCGTCGCCCGGCTGGCCGTCGTGGTGGACGGGGCGCCGGAGATCTTCCCGATCAACTACGTGGTCGACCGCGAGACGATCGTCTTCCGCTCGGGCGTGGGCACGAAGGTGAGCGGCGCGCTCGAGGGCCGGGCCGTGGCCCTCGAGATCGACGGGCAGGACCGGGGGGCCGCCACGGCGTGGAGCGTGGTCGTCAAGGGCGGCGCCGAGAGCGTCCGGCCGGGCCACGCCCTGATGGCGGCCCTGGAGCTGCCGCTGTTCCCGTGGCAGGAGGGGGTCAAGGACCGGTTCGTCCGCATCGTCCCGACGACGGTGACGGGCCGCCGCTTCACGGTGGCCGACCACGAGGCGTGGAACTCCCCGGCGGCCGGCGGCCGCCGGGTCCGGGGCGGATCCGCCCGCTGGACCCAGGCCGGCCCCGGCGAGCCGTGACGCCCGGGACCCGGCTCCCGGGGGCGGGCCGTGTCGGGTCGGGGGGTCCTCCGCGGCCGGTCAGTAGGGTGAGGGCATGACCGCGCACACCGTCTGCACCGTGGGCCACTCCACGCGCTCCGCCGAGGAGTTCGTGGAGCTGCTGCGGGAGTTCGGTGTGCAGCAGCTCGTCGACATCCGCACGGTGCCGCGCTCGCGCACGAATCCGCAGTTCGACCTCGACGTGCTGCCGGGCACGCTCGCGGAGGCCGGCATCGAGCACAGCTACTGCAAGGGTCTGGGCGGGCTGCGCCCCACCTCGAAGGACTCGGTCAACACCGCCTGGCGCAACGAGTCCTTCCGCGGCTACGCCGACCACATGCAGACCGAGCAGTTCCGGGCCGCACTGGCCGAGCTCGAGCAGCTGGCCGAGGACCGGGTCGTCGCGATCATGTGCGCGGAGGCGGTCTGGTGGCGCTGCCACCGCTCGCTCGTGGCCGAGGCCCTGCTGGTGCGCGGGCACGACGTGCAGCACATCATGGGCCCCGGCAAGCTCACCCCCGCGACGCTGCGGGACTTCGCCGTGGTCGACGGAGACCGGATCACCTACCCAGGAGGATGACCATGCAGCACCTGAACGAGATCGCCCTGCAGCACCTCAACGAGGCGCGGCACAACGGCCACGGCCGCAGCTCCGAACGCCTGCTGCACCAGAAGGTGCTGCGCCAGACCCTGCTGGCCCTCAAGGAGGGCGCGGTGCTCGCCGAGCACAACGCCCCGTACGCCGGGAGCCTGCAGGTGCTGCACGGGCGGATCCGGGTCTCCTCGGGCGAGGACCTGGTGCTCGAGGCCGGGCACCTGCACGTGATCCCGGTGGAGCGGCACTCCGTGGAGGCCCTGGAGGACTCGGTCTTCATCCTCACCGCGGTGACCGGCATCGAGGAAGCCGCGGAGTAGCCGCGGAGCAGCCCCCGAGCGGTCCCCGGAGGGGACGGAAGGGCTCAGCGCCGGCCCAGGTGCTTCTCCCGGCGGTAGGCGACGAACACGCCGGACACCGCGATCATCAGCATCATGGCGGCGATGAGCGCGAGCGTCCACGCGCCGTCGAGGAGCGCGACGGCCAGCAGGACGAGGGCGATCGCGGACAGCAGGAGCTGGAAGATCAGCACGGGGCGGGCCTCCGGTCGGGTACAGGGGTCCTGTCGAGGCTACCCGAGCCCGGAGCGGTTCCGGACGGCGGGGCCGGGCGCATTCCCGGTTTCGCCCTCCGCGTGAGCCGTGTCCCCGCGGCCGGGACGGGACTAGCGTCGAGGGAGAACACCACGTCCCCTCTGCACCCCTAGGAGCACCCCCATGTCCCACACAGCCATCATCGGCGGCCACGGCAAGGTCGCCCTCGTCCTCGCCCGGCTGCTCGAGGCCGGCGGCAACGACGTCACGAGCATCTTCCGCAACCCGGACCACACGGAGGACGTCGAGAACACCGGCGCCCGCCCCGTGCTGGCCGACGTGGAGCAGCTGTCCGTCGCGCAGCTCGCCGACCTGCTCGAGGGCCAGGACGCCGTGGTGTGGAGCGCCGGCGCCGGCGGCGGCAGCCCCGAGCGCACCTACGCCGTGGACCGGGACGCGGCGATCCGTGCGATGGACGCAGCCGTGATGGCCGGCGCCAAGCGCTTCGTCATGGTCTCCTACCACGGGGCCGGCCAGGACCACGGCGTCCCCGAGGACGATCCCTTCCACGCCTACGCCCAGGCCAAGGCCGACGCCGACGACCATCTGCGCGCCTCCTCGCTGGACTGGACGATCGTGGGCCCCGGAGTTCTCACCGAGGACGAGGCGAGTGGCAGGATCGACGTCTCCACGGGCGAGCGGGAGGGCGAGCACCGCACCTCCCGGGCCAACGTGGCGCTCGTGGTCGCAGCCGTGCTGGGTGACCCCTCGACCATCGGGAAGACCATCGAGTTCTCCGACGGCAGCATGCTCATCTCGGACGCGCTGGCAGTCCGGGCGTGACCGTCTGAGCGCACCGCACGAGGG
>NZ_BAAAOA010000046.1:422082-446406 GCF_039530085.1 Kocuria aegyptia
CCGGGCTCATCCGGTGCGCGGCGGCCGCCCTTCGTGGCAGGCGGGCTCAGGCCAGGAAGTCGGCAGTGCCCAGGGGACGTGCGGGCGCGCCGGCCCCGGGGGCCTCCAGAGCGGTGATGCGGCGCTCGGCGATCCGCCAGCCGCCCGGGGTGCGCACGAACAGGTCCAGCTGGTCCCCGCCCAGCGCGGACCCGTCCGCGCACACCACCAGCCACTTGCTCCAGGCCCGCACACGGTCCGGGCCGAGCCGGCGCAGCACCGTGTCGGTGACCAGGTGCGGGTCCCGGGTCTCGGCCAGGACCCGCTCGGCGATCTCGGCGTGCCCGCGCGCGGCCCCGCCCGGGGACACGACGACGGCGTCCCCGGTGAACACCCGGCCCAGGTCCGGCCAGGCCCGGGCGTCCACCACCCGGGCGCACCGGCTCAGGACGGTGCCGATCTCGAGGGCGTCGGCGGCAGGCACCCGGTCCCACCCGGCGCCCGGTGCGGGGCTCACCGGCGGGTCCGGTCGGCCGCCGTCAGCACGGCGTCGTCGAACATCGCGTAGGCGTACGGGTCGGGTGCGTACCCGCCCTCGGCGAGCGCCACGGAGGCGGAGTCGTTGCGGGGCGCCACGGTGCGCCGCTCGATCCGCCACCCGGCGGCGGTGCGGCGGAACGTGTCGATGTAGTCGCCGCAGGCCACCCTCCGGTCCCAGGTCAGCAGCAGCATCCTGGACCAGGCCACGGCGGTGTCCGCGTCCACGGCCTCCACGATCGAGTTCAGGGTGTGGGTGGCGGGGAAGCGGGCGAGGTCCGCCGTCTCGGCGAAGCGCCGCACGCCCGCCGGGCCGCCGAACTCGCCCTGCGGCGCGCTCAGGCGGACGTCCGGCACGAACACCTCCCCGAACATGTCCCACTGGCGGTTGTCCAGCAGGTGCGAGGAGAAGCTCAGGATCTCGTAGATCTCGATCCGGTCCTGGGCGCTGAGCGGTCCGGGAGCCGCCCGGGCGGTATCCTCGGTGATCTTCTCGGTCGTGTCCCCGGTCGTGTCCCGGGTGGTGCCGTGGGTGGTGTCCTCGACGGTCTGCTCCGAGATCCGTGCGTCGTCCATCTGCCTGCTCCGGTCCTCTCCTGGGCCGGCCGGGCCGGGCGGTTCCGGCCCGCCGGCGGATGCGCGGTTCCGCCCGTGATGAATTCCCGGGCCCGGCCGTGCCACGAGGCCCGGTCGTTCCCTAATCTGACCACATGAACACGCACCAGGATGACATCCAGCACACCGTCGAACTCGTGCACCGCACCCGCGTCGGCGTGCCCAGCGCCCGCAGGGCCACCGGCGGACAGGCAGCCCCCGGCCGGCCCACGGCGGTGGGCCGGTGAGCCTGCCTCCGAGCCCCCGGGGATCCTCCGCCGGCCGGGACCCCGAGCGGCTGGACCTCGACGAGGACCTGCGCCTGACCGCCGTGGTGCACGGCTCCGTGCAGGGCGTCGGGTTCCGCTGGTGGACCGCCCACCACGCCGAGCAGCTGGGCCTGCGCGGCTCGGCGGTCAACAACGCGGACGGCACCGTGGGGGTGATCGCCGAGGGGCCCCGGCACGCCGTGCGGGACCTGCTCAAGGCCCTCAACGGCGGCGGCACGCCCGGCGCCGTCATGAAGGTGGACTCCCACTACGGCCCCGCCACCGGGGAGTTCCAGGGGTTCGTCACCGGCTGATCCACGACGCCGCGCCCGCGCCCCCGATCTACGATGGAGGCATGGCTCACGACCACGCCGGGCACCGCGGACGCGCTCAGGACGGGCACGACCACGGGCCCGGGCACTCGCACGCGGGCCCCGGGACCGACCGGTGGCGGATCGCCGTCGCCTTCGGGATCACCGCGGCGCTGTTCGTCGTGCAGCTGGTCGGCGCCCTGTGGACGGGCTCCCTGGCGCTGCTCGTCGACACCGCCCACGTGCTCACCGACGCGGGCGGGCTGCTGCTCGCGCTGATCGCCGCGCAGCTGGCCCTGCGCCCGCCGAGCGCCCGGCGCACGTGGGGCTGGCGGCGCGCGGAGATCGTGGCCGCGGCCCTGCAGGCAGGGGTGCTGCTCGCCGTGGGGCTGTTCGTGCTCGTGGAGGGCGTGCGCCGCTTCCTCGAGCCGCACCCGGTGGCCTCGGCCGAGATGCTGGTCTTCGGCGTCCTGGGCCTGGCCGGGAACGTCGTGGCGATGGTCGTGCTCTTCGGGGGCCGGCGCTCCAACCTGAACCTGCGCGCGGCGATGCTCGAGGTGCTCAACGACGCGCTGGGCTCGGTCGCCGTGATCGTCGCCGCCGTGGTCATCACCCTGACCGGCTGGATGCAGGCGGACGCCGTCGTGGCGCTGCTCATCGGCGCGCTCATCGTGCCGCGCACCATCCGGCTGCTCGTGGAGTCCCTGTCCGTGCTCATGGAGAGCGTGCCCCCCGGGCTCGACATGGACGAGGTCCGGGGGCACATCCTCGAGCTGCCGCACGTGGTGGAGGTCCACGACCTGCACGCGACCCGGATCTCCTCGGACCTGCCCGTGCTCACCGCCCACGTGGTGCTCGAGGAGGAGTACTTCTACTCCGGCGGCTCGGCCGAGGCCCTGGGCCGGATCCAGCGCTGTGTGGCCGAGCACTTCCCCGTGTCCGTCCAGCACTCCACGATCCAGCTGGAGCCCGCCGACCACGACGAACCGGAGGTGTGCGCACCCCATGAGCACTGAGACGCCGAGCACCGAGCAGCACTGCCTGGTCGTGTTCGTCCCCGCCTCCCACGCCGAGCAGGTCCTGCAGGCCCTGGGCGACGCCGGGGCCGGACGGTCCGGGCACTACTCCCACACCGCGTTCGTGAGCCGCGGCACCGGGCGGTTCACGCCGCTGCCCGGGGCGCACCCCGCGATCGGGGAGGTCGGGACACCCCAGGAGGTCGACGAGGTCCGCATCGAGACGCTGTATCCGGCGGCCGAGCGCGAGCGCGTGCTGCAGGCGATGGCCGGGGCGCACCCCTACGAGGTCCCGGCCTTCACCACCTTCCCGGTCCACGACCGGGGCCCGTCCTTCGACGAGCAGGGCCGGCTCAGGGGCCGGCCGGATCCGGCCTGAGCGCCGAGCGGATCAGGAACCGCTTGCCCTCCGGCGCCTCCACGGAGAACCCGGAGCCGCGGCCCTCCACCACGTCCACCGTGAGCAGGGTGTGCTTCCAGTGCTCGAACTGCTCGCGGGACATCCAGAACTCCAGCTCGGCCGTGGCCGGGTCCCCCGGCAGTGCGAACACGCCCAGCAGCACGTCCGCCGGGCCGGTGAGGAACTCCCCGGCCGGGTAGCACATGGGCGCGGAGCCGTCGCAGCACCCGCCGGACTGGTGGAACATCAGCCGCCCGTGGCGCCCCCGCAGCGTCCCGAGCAGGTCCACGGCGGCCGGCGTCAGGGCCACACGGGAGAACGTCTCCCCCTCGACGGCCGGGACGGACTCCAGGACGGCGGTGGTCCCGGCGGCGCCCTCGGCGGTGTTCCCCACAGTGTTCTCGGCGGTGCTCACGGTGCGCTCCTCGGCTCGGCAGTGTGATCCACGCTACAGCCGGGTGAGCAGTTCTTCCAGGCCGAGGCCGTCCAGCACGCCCGCCGGGTGGGGCCCGGCCGCGGCGAAGGCGTCCGCCCACTCCCGCGGCAGGGCGCGGCGCCCGCCCACGAGGACCAGGTTGCCCGGGTAGCGGCCCGTGAGCAGCCGCTCCTCGGCCAGGCACCACACGTCGGCGAGCGCCTCCCGCGCGGCCCGCGCCTGGTCGGCGAAGAACGCCAGGCCGGGGTCGTCGCCCACGTTGACGACCAGTACCCCGCCGGGCGCCAGCAGCCCGGCGGCCTCGGCGTAGAAGGAGGCCTCCGTGAGGTGGGCGGGGGCGTCCCGGCCCGAGAAGACGTCGAGGACCACGAGGTCGGCGGTCCCGGGGGCGACGACGTCTGGCAGCGCCGCCCGGGCGTCGTCGAACACGATCCGCACGTCGGCGCCCGCGGGCAGGGGCAGCGCCTCGAGCACGAACGCGGGCAGCTCCCGCTCCAGCTCCACGGCGACCTGCGCGGAGCCGGGCCGGGTCGCGGCCACGTACCGGGCGAGCGTCAGGGCCCCGGCGCCCAGGTGGACCGCGGTGACCGGCGCGCCCGGCGCCGCCACGACGTCGACGACGTTGCCGATCCGCCGCAGGTACTCGTAGAAGATCTCCCCGGGGCGGGCGAGGTCCACGTGGGACTGCTCGGCCCCGCCGATGGACAGCACGAAGCCGCCCTCGGTGAAGCCGTCCGGGGTGATCTCGGCGTGCACGCCGGCGTCCTTGAGGTATCTGCGCATGCGCACCATTCTCCCCGGGCCTAGGATCTGGAGGTGTCGTCCTGCCTGCGGTGCGGACGACACCCTCCCCTCGCCCGAAGGAACCCGCCCATGGCCCACGACGTCCCCCTGCCCGCCCCGACGGGGGCGCCCGCGTCCCCGGGAGCACCGGCTCCCGTGCCCGCCCCGCCGTCCCGGCCCGCCCCACGGGGGACGCCGACGGTGGACCTCGCGGCCCGCGACCGCCTGGTCATCGCGCTGCTGCTCGCCTCCACCTTCGTGGTGATTCTCAACGAGACCATCATGGGCGTCGCGCTGCCGAGTCTGATGGTGAGCCTGTCGATCACGGCGGTCGCCGGCCAGTGGCTGACCACGGCCTTCATGCTGACGATGGCCGTGGTCATCCCGGTCACCGGCTTCCTGCTCCAGCGGCTGCACACCCGGCCCGTGTTCCTCACCGCAATGGGCCTGTTCAGCGCCGGCACGCTGATCTGCGCCGCGGCCCCCGGCTTCGGCGTCCTGCTGGCCGGGCGGGTGGTCCAGGCGGGCGGCACCGCCATCATGCTGCCGCTGCTGATGACCACGGTGCTGACGCTCGTGGCCCCCACCCGGCAGGGCCGTGTCATGGGCAACATCTCGATCGTCATCTCCGTGGCCCCCGCCATCGGCCCGTCGATCTCCGGGATCATCCTCAGCGTGCTGGACTGGCGCTGGATGTTCCTGGCCGTGCTGCCGATCGCCCTCGCGTCCCTGGCTCTCGGGGCGCTGCGAATGCCGAACGTGACCGAGCCCCGGGCGGCGTCCCTCGACGTCCCGTCGGTCGTGGTCTCCGCCCTGGGCTTCGGCGGGCTGGTCTACGGCCTGAGCACGATCGGGGAGGGCGCCGCGGCCCCCGTCCCGGCGTGGGTGCCGCTGGGCGTGGGCGCCGCCGCGCTCGCCGTGTTCGTGCGCCGCCAGCTCCGGCTCCAGCGCACGGACCGGGCCCTGCTCGACCTGCGCACCTTCGCCTCGCGGACCTTCACCGTGGCGACCGCGGTGCTGGGCCTCAGCGTGACCGCGCTGTTCGGCACGCTCCTCGTGCTGCCCCTCTACCTTCAGAACGTGCAGGGCCTCGACCCGCTGGCGACCGGGCTGCTGCTGCTGCCGGGCGGGCTGGTCATGGGGCTGCTCGCGCCGGTGGTGGGCCGGGTGTACGACCGTTCCGGGCCGACCGTCCTGCTCGTGCCCGGCACGCTCGTGGTCAGCGGCGCGCTGTGGAGCCTGACTCTCACCTCGGAGGAGACCCCGGTGCCCGCCGTCCTGCTCGCCCACGTGGTGCTGAGCGTGGGCCTCGCCCTCATCTTCACGCCCCTGTTCACGGCGGGTCTCGGCGCGCTGCCGCACGACCTGCACGCGCACGGGTCGGCAGTGGTCGGCACCGTGCAGCAGGTCGCCGGGGCTGCCGGCGCCGCGCTGTTCATCACGGTGATGACCCTCGGCACGGCGGCCTCCGACGCGCCGGGCGTCGAGGCCGCCGCCGCCGGGGTCCGGGCGGCCTTCCTGTGCGGCGCGGTCATCTCGCTGCTCGCCGTCGTCGGCTCCTTCTGGGTGCGCCGCCCCGCCGCCGCGGACGGCTGAGGGGCCGCGCGCGGTCCTCAGTCCTGGACGCGCTCGCGGATCCGCCGGGTGAGCTCCGCGGCGTCCTCGACGGCCTGCTCGCCCTCGGCCAGCCCCGCGCGCAGCTGCTCGCGGGTGGCGGCGTCCTTGAGGGAGCGCACGTTGATCTCGAGGGTGACCATGGCCGTGGCCACGGCGGCCCGGGCGGCCTCGGAGGCCGCTGCCACGTCGCTGAGGACGTTGGGGTTGCACCAGCCGGTCAGCTCGCGCGCGAGCCCCACGACCTCGGCGCCCACCCCGATCAGCTCCCGCGGGGGCTGCGCGGCGCCGGCCGTGGCCTCCTGGACCGCCCGGGAGCGCTCGGCCTTCTCCTCGTCGGTGTCCTTCGGCAGGGTGTAGGCGGCCGACAGCGCACCGAAGGCCTCGGCGTCGGCGTCGGCCAGGCCCAGTGCGCGCGGGATCAGCTCCTCGGCGCGGTCGGCCGTGCGCGCGGCCCGGTCCGCGTGCTCGGACCCCGTGGTGTAGCGGGCGGACATCGCGAGCAGGGCCGCGCCGAGTGCCGCCTGCAGGGCGCCCGCGGCGCCGCCGCCGGGGGCGGGCTCGCCCGAGGCCATGCGCTCCACGTAGGCCCTGATGTTCTCCGAGTTGATCACAGCGGTTCCTTCCGGTAGCGGGGCCTGCGCCCGCCGCGGGGCGGGCGCAGGCGGTGGCGTCCGCACGAGCCTAGCCCTCCTCCGCTCCCCGTGGTGGGTTCCACGGCTCCGGCGGTGCGGAGGCACGGCCCGTCCACCGCACGCGGACGGGCCCGCCGGCGGCGGCCGGCACCGGCCCCCGCCGGCTGGTCCCCGTCCACGGCTGCCGCCTGCACGGTCCCCGGTCGCCCGCACCCCTCCGACCCCCGTCCCCTCGCGTTCAGCCGCTGTTCGCCCCGGCCCGCTACGGTCGGCGCTGACAGCCGGACCGACGAGGAGGATCATGGGAAGTCAGCAGATCGACGGCGGTCACGGCCGGGCAGCCCCCGGCCGCGACCGCGGGGAGGAGCGCGCCATGACGGCGACCGCCCGACAGGAGTGCGCCGCGCAGCTGTACGAGCGGGTCGCGGAGCTCGTCGACGTGGTGCTCCGGGCCCGTCGGGCCGCCGTGCCGCAGCTCGAGCGCGTGAACCCGCGCCACCGCCGCTCCGCGCTGAACCTCGTGGACTACGTCGCCGTGCGCAGCCAGGACGTGCGGGACCTGCAGCGGGACCTCAGCAGCCTGGGCGTGTCCTCCCTGGGGCGGATGGAGGCCGGGGTGATGAGCCACCTGGGTGCCGTGCTGGAGACCCTCCGCGTGCTCGCGGGCCGGGCGGACGAGGGCACCGAGGTCCCCGGGTCCGAGGAGCCCGACGAGCCCGGGACGGAGGTGCTGCGCCGCAACACCGCGGCGCTGCTCGGCCCGGGCCGGGAGGGGCGCAGCACGCGGATCATGGTCACCTTCCCGTCGGAGGCCGCCGAGGACCCCCGTCTCGTCCAGGACATGGTCCGCGCCGGGATGGACGTGGCCCGGATCAACTGCGCGCACGACGGCCCCGAGCAGTGGGCGGCGATGATCGGCCACGTCCGCGCGGCCGAGCAGGCGCTCGGCCGCGAGCTCCGCGTGGCCATGGACCTCGCGGGGCCCAAGCTGCGGACCGGGCCGATCGAGCCCGGACCGCAGGTCGAGAAGATCAAGCCCACCCGGGACAGCAGCGGCCGGGTGATCGCCCCCGCCCGCCTCTGGCTGGGCGAGGCGGATCCGGGGGTCGACGACGACGCCCCGGCCGTGCCCGTGGCCGGCGCCGCCTGGACCGCGGCCCGCACCCCGGGGGAGAGGCTGCGGCTCAGGGACGCGCGCGGCTCCGGCCGGACGCTGCGGGTGCTCGAGGCCACCGGCCCCGGTGTGCTCGTGGAGTGCTCCAAGACCGTGTACTTCGCCACGGGACTGGCCGTGCGGGCCGAGGACGGCACGGAGGGCGTGCTCGGCGAGCTGCCCGCCGTCGAGCAGTCCCTGCGCGTGCGCGCGGGGGACACCGTGGTGCTGACCCGGGACCTCGCGCCCGCCCCGGTCCGGGCCGAGGGTCCCTTCCGGATCGGCTGCTCCCTGCCCGAGGTGTTCACGGACGCCCGGGACGGGCAGCCCGTGTGGATCGACGACGGGAAGATCCGCTGCCGGATCAGCTCCGTGACGCCCGACGAGATCACCCTGGAGGTCCTGCAGGCCGGTCCCGACGGCGCCCGGCTCAAGGCCGGGAAGGGCATCAACCTGCCCGAGACGGACCTGCACATCTCCGCGCTCACCGACGAGGACCGCTCGCACCTGCCGTTCGTGGCCGAGCACGCCGACATCGTCAACATGTCCTTCGTGCGCTCGCGGGAGGACGTGACCGACCTGCTGCGGGAGCTCGAGCGGATCGGCAACTCCGCCCTGGACGTCACCCTCAAGATCGAGACCGTGGGCGGCTTCGAGTCCCTGCCCCCCATGCTCCTGGAGGCCATGCGGTGGCAGGACGTGGGCGTCATGATCGCCCGCGGGGACCTCGCGGTCGAGGCCGGGTTCGAGCGGATGGCGGAGGTGCAGGAGGAGATCCTGTGGCTGTGCGAGGCGGGGCACGTGCCGGTCGTCTGGGCCACGCAGGTCCTCGAGTCCCTCGCCAAGAAGGGCCTGCCCTCCCGGGCCGAGGTCACGGACGCGGCGATGGGCCAGCGCGCCGAGTGCGTCATGCTCAACAAGGGCCCGTTCGTGGTGGACGCCATCGAGGCCCTCGACGACATCCTCGTGCGGATGGAGGGGCACACCCGCAAGAAGTCGGACATGCTGCGCCGGCTCAACGCGTGGGCGCCGCTCGTCGGGTGAGCGGCGGACCGGCCCGGGGGGCCGGACGTGCCGTGGCCCGTGCCACACTGGGGGCATGGCCGCACGCGACACCGCTGTTCTCCGCTTCCTCGCCGCCCCGACCGACGCCGGGCGCACCGGCACCGTGGACGGTGGTCGCGTCCTCGAGTGGATCGACAAGGCCGCGTACGCGTGCGCCGTGGGCTGGTCCCGGGCGTACTGCGTCACGGCGTACGTGGGCAACATCCACTTCGACCGCCCGGTGTGCGTGGGGGACATGGTGGAGGTCTCCGCCAAGATCGTGCACACCGGCCGGTCCTCGATGCACATCCGGGTGGAGGTGGCCTCCGCGGACCCGCGCGAGCACGGGGTGACGCTCAAGGACACGTGCCTGATCATCATGGTGGCCGTGGACGGGGACGGCCGGCCCACCCCCGTCCCGCAGTGGGCGCCCGAGACGGAGCACGAGCGGCAGCAGTCGGCCATCACGCAGCGGCGGATCGAGCTGCGCAACAGCATCGAGGCGCTGATGGCCGAGCAGCGGTACACGGACGAGGGCACCGCCGAGGAGACCGTGCTGCGCTTCCTGGCCGCTCCCACGGACATCAACTGGGGCGGGAAGGTGCACGGCGGCACCGCCATGCGCTGGATCGACGAGGCCGCGTACGTGTGCGGGGCCCGGTGGGCGGGCCGCCCGGTCATCGCCGTCTACGCCGGGGGCGTCCGGTTCTACCGGCCCATGCACATCGGTCACCTCGTGGAGGTCAGGGCGCGGCTGATCCACACCGCGGCCCGCGGCCTGCACATCTCCGTGAACTGCTGGTCGGGGGACCCCGCGACCGGTGAGCTCGCGCTGACGACCAACTGCCTCATGGTCATGGTCGCCCTCGACGACCAGGGGCACGCCCTGCCGGCCCGGCAGTGGCAGCCGGTCAGTCAGGAGGACCGGGACCTGGACGCGTTCGCCCGGGAGCTGGTCCGGCTGCGCGCCGAGTTCCCGGACTCCTTCCAACGGGTCGACCCCTCCGTCTCCCGGCTGCCCGGGAGCTGACCGGGCTCCGCCCTGCGCCGTCGGCGAATCCCGGGACCCGGTCAGCCTGCTGTGCATATAGTGGGCCGAGACCCACCGTCCCGGCACCCCACAAGGAGAGCACGCCATGGACCTGAACCCCCTGAGCAACGCGTTCGACGACGAGGGCAAGCCCAAGCCCGCCATGAACAAGCTTCTCGACACCGTGCTGCGCGTGCAGCGGCCCGTGGTCCTGGGCTTCGTCCGGAAGGAGCGCGCCGACCACCCCGACGAGACGCCCGAGCAGATCGCCAAGCGGCTCGAGAAGATCTACGTCCGGTCCGTGACCATGGGCGGCGGGGCCGTCGGCGCCACCGCGGTGGTCCCCGGTATCGGCACCGTCGCGTCCCTCGGGCTGTCCTCCTTCGCGGTGGTCGGCTACCTGGAGGCCACCGCCCTGTACGCCCAGGCGATCGCCGAGCTGCACGGGGTGCCCACCGAGGACCCGGAGAAGACCCGCACCATGGTCATGGCCCTCATGCTCGGCGAGGACGGCCGCCAGGTCATGAACCAGATCCTGGCCAGCGGCACCAAGGGCCGGGGCATGATGTCGTCCTGGGGCCTGATGATGGGCAAGGACGACTCCAAGACCTTGGACGTCAGCCGGATCATCCGCAACATGTTCGTCAAGCGCTTCCTGCTCAAGCAGACCGGCGCCGTGTTCGGCCGTGCCCTGCCGTTCGGCGTGGGCGCGGTCGTCGGCGGGGGAGCGAACCTGGCCATGTCCAAGCAGGTCATCGCCGCGACCCACGAGGCGTTCGGGCCGCTGCCCACGACGTTCCCCGCGGAGCTCACCCCCGAGGAACGGGCTCCCCGGTTCGAGGGCGGGAAGTCGCGGAAGAGCGAGCGGGACCGGAACACCGACGCGGACACCGCGGCCCACGGGGAGATCACCGGCGAGCGGTAGGCCCCGCGCGGCGGTCCCGCGCCACCCGCAGCACGACGACGCCCCGCGGCCCGCGGGGCGTCGTCGTCGTTCACGGAAGGTCCTTCGGGGCGTGGCCCCGCGTTCACCGGCTCTCCCTAGCCTGGTCCCGAGCGGGGCCACCGCGCCCCGACCGACAGCTGAGGGAGCGCCGTGCGGCCGATCGTCTACGCGCACCGGGGGGCCAGCGCGGCCTTTCCCGAGCACACCCGGGCCGCGTACGTGCAGGCGCTGCTGGACGGCGCCGACGGCGTGGAGTGCGACGTCCACCTCAGCCGCGACGGCCACCTCGTGCTGCACCACGACGCCCAGCTGGGCCGCACGAGCAACGGCAGGGGTCCCGTCTCCGCCCGCACGCTGGCCGAGCTGCGCCGACTCGACTGGACCTCTTGGAAGGGCGTCCGCATCCCGCCGGGCCACGGGGCGCCGGACCGGCAGCTGCTCACCCTGCCCGAGCTGCTGGACCTGCTGCGGGGCGCGGGCCGGCCCGTGGGCCTGGCCGTGGAGACGAAGCACCCCAGCCCGTTCGGCCACCGGCTCGAGGAGGAGGTCCTGGGGCTGCTGATGCGGGAGGGCTGGGACCCCGAGACGGGGCGGCTGGACGACGTCACGGTCTCCCTCATGAGCTTCCACCCCGACGCCGTGCGGCACTTCCTGGAGACGGTGCCCCCCAGGCACGTGTGCCAGCTGGTGGAGACGGCCACCCACCGCACGGTCCGGGACAGCCTGCGCGTGGGCCGCGCGGCCGCGGCGGTGCTCCACGCCGGCATGCGGCTCGTGGTGCCGCCGGCGCTGCCGGTGATCTCGGCGGGCCTGGTGGACCTGGTGGGCCCCGGACTGGACTTCGTCCGGGCCCGCCCGGAGCTGGTGCGGCAGTGGCGGGCGGAGGAACGCGTGCTGCGGGTCTGGACGGTCGACACCGCACGGGACGTGGACCTGTGCCTCGCGCTCGGCGTCCAGCAGCTCACCACGAACCGGCCCGCCGACGTGCTCCGCTGGGCGGGGGCGTCGGCCGGGACCCCGCT
This sequence comes from Kocuria aegyptia, assembly GCF_039530085.1. Classification (NCBI taxonomy): domain Bacteria; kingdom Bacillati; phylum Actinomycetota; class Actinomycetes; order Micrococcales; family Micrococcaceae; genus Kocuria; species Kocuria aegyptia. The sequence goes on from NZ_BAAAOA010000046.1 coordinate 433,852, forward strand.
CGGCGTCCCGGTGGGTGCGCAGGCCGGCGCGCCGGCGCCGGAGTCCGATGCGGGCCGGTTCCGGCGCGCCACGATGACGGTCGGGTAACAGGCGGTCACGTCACCGCCCGGCGGGCTCCGGCGCACGTATGCTCGTCAGCACCGGCCCGTGTCCCCCCGCACGCCGTCGACGCTCGCCTCTCCCCTCACCGCCAGGAGACGGTCATGCCCACCCCGACCCCGCCCCGCGCCCCGGACGCCGGCGCCGTGCGCACCCCCGCCCCGGATCTCCAGGCCGAGGCCCTCCGGCTGGCCGAGCGCGTGCACCGCGAGGTCGTCCGGGCCGTCGCGCCCGAGCGCATCGACTCGGAGCTGTCCCTGCTGAACCGGTTCGCCGAGCACGAGGACGTCGACGTCGTGGTCGGGCCCGTCCTGGCCGAGATCATCGCGGCCGCCCTGCTCGCCGCCCGCCTCACGAGCGGGCTCGCCGACCCCACCACCGGTGCGGCGGCCTGGCGGGACCTGGACGGCCTCGCCCCGCACCCGGCGCCCGGCATCGGGCGTGTCGAACTGGACGCGTCCACCCGTCGGCTGCGCATGGGCCGCGGCACGGTGCTGGACCTCGGGCCGGTCGCCGACGCGTGGGCGGCGGACCGCACCGTCCAGCTCTTCGCGGAGGCGCACCCGGGACACGCGCTGGTCGCCGAGGTCGGCGGAGCGTGGGCCGTGGGAGGACCGCCCGCCGAGGCCGCAGCCCTCGTCGGCGCCGCGCCGACCGCACGGCCCGCGGGCCCCCGGACCGGTGTGGAGCCCTGGGTCCGGGAGGCCCTCGTCGAGCGCGGTCGGCGGGGTCTCGCCGTGGTGGCGGGCCACGGCAGCGTGCTGGTCAACCCGGCGACCGGGGCCGCCGCGGCCAGCCCCTGGGACCGTGTCGTCGTCGCCGCCCGGACCGCGGTGGAGGCCCAGGCCTACGCCCGCGCCGCGCACCTGCTGGGGCGGGACGCCCCCGGCTGGGTCGCGGCATGCGGCGCCGAGGGCGAGTTCACCGGTTCCCGGCCCGGCAGCACTCTCCGGCGCCGGCTCAGGACACCGGGCTGGCCGGGCCGCGCGGCGGCCTGAGCACCGCGCGGCACGGACGTCTGCACCGCCCCGCGCCGGGCACCTCCGGCGGGATCGCGGGAGCCTCCCTCGCGGAGCTCGGGCCGGCCCGGTCCACGGCTGCGCGACGGACCTCGCACACGGGCCCGGCCGCATCGACCGCGACCACCGGGCGGACGCGGCGAGACGGTCCCCGCGGCAGGATCCGGACGGCCGCCTCGGCTCCGGGCCGGTCCTCGGGGACGTCCGCACCCCGGTGAGCGTTCACGAAAGGTAACACGGAGGATTTTCCTGTCCCCGGAGCTGTGGCCCGGACAACCTTCCGGTCGTCCGGGCTCGGCGATGCGCGCGCAGGGAGGGAGACCCGCGACCGGCCGCCACCGGCTCGGGAACCGCGCGATTGCAGTCGAGAACATCTCGGAGAGCGAGATGAGAGCTGTGATGTTGCCCACTGAGAACCGACCGGAGCCGGACGTCGCCCCTGGCAGCTCCGGAGCCGAACGCATCGATAACGCAGGAATAACGCCCTCGTGACGGATCCGTGAGGAGGCCATAACACCCCGCTCCGTAGAACGGACGTGCCGGTAATACCGGTGCCCGTGCATCGAAAGGAGTTGGACATGACCTCAGTGCCACATCGCTCTCAGCGCCGCGACAAGGCTGCGGCGGCAGAGCGCGTGCTGTGGGACGAGGCCGCGGCGAAGGGAGGCCCCGCGGGCGCGTTCCCGTGGACGGAGCCCGCGACCCGAGGCGTCCGGAGCACGGAGACCAAGCCCACCCGGCTGCACCACTTCTTCGAGCGCAGCTGCGACCTCACCCCCGACGCCCAGGCGCTGCACGCCGACGGCCGGGCCTACACCTACGCGGAGCTCGACGAGCTCGCCAACCGCATGGCCCACCTGATCGCCGGCTACGGCCTGGGCGCAGGGGACCGCGTCGGGATCCTGCTCCAGCGCTCGACGATGCTCTACGCGTCCCTCCTGGCGATCCTCAAGACGGGCGCCGGCTTCGTCCCGATCGACCCGAACCTGCCCGCCGACCGCGTGCAGTTCATCGCCGAGGACTCCGACCTGTCCCTCCTGCTGACCTCCGCCGAGTTCGTGGCCGTGGTCGAGGACGCTCCCGCCGACGTCGTCGACGTCGGCCGGATCGGCGAGCGGCTCGCGGAGGCGCCCGCGCACCGCCCGGTGGTCCGCCACGAGGGCGATCCCACGTGCTACATCATCTACACCTCGGGTTCGACCGGCCGCCCCAAGGGCGTCGAGGTCGCGCACTCGAGCATCTGCAACTTCATCGAGATCGTGCCGGAGGTCTACGACGTCCGCCCCGAGGACCGCGTCTACCAGGGCATGACCATCGCCTTCGACTTCTCCATCGAGGAGATCTGGCCGACCTGGGCCGTGGGGGCCTCCCTGGTGGCCGGCCCCACCGACGACGCCCGCCTGGGACAGGGGCTCGCCGACTTCCTGGAGCGCATGGAGATCTCCGTGCTCTACTGCGTGCCGACCGTCCTGGCCACCCTGGAGCACGACCTGCCCCGCATCCGCAGCATCCTGGTGGGCGGCGAGGCGTGCCCCGCCGAGCTCGTGGAGCGGTGGTCCACGCCCGAGCGCCGGATGCTCAACACCTACGGCCCCACCGAGGGCACCGTGACGGCCACGTGGGGCGAGCTGGCCCCCGGGCGGCCCGTGACCATCGGCAAGCCCCTGCCCACCTACGAGGTGCGGATCCTCGACGAGGACATGAACGAGGTCCCCGAGGGCGAGCCGGGCGAGATCTGCATCGCCGGCCCGGGCGTGGCCCGAGGCTACGTCAACCTGCCGCACGTCACCGAGGAGCGGTTCCGCCCGCACCCGGACGGGCCCCGGGCCGGGCGGATCTACCGCACCGGCGACCTGGGCCGGATCATGGCCGACGGCGAGATCGAGTACCTCGGCCGCGCCGACAGCGAGGTGAAGATCCGCGGCCACCGCGCGGACCTGCAGGAGATCGAGAACGTGCTGCGCCGGGAGGATGCGGTGGCGGACGCCGCCGTGAAGCTCGTCTCCGGCGGCGACGACGTCGCGGCGTTCCTCACCCTGCGCACCCCGGTGCGCGACGAGCGCGCCCTCTTCGAGCTGCTGCACGACTCCGCGGTCGCGGCGCTGCCGCCGTACATGGTGCCGTCCTTCTACGAGATCCTGCCCGCGATGCCGATGATGGTCAGCGGCAAGGTGGACCGGAAGAACCTGCCGGATCCGAGCACGCCCCGCTTCGTGACGACGATGGGCCTGGTGCCGCCGGAGACGGACACCGAGTGGGGGATCACGGAGGTGTGGTCGAAGGTCTTCCGCATCCCCGAGGACCAGCTCTCCGTGGAGGCGGACTTCTTCATGGACCTCGGCGGGCACTCGCTGCTCGCCGCGACCGCCACGTCCGAGCTGCGCCGGGCGCACCCCGACCAGGACATCTCCATCGCGGACGTCTACACCTACCCGACCGTCCGGGACCTGGCACGCCACCTGGACGCCGCCCCGGCGGCCGTGCCCGCCGTGGCCGCCCCGGACGACCGCCCCGCGCCGCTGCACCACACCAGCGGCCGCGTGGCGCTGTGCGGCCTCGCGCAGGTGACGACGATGGTGCTGGCGGCCATGCTCGTCGGCTCCCCGCTCGCCGCGGTCCTGTACTCCTACGGCGGGCAGTTCAGCTACGCCCTGATGTGGGACATGCTGCTCGTGGGCGTCGTGGTCTCCGTGGCCGCCCGCTTCTTCCTGCCGTTCCTCGGCTCCCGGGTGCTGGGCCGTTTCGTCAGACCCGGGCACCACGCCCTCTGGGGCAGGCAGTACTACCTGCTGTGGTGCATCGACGGGCTGACCCGGCTCTCACCGCTCAGCCTCCTGACCGGCACCCCGATGGCCGCCGTCTACCTGCGCCTGCTGGGCGCCAGGATCGGCCCGGACGCCCACGTGGGCACCGCCGCCATCGGCCTGCCCTCGCTCGTCACCGTGGGTTCCCGCGCCAGCATCGGCTACAACTCCTCCGTGCAGACCGCCCAGGTCGAGGAGGGATGGGTGACCATCGCACCGGTGCACATCGGCGACGACGCGTTCGTGGGGGCCAACGCCCTCCTGCAGCCCGGCACCCGGATCGAGGACGGCGCCCGCCTGGCGGAGCAGTCCCTGGCCTCCCGCAACCAGACGATCCCCGCCGGCGAGCACTGGCTGGGCTCCCCGGCCCGGCCCGGTGACGGCGACGACGAGCTGCTCGAGCGGATGGAGCGGCGCCCGCTGCCCGGCGGCCGCTGGCCCGCCCCGCTCGCGGCCGGGCTGCTCCTGGGCTGGATGGCCCTCGAGCTGATGCCCTTCGTGCTGGTGCTCCCGTCCTTCCTGATGATCTGGGCCGCGGCCCTGGAGTTCGGCCTCCCCGTGGGGCTGGCCCTCACCCCGGCGGTCGGCGTCGTCTACGTGCTCACGGTCTGCGCCGTGGTCGCGGTCGGCCGGAAGATCGTCCTGCGCCGGACGCCCACCGGCATCCACCCCGTGCGCAGCGGGCTGGGCGTGCGCAAGTGGATGGCCGACCAGCTGCTGTCCACCAGCCTGGAGAGCACGAACGCCCTGTACGCCACCCTGTACACGGTGCCCTGGCTGCGCGCCCTGGGCGCCAAGGTCGGCCCGCGCTCCGAGGTCTCCACGGTCGGCCACGTCGACCCGGACCTCCTCACCCTCGGCGAGGGGAGCTTCGTCGCGGACATGGCCAGCGTGGGCAGCGCCGTCTACCACCACGGTCACCTGTACATGGAGCGCACCGTGGTGGGCGACCGCTCGTTCGTGGGCAACGCCGCGTTCGTGCCCTCGGGCACCCGGATGGGCGAGGGCTCCCTGGTGGGCGTCGCCTCCGTCCCCCCGGCCGACGTGCCGGACGGCACGTCCTGGCTGGGCTCGCCCGCCATGTTCCTGCCGCGACGCCAGGACAGCGGCAACTACGACGAGAGCCTCACCTACCGGCCCTCGCGCAGCAAGGTGGCGGCCCGTCTGGTCATCGAGGCGCTGCGCATCACGGTCCCGCCGGCGCTGATCGGGCTGATCGGCTACCTGGGCCTGCTCGCGTCCGTGGCCCTGGTGCCCCAGCTGACGCTGCTCGGCTTCGTCGCCGTGCTGCCGCTCATCGCGCTGGCCACCGGCCTGACCGTGGTCCTCGCCGTGGTCGTCCTGAAGTGGGCGATCGTGGGCCGGTACCGCCAGCGCGTGGAGCCGCTGTGGGACAACTTCGTCCGGCGCAGCGAGTTCGTCACCGGCGTGTACGAGTCCGCGGCGGTCCCCGCCCTCATCGGCGGCCTCGTGGGCACACCCCTGATCGGTCCGGTCCTGCGCCTGTTCGGCGCGCAGATCGGGCGGCGGACCTACATCGGCACCACCTACCTGACCGAGTTCGACCTCGTCCACATCGGCGACGACGCCGCCGTCTCGACGGAGGTGTCGCTGCAGACGCACCTCTTCGAGGACCGTGTGATGAAGATGTCCCACGTGGAGATCCTGCCCGGGGCCAGCGTCGGCGCGCGCTCGATCGTGCTCTACGACACGACCGTCGGCGCGGGTGCCTCCGTGGACGCGCTGTCGCTGGTGATGAAGGGCGAGCAGCTGCTGCCCCACACCACCTGGCGCGGCATCCCGGTGCGCTCGGCGGCGGCCGCGCTGACCTCGGGACGATGACCCGGCCATGAGCAGCCAGAAGGTGTCCCCGCGACCCGTTCGCGGGTCGCGGGGACACCGTTCCTCCGCCGGCGAGAACGCCCGGCGCGTGACCGCTCCGGGTGTGACCGCTCCGGGTGTGACCGCTCCGGGTGTGACCGCTCCGGGTGTGACCGCTCCGGGTGTGACCGCTCCGGGTGTGACCGCTCCGGGTGTGACCGCTCCGGGTGTGACCGCTCCGGGCGGGAGCGCGTCAGGCGCTGCGCATGTGGCCCATCAGCTGGGTGATCTGGGGGGACGGCGGCGCGCCGAGCTCGTCGGCCATCGTGCTGCAGAAGCTGCGGAAGGTCTGCAGGGCCGGGGCGTTGTTGCCCAGGCCCAGGTCCGCCTCGATCGACACGCGGACCGCGCTCTCGCGCAGGGGGTCGAGGGCGCGGACGTTGTCGGCGAGCACGTGGGCCCGGTAGAAGTCCCCGCGCTCGAGGGAGAGCCGGGCGAGGTGCTCCACGGCGTTGACGTACAGGGTCCGGAGCCGGTCCTGCTCGGCCATGACCCAGCCGTCGTACCAGCCGGGCAGCAGCTGGGCGCCGTCGGGCGACAGGAACCACGGGTCCTCCGTCACGGGCGCCGTGGCGGAGGCCGCCCGGTGCAGGGACTCGCGCAGCTCGTGCAGGTCCACGGTGACCGGCTCCGCCAGGGCGATGTTGTTGCCGCGGGTCCCGACGGCCCCGGGCACCTGGCGCGAGATGTTGAAGACGGTGGTGCGCAGGCTGCCCATCGCGCGCTCCGCGGTCCGGTCGGGCCACAGCAGCTCGCCGAGGAAGCGGCGAGGCTTGGGGCCGAGGACGGCGAGCGCGGCCAGCAGGCGCTGCTGCCGGTGGCCGAGGGCCAGTACGGTGCCGTCGAGCTCGACCTCGACGTTGCCGAGAAGCCGCAGCCTGATCGAGTGTTCCCCATCCATTGTCATGATCCCCCACTGTCATGATCACTGTGCCCCGGTGCGCCCGGAGCCGGCCTTCCCCCGAAGGCCGTGGTCCGAGCACCGTCCTCTCCGGTCCCGCGGACCAGGATCCAGGTCCACCGCGAGAGAGGGTTCAGGCACCGATGATCCCGGGCGGCGGGGCGTGAGTCAAAAGCGAACGCGCGGAGAGCGTCAAAAGCAAACAAAAAGCGAGATGGCCGGCGCGCGACCCTGATGGAGGGTGGCGCACAGGCCCACACCGTGGTATAGGACTGATCCCCGGGGCGGCAGCGTCGACCCGGGGGCGCGAGTTCAGGAGTTCTAGCGATGACCGACCAGCGACCCGTCACGGGCGTCCGCACGGACCCCCTCGGGAACATCGTCGCGCTGTGCAATCCCGCCGAGGTGTGGTCCCCGCGCTCGACCACCCGGATCATCCGGGACATCGAGAGCGGGATCCACCTCTACTACGTCCCGGGGTCGTCGGGGCAGCTACGGGTGCGCGTGGTGTCCGCCGGGTGCGGGAAGCGGCTGTGGGCCGCCCCCGAGGACACCGTCTGCAACAACCTGCACGACCTCCCGTCCGTCTGATCCGCGCCGGTCCGTGCCGCGCGGCACGGACCGGCGGGGCACGGGGTGCCCGGGCACGAGCGAGCTCCGCGCCCGGGCACCCCGCCGTCGTGCGGGGCGCGGCTCAGAGGAAGCGCACGAGCTCCGCCGCGATGCCCGTGTACGTGGCCGGGGTCAGCCCGGACAGCCGTCGTTCCGCGGCCGGGGACAGGCCCAGGCCCGCCACGAACTCCTGGAGCCGCGCCGCGTCCACCCGGCGGCCGCGGGTCAGCTCCTTGAGCCGCTCGTAGGGGTTGTCCATGCCCTCGACACCGGCGATCGCCTCGGCGCGCATGACCATCTGGATCGCCTCCGCGAGGACCTCCCAGTTCGCGTCGAGATCGGCGGCCAGGACCGCCTCCGCCACGTCCAGGCGGGCCAGTCCCTTGCTCACGTTGGAGACCGCGAGCAGGGAGTGCCCGAAGGCGACCCCGATGTTGCGCTGGGACGAGGAGTCCGTGAGGTCGCGCTGCCACCGGGACGTCACGAGCGTGGCGCCGAGGGCGTCCAGCAGGGCGTTGGAGAGCTCGAGGTTCGCCTCGGCGTTCTCGAAGCGGATGGGGTTGACCTTGTGGGGCATGGTGGAGGAGCCGGTGGCGCCCTCCACGGGGATCTGCTGGAAGTAGCCGATCGAGATGTAGGACCACACGTCGGTGCAGAAGTTGTGCAGGATCCGGTTGAACCGGGCGAGGTCGGCGTAGAGCTCGGCCTGCCAGTCGTGGGACTCGATCTGGGTGGTCAGCGGGTTCCAGGACAGCCCCAGGCCCGTCACGAACTCGCGCGAGACCTCCGTCCAGTCCGCGTCCGGGACGGACGCGTAGTGGGCGGCGTAGGTGCCCGTGGCGCCGTTGATCTTCCCCAGGTACTCCGTGCGCTCGATCCGGGACAGCTGGCGGCCCAGGCGGTGGGCGACCACCGCCATCTCCTTGCCCAGGGTGGTGGGCGTGGCGGGCTGGCCGTGGGTGCGGGAGAGCATGGGGGTCTCCGCCGCGGACTCGGCCAGCGCCGCGACGTCGGCCACGAGCGCCCGCGCCGCGGGCAGCCACACGTCGGTCGTGGCGTCCTTGACGCCCAGGGCCCAGGCCAGGTTGTTGATGTCCTCGGAGGTGCAGCCGAAGTGCACGAGGGGCACGAGGTGCTCCAGCCCCAGGGCGGGCAGCCGGCGGCCGATGTAGTACTCCACGGCCTTGACGTCGTGGACGGTCACGGCCTCGATCTCCGCGAGCTCCGCGACCGAGTCGGTGTCGAAGTCCGTGACGATCCGGCGCAGCCCGGCGATCTGCTCCTCGGTCAGGGGCGCCAGGCCCGGCAGCACCGAACGCCCGGCGAGGTGCACGAACCACTCGACCTCCACGTGCACGCGGTTGCGGTTGAGGGCGGCCTCGGAGAGGTGGTCGACCAGCGGTGCGACCACGGGCTGGTAGCGGCCGTCGAGGGGCCCCAGCGCGACGGGCGGGACGGCGGCGGCGAGCGCCGCGCGCCCTGAGGACAGGATGCGATCGGTGTTGGGCATGGGCACATTCTCCCACGGCGCCCGCGCGCTCCCGGGCGGACGAATTGTCGCCCGCCGCCAACTTTGGCGGAACCCGGTTGTAGCTTTCGCCCCGAAAAGCACCGGGTCGTCCGGAGGGGCGTCATCCACCGGGGGAACCCCCGGGGTGCGGGGATAGCATGACCCCCATGAGTACCAGCGACGCTACCCGCACCCTGGCCGGCACCGCCCCGGCCTCGGGCCCGGCCACCGCCACCACCCCGGCGGTCCGGCCGCGCCCGGCTCTGTCCCGACTTCCCCGCTACGCGGCCGGCAAGCCCCCGGTCGTGGTGGAAGGGCTCGTCTCCTACAAGCTGTCCTCCAACGAGAACCCGTTCGGGCCCGTGCCCGCCGTCAAGGAGGTCCTCTCCGGCTGGGACGCGGTGCACCGCTATCCCGAGACGACCTCCGCGGAGCTGCGGGAGGTCCTCGGCGAGTTCCTGGGCGTGCCGGCCGAGGACATCGTCACCGGTGCCGGCAGCCTCGGCGCGCTCAACCAGCTACTGGGCGCCTTCGTGGGCGCCGGCGAGGACGGCAGCCCGGACGAGGTGGTGCACGCCTGGCGCTCCTTCGAGGCCTACCCGATCAGCATCGGGCTCTCCGGCGGACTGGGCGTCCCGGTCCCGAACCGCCGGGACGGCTCCCACGACCTCGAGGCCATGGCGGCCGCGGTCACCGGGCGCACCAAGGTGGTGCTGCTGTGCACGCCGAACAACCCGACGGGCCCCAGCCTCACCACCGCACAGGTCGAGCGGTTCCTCGCCGCCGTGCCCCGGGACGTCGTCGTGGTGATCGACGAGGCCTACCAGGAGTTCCAGCGCCGCGACGACCTCGTCGACGGCGTCGCCCTGTACCGCCGGCACCCCAACGTCGTCGTGCTGCGGACGTTCTCCAAGGCGCACGGTCTGGCCGGCCTCCGGATCGGCTACTCCGTGGCCGGCCAGGAGATCACCCAGTACCTGCGCCAGGCGTCCCCCGCGTTCTCCGTGACCGACCTCGCCCAGCGCGCGGCGATCGCCTCCGTGCGCCACTACGACCAGGTGGCCGAGCGCGTCCAGCGGGTCGTCGACGAGCGGGAGCGGGTCCTCGCCGGGCTCGACCGGCTCGGCTGGCCGTATCCGGAGACGCAGGCGAACTTCGTGTGGCTGAACCTGGGGGAGCACAGCGGAGGCTTCGCCGAGCTGTGCGACGCCCACGCGCTGGCCGTGCGCCGCTTCGGCGCCGAGGGCGTGCGCGTGACCATCGGGGAGCCGGAGGCCAACACCCGGTTCCTGGAGCTGTGCGCGCAGTTCCCCCACCCGCCCGTGCTCTGACCCGCGGCCGCGCCGGCCCGGCTCCCTCCCGCGCAACCCGAAAGGACGTCCTGCCCATGGATGCCGCTCCATCGTCCCCGGCCGCCCCCGTGCCGGCCCGCACCGTGCCGACACCGGAGGTGCGCACGCGCCTGGTGCGGCTCCTCGACCGGGACGGGCGCCTGAGCGAGGACCCGGTCCTGTCCCCGTACGTGCGTGACGTCGGGGCCGAGCAGCTGCGCGAGCTGTACCGTTCGATGGCGCTGGCCCGCCGCTTCGACGAGGAGGCCACCAACCTGCAGCGGCAGGGGCAGCTGGTGCTGTGGGCGCCGATGCGCGGTCAGGAGGCGGCCCAGGTGGGCTCGGCCCGCGCGCTGCGCCCGGCCGACCACGTGTTCCCGACGTACCGCGAGCACGCCGTGGCCATCGAGCGGGGCGTTGAGCCCGCCGAGCTGCTCACCGTGTTCCGCGGGCACAGCGCCGGAGGGTGGCGGCCGAGCCGGCACCACATGAACGTCTACTCGATCGTGCTCGGCTGCCAGGTCCCGCACGCGGTGGGCTACGCCATGGGCATCGACCTGGACCGGCGGGCGGCCGAGGCGGAGGGCCGGGAGGTGGAGCCGGCCGCGGCGGTCGTCTACTTCGGGGACGGCACCTCCACCCAGGGCGAGGTCCACGAGGGCATGGTGTTCGCCGCGTCCTACGACGCCCCGGTGGTCTTCTTCGTGCAGAACAACCAGTGGGCCATCTCGGTGCCGTTCAGCACCCAGTCCCGCGTGCCCCTGGCCGAGCGCGCCGCCGGCTACGGCTTCGAGGGGATCCGCGTGGACGGCAACGACGTCCTGGCGGTCCTGGCGGCCTCGCGGTACGCGCTCGAGAAGGCCCGCGCCGGTCAGGGCCCCGTGCTCGTGGAGGCCGAGACCTACCGGCTGGGGGCCCACACCACCGCGGACGACCCCACCAAGTACCGCCGGCGGGAGGACGAGCACCGCTGGAGCGAGCTCGACCCGCTGATCCGCCTGGAGGCGCACCTGCGCGACGCCCACGGCACCGGCGACGACTTCTTCGCCGACGTCGCGGCGGATGCCCAGGCGTTCGCCGACCAGGCCCGCGCTCTCGTGCTGGCCATGGACCCGCCCGCGTTCGAGGACTTCTTCGACCGGCCCTACGCCGAGCCCCACCCCCTCGTGGAGGAGGAGCGCGCCTGGTACGCCGCCTACCAGGCCGGCTTCGACGACACCGACGACGCCGACACCGACACCGACACCGACGCCGGGCCGGGCAGCGCACCCGGTGCGGGCACCGCCGGGCCCGACCGCGGCACGCAGGCCGCGAGCCTGACCGTGGCGGCCGACCCCGTCGGCGGGGTCCCCGACGAGCGCTCCGCCGGCACCCAGGAGGATCTCGCATGAACGCCGCTCCCGACCTGACGATCGCCAAGGCCGTCAACGCCGGCCTGCGCCGGGCCATGGAGGAGAACCCCCGGGTGCTGCTCATGGGCGAGGACATCGGCTCCCTGGGCGGGGTCTACCGCGTCACCGAGGGGCTCAAGAAGGATTTCGGCGCCCACCGCGTCATGGACACCCCGCTGGGGGAGGCCGGGATCGTGGGCACCGCCGTCGGGCTCGCCCTGCGCGGCTACCGGCCCGTGTGCGAGATCCAGTTCGACGGCTTCTCCTTCCCGGCCTTCAACCAGATCACCACCCAGCTGGCGAAGATGCGCAACCGCACGAACGGGGACGTCACGGTCCCCGTGACCATCCGCATCCCGTACGGCGGGGTCATCGGCTCCGTCGAGCACCACTCGGAGTCCCCGGAGGCCCTGTTCGCCCACACCGCGGGGCTGCGCATCATCACGCCGTCCAACGCCCAGGACGCCTACTGGATGACCCAGCAGGCGATCGCCTGCGAGGACCCGGTGATCGTCTTCGAGCCCAAACGGCGGTACTGGCTCAAGGGTGCGGTGGACGTCGAGCGCCCGACCACCGACCCGTTCTCCGCGCAGGTCGTCCGCCCGGGCGAGGACGCCACGGTCGTGGCCTACGGGCCGCTCGTGCCGGTCGCCCTCGCCGCCGCCCAGGCCGCCGAGGAGGACGGGCGCAGCGTCGAGGTCATCGACCTGCGCTCGCTGTCGCCGATCGACTTCGACACCGTCGAGGACTCCGTGCGCCGGACCGGGCGCCTCGTCGTCGCGCACGAGGCCCCGACCTTCGGCGGGCTCGGCGGGGAGATCGCCGCCCGCATCACCGAACGGGCGTTCTACTCCCTCGAGGCGCCGGTGCTGCGGGTGGGCGCCTTCCACCTGCCCTACCCGGTGGCCGCCGTCGAGGACCGGTACGTGCCGGACCTCGACCGCATCCTCGAGGCCCTCGACCGGTCCTTCGCCTACTGACCCCGCCGACCCGGTCGCCGGGCCCC